>CAKSCN010000018.1 GCA_934444485.1 uncultured Eubacteriales bacterium | reverse complement strand
CTCTTTACCTTTTCGGGTTCGGAGGCTCTTGACTCGTAGTTGTCGTTTATTGCGAACTCTACGAATACGAGGTCAGCCGCCTGCTTGTCAAGCTCAAGACCTGTCTGGTAGGAGTTTGTACGGAACGAACCGAATCTCGAACCGGTACCGCCTATTGCGGCGTCTCTGAGAGTTATCTTGGCGTCCGGATAAGCTTCCTTAAACCATGTGCCGGTGAGACCTCTCCAAGAGTAAATGTCCCTGTCCTTGCCGTCTTCGAGACCCGAACCGTAGGTTACGGAACCGCCGAAGTAGCCGATCTTAACGGGTTCGCCGGAAGCGAGCTTCTTGAAGGTGTTGTGGAGGTAAGGAACCTCTGTCACGGTGTAGCCTACTTCGAGAGAAACGCTTTCGGAGGCGAGAACACCGCCGTTCTTTGCAACTCTTACGAGGTATGTGCCTACTGCGAGGTTTGCGATCTCCGTGCCGGTAACAGGCGTCCATGTCGCACCGTTGTCGGAGGAGTATTCCATTGTTTCGTCAACGCCGGTGATTTTGCCGTCTGCCGCATCTGCCGCAGTTGCGTTTACGACAGCGAGTCCCTCGGGCTTCTTTGCGATTTCGGGATCGTTGAAGGTTCTGGCCTCGGAGTCATAGATCGCAAAGTCGTCTTCGGACTTGAAGAAGCCGATGTAGTCTATGTAAACGCCGCCGCCCGTGCCTGCGCCGAAGTCGATTCTGTACTGGTTGCTTCCCTTATACTCATAGGGAGTCTTTACAAGATCGGTGTAGTCGGTAGAGTCAATAAACTCTTTCCACTTTCCCGCAAGGTCAAGAGTAACTGTGTGCCACTCGCCGTCAGCCTTGAGTGCGGAAGTGATTTTCGGTCTGACGTCAGCGGAAGTCGTTGTACCGTCGGCAAGCTCGGTCTTGTTTCTGTTCATAACAACGGAAACATTTACGTCGCCGCCGTCGGTGCCTACGGTCTTGATTCTCATCTTGAGAAGTCTTGTTGCGTAGGTGATATTGAGAGCCGGTGTTTTCTGAGTAAGATGGTCAATCTCAAGCATAGCGGTATTTGCGCCGATTGTGTACTTGAAGAGACCGTTCTCCATAGAGGGCACATTGCTTCCGTTCCATGTTGCAAACTTAGGTCTGGGATTATTATTTGCCGCAAAGTAGTAGCTTCCGTCCTTGGTGAAGCCTGAGTTGTCGGCCTCTGCTCTCCAGTCGTGGATTACCGCCCTCGGGTTGCCCTCGCCGTCGGTGAGGACTTCTGAAGCAGGGTAAGTTTCCCCCTCCGCAAGCTCGACTTTCTCTTCGGGAGCTTCTTCCTTAACAGGAGTTTCTTCCACCGGGGTCTCTTCCTCGGCAGGAGCTTCTTCCTCAACGGAAGTCTCTTCCTCGGCAGGAACTTCTTCCTCTGCGGGAGTTTCCTCCGCCGGGGTCTCTTCGAGGACAGTTTCTTCGTTTGCTGTGGTTTCAATGACAGTTTCTTCAGCAGAAGCGGTAAATACCGTACCTGCCGACATGACCATCAAAACCGCAAGGATCAACGAGAGAATTTTTCTGGTTTTCATGTTTCTGTCTCCTTTAATTGTATTTGTGTTTCGGGCGCTCTGCATGGACAGAGACACCCATCCAATATTACACAGATACATTATACAACAATTCGAGAAAAAAAGCAAGTCTTTTTCGGAAGAATATTCGGTGCAATGTGTAAAAAAATCGTGTTCAATTTTGTGTATATTGCCCAAACGCCGTGATGATTTTCAATAATACTCACATATCGGCACTGTCACCCGAGGTGTTCGGAATTATCCTCATGCGGAATTCCACGCCCTCTCCCGTCTCATCTATGCTCTTCTCGACGACGGCACCGGTCTTTTCGGCAAGCTCCGCAAGGTGTTCAAAGGAGTTCACGAACAAGCCGAGGTCACGCACGGCGATTTTCACCCTCGGTTTGCTTCCGCACTCACGTTTTGCGTCGGGCTGCGCACTTTTCTTCCTATTATTATATGCGGTCTCCGCACGGCACTTTATGCGCTTTGCTTCACTCTCGAGAGAGGCGTCGTCGCAGTCATCATTGTCGGCGGCAAACCTTGCGAGGCACTCGGTCTGTGCGACTCCGAGAGATAGCTCCGAAGCAAGCGTGATTATCGTCATACGCTTCTCCTGTGGTGCGGCAAGAAGCGCCCTGGCATGGCGTTCGGTGAGCTTTGCGGCAAGCACGGCGGCACGTTCGCTCTTTCCGAGCTTCAACAGGCGCAGTTTGTTGGCGACCGCCGACTGCGAAAGTGAAAGGCGTTCCGCCGCTTCTGTCTGGGTGTATGAGCAGAGGTACATAAGCTCTCGAATGGCGGCGGCCTGCTCGAAAAAGTTAAGGTTTTCCCTCTGTATGTTCTCGACGATGGCAAGCTCCGCCGAGCGTTTGCGGTCTGTCCCTCGGGGTACGACGATACACGGCACACGCTCGAGTCCCAGAAGCTTTGCGGCACGAAGCCTGCGTTCGCCTGCGATAAGCTCATACGTCCCCTCCTCGCTCACCCTCACGCAGAGCGGCTGAATGAAGCCGTACTTCGATATGCTGTCGGCAAGCGAAACTATTGCGTCGGCGTCGAAATCGCATCTCGGCTGTGACGGGTTCGGTGAGATGAGCTTAGGACTTATATTCACTATCCGTGTTTCGTCCACGGCGTCGGCGTGCGGCATCTCGTGGGGCTTTTTCGCCGTTTTAAAGAATCCGAACGGCATTGTATCACTCCCTCTTTCGGTTGCTGTGTGTTGTTTCACGCTACATTTTACCTCTGTCGGCACAAAAATCCTGTCGTTATACGTCGTTTGTTACGTGAAATGTTTCACAAATGTAAACAATTATGTTTTCGTCAAAAATGCTATGTACAAAAGTGTCGAGTTGTGTTATAATACATAATAGGTATAGTTATATCATAAGTTACATCACAAAATGAAAGAGAAATAAATATGGGTTACAGCAAATCGGATAAGAAATACGGTTCGGAAAACCGAGGTGCGAGGTTCGGCTCGCAGAAAAAGGGCGGTTACGCAAAGGGCGGTTCGTTCGGCAAAGGTGCGCCGAGGTCGGCGAAGTCTTCTTCACGTCCCGAAAGGGCGGAAACAAACCGTGACGAAGAAATCGCAAACGGCGCCGTTCCCGGCAGAAACGCAGTGAGAGAGCTTCTCAAATCCGGGCGTGACATTGAAAAAATCTTCGTCAGAGCCGGTGAACGTGAGGGTTCGATAACGGTTCTTGTTGCGGAGAGCATAAAGCGGGGCATTCCGATAATCGAAGTCGAGAAGCCGAAGCTTGACGCACTCTGCGGCTACGAACAGCATCAGGGAATTGTCGCCATTGCGTCAGAGAAAGAGTATGTGACGATAGACGACATTCTCGCAATTGCCGAAGAACGTGGCGAAAAGCCGCTTGTGGTTGTGTGCGACGGTGTTTCCGATCCGCATAATCTTGGTGCGATAATCAGGTGCGCCGAGGGTGCGGGTGCGCACGGCATAATCATTCCGAAGCGTCGTGCGGCAGGCATCACTCCGGCTGTCGTCAAAGCGTCGGCAGGAGCGGTTGAACACCTTGCGGCGGCAAAATGCTCGAACGTCGCAGACACACTCCGCAAGCTCAAGGACAAGGGACTTTGGATATTCGGTGCGGAGGCGGACGGTCAGAATTACGAAAAAGCGGAGTTCGATCTTCCCTGCGCCATAGTTTTGGGCAGTGAGGAAAACGGAATTTCGGACATTGTCAAGAAGCAGTGCGACTACATAGTTTCGATACCGATGAGGGGAAAGGTAAACTCCCTCAACGTTTCGACGGCGGCTGCCGTACTCCTTTACGAGGCACTCAGACAGCGCGGTATTTCCGAGTAAAGTACAAAAACATCAGACAAACAAAACCGAAAGGAATGTATAAGCATGAGCGATAACGAGAAGCTTACCGGTGCGTCGGGTGTATCGGAGGACGGCAATGCGGACGGCGGCGCCAAAGCCAAAACATCGGAGTTTTCAATCGACAGTATTCTCGCCGAATACGCTTCTTCCGTAAAGTCCGAGCCGTCGGCAAAAGCGGCGCCGGATGAGGCGGATTACCTTGCCGGAAAAGAAGCTGAGGTAAAGGCTTTGTTCGACGAGGTGGTCGTCAAGGGAAACACGCCGAGCGATACTCTGTCGAACAACGGTAAAAAGAACGACAGCCCCGACGCCGGAAACACCGTCGTATTCGGTACGACGTCCGCAGTCGGAGAGACCGGAGAGACGGTAAAGATAACGGGAACTCACTCCGTAAAGGAGCTTTTTGACGCAATAAACGAAATTACCGGCACGACCGACAAGGTATCTGCCGACAAAGAGGACGAAGACGCAGATGACGTGCGCATATACGGTGCGGATGAAGCGGAGTCGGAGCCTGAGGACGTGTACGAGGTCGGCGAGGAGCTTCCGACGGCAAAGGCCGAAGATGAAAGCACCGCCGGCACGGGTACGGTTGACAGAAACGCACTCTTCGGCGAGGACGGCGAAAGAGATCCGATGTTTGCGGACGTCGGCTTCGACGAATTTGAGAGCGAAGCCAAGCAGGACGGCAAGATAACGCCCGAAAGTGAGGCTTTCAACAGTGCAAAAGAAAACATAGGAAACGACGCCGGCGAAAAGGTCAAGAGCGGACTTGAAACGCTCTTCGGCTCGACGACCGGCAGCAACCCCATAGTGCGTGACGGCGACGGCTACGGAAACGGCAAGAAAAAGCAGTCGAAGCGTGCGGCGGCGAACGAGATACTTCACCGTGAAGAGGCGGACTTTTCCTCCGAGCAGGGCATTAACCGCTCTCTCGGCTTCATGTTCAAAAAGTCACGACTTGCGCTTCTCTCGGTTATCGGAACGGGCTTCTTCTTCCTCCTTTCGATTCTCTATTCGCTCAGTGCGAACTTCTTCCCCATATCGGACTTCCTCAAGCCCGGAACCTACAGTGCGGTTTACATACTGGTTGACCTTCAGATAATGTTCTTTGCGGCTATGTGTGCGCTCGACAAGCTTATCGAGGGTGCGGTTGACCTTTACGACAGGTTCGGTTCTCCCGAGTGCGTCACTCTTGTGATGACGCTCATGATAACTGCGTATTCGGTATACGGTGCCGTTACCTGCAAGGGCAATGACGAGGTTTACACCTTCGGCTCGGTCGGCTGTTTTGCGCTGTTCCTCGTTTCTCTCTACGATTACTACAAATCCACGTCGGATTACCTTTCGTTCAGAATAGCGGCGTCTCCGGCGTCGAAGTACGGCTCCGTTGAACTTGACCCGACGGGCGACGACTGCGCTCCCTTCCAGGAGTACATGACCGCAGGTTCCAAGGCGTTCACCATTCAGAAGGGCGAAAAGTACTTAAACTTCACCTCCAGAAACGAAACTGTTCCCAAGTGCGAGAACGGCTTCGGCGTGAAGTGTGCGTTGTCGTTCTTCGTATCTCTTGCGGTCGGTGCGGCGGTTTACGTATTCAGCACGTTTGACCTCTATGTTGCGCTCACGTCGGCACTCGTTATATTCCTTTCGTCGATATCGTTCGGCACTTATCTTGCGGCGGCTCTTCCCCGTTATCTTCTTGCGAAGAAGGCAAGCCGTCACAACTGTGCGATAGTCGGTCAGAACGTACACGAGGAATACGAAAACGTATCGGTAATCTCGTTTGAAGACACCGAGGTGTTCCCGCCCAAGGACGTTCGTGTTTCAAGCATCCGTGTTTACGGAAACACCGCTCTCGACAGCGCTATTCTCGACATTGCGTTTATTTCCAAGAAGCTCGGCGGACCTCTTTCAAACGTATTCGCAAAGGCGGTTACTTATGACAGAAGCGACCTCGACAACGTTGAGATTCTCGCCGTTTACCCCGACGCCATAAAGGCGGCGATCGGAAAGAACGAGTATCTTCTTGCAACAAGCGCATTTCTCCGTGCGAACGGCTTTGCGTGCTACGAGGATTCGGTTGACAACTCCTACATCTCCTCTCTCGGAAGCATTCTTTACATGGTAAAGAACAACGAGACGGTTGCGAAGTTCTACATAAAGTATGCGATAAATCCGCAGTTTGAGACAATCCTCTCGGGACTCAACGACGCCGACATCTGCGTATCCGTGAGAACCGCCGACCCCTGCATAAACAACGACATTCTTCTCTCCAACCTCAGAGGAAAGAACCACAAGATAAGCGTTGTCAAGGGTTCCGGAATAGGAAGTCTGCCCTCAACCTCGAAGAACATAGACTCGGGTATCATCTCCCTTTCGGGCATTCACAACTTCCTCAAGACCTACATTCTCTGCGACAGACTCGGACGCACGATAAAGGTAAACAGCATCGTCAAGGCGATGGGAACGGTATTCGGCTTTGTCATTCCGATAGCGTTGTTTGCTCTCAACTTCATGAACCCTGCCGGCACGGTACACATAGTGAACTCGCTGTTTGTACTTCTGATACAGCTCTTCTGGCTTGTGCCGATTGCGGTTATATCGAGGTTCTACAAATAAACACTCTCAAGGGGGGACGCTTATGTTCTCCCCTTTTACTTTTTGTCCGGAAATACAGAAAAGAGCCTCGGCTTGGATGCTTGGGCTCTTTTTTACGTCTGTATGTAATTGTCAATCGTCAATCGCCTGAGGCATCAGTTTCTCTTTTTCTCCAAGCATTTACCTTTTACCGCCAAGCTCAAAATCCGCACTGTAAAATTAATGAAGAAAAACGGCAAAGCAGTTTTTCAACGTCAACTCCACTCTTCACTCTGACGAAAGCTCCGCTTTCGTACTCTCCACTCTTTTAATCGTCAATCGTCAATTGTCAATTATATTTACCGTGTGAACTCGGAAAAATCCTCGACAAACTTCTCGAGACTTTTCTCCGTGGGGCTTGCCGTGAAGTATTCGAGACCTATGTACTTATCGTATCCGCTCTTCTCGATAGCGGCGAAGACATTTTTCCAGTTTATTTCACCCGTACCCGGTGCGCCTCTGCCGGGCACGTCGGCAATATGGATATGACCGATAAGGTCGATGTTGTCGGTGATATTGTTTATGAGGTTGCCCTCCGTCACCTGCTGGTGGTATACGTCGTAAAGGAGCTTCACGTTGGGACTGTCAACCTCTCTGATTATCGAGAATCCCTCATAGCTTGAGGAAAGGTAATAGCCTCTGTGATTGTAAAGAGTGTTGAGCGGCTCGACTACAAGCGTTACGCCTGCGTCCTCATATATTTTTGCGGCACGGCGAAGGTTCACGACGAGGTTTGCGTGCTGAACGTCACGGGGAATATCGAGCCTTTCGTCGCCGGTCTGCATGATAAGAGTGCCGACTCCCATTTTTTTCGCAAGGTCCGCCGAATCCTTCGCTATGCGGCAGAACTCCTCCGTGTCCTCCATGTACAGCGGACCGTGGTAGCCCTCGGGCTTTTCACGCTTTGTGTCGGTACACATTCCCGCTATCGGCACGCCGTACTCCCTTGACGCCTTTGCAATAAGGTCGGTGTCTTTATCTTTCCAAAACCAGAACTCAACCGCCGAATAGCCGAGTTCCTTTGAACGCTTAATTCTGTCGGCGAAGTCATACTCCTTTAAAAGTGCGTCGATACATACGGAAAATTTAAGCATAGTAAGCACCTCCGTTTACAAAAAGAGCGGAAAATCAGAGATAAACCCATGAAATTCCGCCTGAATTTAAAGTTCTCGCCGACCCTCTATCGCTTTTGTGAGCGTTATTTCATCGGCATATTCAAGGTCGCCTCCGACGGGGATCCCGTATGCAAGTCTCGTTGTTTTCACGCCGAAAGGCTTCACGAGCTTTGCAATGTACACCGCCGTCGCCTCACCCTCGACGTTGGGGTTCGTCGCAAGAATAAGCTCTATCGGCTTTGAGGGATCCTCCTCCGAGAGAGTGCTTATGCGTGCGATAAGCTCCTTTATCGTGATGCCGTCGGGACCCACTCCGTCAAGCGGAGAAAGAACGCCGTGGAGAACGTGGTATACGCCGTTGTAGTCACGTATACGGTCAACCGCCGCAACGTCCCTCGGGTCTTCGAGTACGCATATGAGCCTCTTGTCACGCTTGCTGTCGGCACAAACGGGGCAGATTTCGCCCTCGCATATGTTCTGACACACAGCGCACCTTTTGGTTTTTGCTTTTGCGTCGGTTATCGACTTTGCAAACTCCGCCGCCGCCTCGTCGGTCATGTCAAGCACGGCAAACGCCATACGGTACGCCGACTTTTTTCCGACGCCCGGAAGTTTGCGGAAGCTGTCCGCAAGTCTGTCTATTGGGGTAATACGCCCTCTGCCCTCCGGCATCAGAACAGACCCGGCATCGAGATGTTGCCTGTTACCTTATTCATTTCGTCGGAATTTATCGTCTCGACCTTCTTTATAGCTTCGTTCACAGCCGCCATAAGGGTGTCCTCGAGAGTCTCGATGTCGTCGGGATCGACTATGTCCTCGGAGATCTTGATTTCGGTTATCTCCTTCTTGCCGTTGATTTTGACGTTTACGGCACCGCCGCCCGTCGAAACCTCATATTCCTTTTCGTTGAGCTCTTCCTGGAGTTTTTCCATATCCTCCTGCATCTTCTGAGCCTGCTTTATTATGGACTGCATATTCTGCGGACCGCCGCCCACACCCTTGGGTAATCTTGCCTTCATTGTTCTGACCGTTCCTTTCGTTTAATTATGAGGTTCGCACGCAAATTGCCGCCGACCTCGCCCGAAACAAAAAGCGTTTCGGATATGTTTGTTTTTTCGGAATAATCCGTGTACGTAAAATTGCGAATATATACGCCGAAGCCGTACACACTCTGTAATTATATCACACTTTTGCGGAAAACGCAACACCTGCAATAAAAAATTAACAAAAGCACGGGAAAATTGACGTGCCTCTTGCACCAAACCGAGACCTCGCCTTTCGGCTCACGTCTTTTCGCAGGTCTTTATATTTCCGTCGGGAACACCACGCCGTTTTCTCGGCGGATTTCGTCCATAATATGCAAAGTCCCCCGTGTCAGCTCCGTGTAATACGAGAGGTCAAGACCGCCGCCGACAGCCTTCACAAAGTCTGAAAGCTCGTATATCATGTTGCACTCGGTTCTTCCCTTTGCGATAATCCGTGTACCGCTCTTTCTCGTGTGTACCGTCACCTCATCGACCGACGACGGACGAACAACCGTCACGTATCCGTCCTCACCCTGCACGAACGACGGCACTGCGGAGTCGGAAATTTTCGAGTAAGCGACCGTTGCCGTAAAACCGCCGTAGTCAAGCATGACATTTCCCATTCCCTCAAAGCCGTTCATAAGCTTTATCGACTTCGACGCCGTGATTTTTTCGGGCATACCCAAAAGGTAAACCAAGACCTCGACGGCGTAAACACCGATATCCATTATTGCGGCGTTTCCGAGGGACACGTCAAAGGCGTTAAGCACCGTGCCGGCACGGAATTTGTCGTAGCGTGACGAATACTGACAGTACTCTATCGACGCACGGCGTATCCTGCCTATCTCGCCGAGTGCCTCCTTTGCTTCTTTCATTGCAGGGTCGTGGACCGGGCGCATTGCCTCCATGAGTACGACTCCCTTTTCTTTCGCCGCACCTGCCATTAAAGAAAACTCCTCCTCGTTGAGTGCCGCCGGTTTTTCGACGATGACGTGCTTTCCGTGAGAAATTGCCGCAAGACTCTGACTGCCGTGGAGAAAATTCGGGCTTGCGATATAAACCGCATCTATGTCCGACGACAGAAATTCGTCAAGGTCGCAGTAAACTTTCTCAATACCGTGCTTTGCCGCAAACTCCGCACCCTTTTTGCGGGTTCTCGAGTACACTGCGTGCGGCTTTATGCCGTCAACCTTTTCCGCACTTTCGCAAAGCGTATCCGATATGAAGTTTGTTCCTATAATGCCGAGTTTTATTTCGTTTTTCATAATGCTATTGTCCCCTTTCACACTTTCACCGTTTCGTCTGTCATTCGCAGACGCTCACCGACGCCTCGAACATACCGTCCGAGAAGCTATAGACCGCCGCACCGCCGTGCCTTTCGGCGACCTCACGCACGATTGTAAGACCGAGTCCGTGTTCGCCGTCCTTGGTGTGTTTTTTCGTCGTCGAGAGATCTTCTTTCGGAGGAAGACTGCCGTTGCGGACGTTCACGATGAGCTGCCCTGCCCTCGGGAAGACTGACACGCTCACAAAGCGTTTGTCCTCACCGTCAACCTCAGACGCACCTCTTATTGCGTTGTCGATGAGGTTCGAGAGGATTGTGCAGAGGTCGATACTCGAAACTGTAAGGTTGTCTATGTCGGCAATCTTGAACTCAATCTTCACGCCGACTTTATCCGCCTGTGCTTTTTCGTTGAAGAGAAGTGCGTCAACAGCGGCGTTTGAGCAGAAAGTTATGCCTCGGTGACTCTCAATCTGCTTTGTGAGGTCGTCGATGTAGGCGTCTCTCTCAGCTTCGTCTTTGATGCCTTTTATGGTGCTTACGTGGTTGTAGTAATCGTGGCGAAGCTTGCGGTATTGTTCGTACTGCAACTGCAAACGCTTGAAATGCTCGTCAGAGAGCTTCATCTGAGCTTCTATCTGCTCCGCACGTGCTGTCTCTGCGGCACTTGCTTTGACGAGACGAATAAGTGCTACTCCGAAGCCGACCGATACGCCGATGACGGCGATATATATAAGCAAAATGGGCAGTGCATTCATGCGATAATCCCACATTATGGCATAAACGAGGAAAATCAAGAGTGCCTGCACAAGCATATACATGGTCACATACCGCATGGATTTCTTCTCAAAAGCGTCATTTTTGCGCTTGAGGAACTGAACGTATGCTATTATGCCTATCGTGGCAAAGGTAAAACACGCAATAGTTTGCAAAAGCGGCATTTCGTGCGAGCTGTACAAATCCTTTCCTCTCAAAAACACCCCGATAAAGCAGACGAACAGCGTCTCCGAAAGACCGATAACGCAAAAGTAACCGAGGTACACCGCAACCTTTTTAAAGAACGAGCCTTTGAACAGAATCGCTATCGTCGCAAGGTCCATCACCCATTGCAGGAGCGTCCGCACCGTCATGTAATCGAAAAGAAGCACGTGCTTTGCTATCTCGACCGCCGATACAACAGTAAAAACGGCAAACGCCCTTTTCTTCTCAATCCTCGTCGGAAACACCGAGAAGTATATGTACATCGTAAAAAACGCCGTAAAAATTCCCGAAAGCAGGACCGAAACAGTATTCTGCGCCAAATAAATCTTCCTTGCGATAAGTACTCCGCATTAACACGCAGTACATGAATTAACGGTAAAATTATATCATATATCCGCACGCTTGTCAATATAAAAGAAAGGTGCGAACCGAATCTTTTTTCGACCCGATCCGCACCGCAGTGCATATTAAAGTACCTTTGATATTATCGACGCCGTTGCAATGTCGGCGTAAACCGTACTTCCCACTTTCTCTTGTCTCTCGAACAGAAGCGGCTCTTCATCAAGCTCCGAGAGACCGCCGACGCCGCCGAGGTATGCGTCCGTGCGGTACTTTGCGGTTTTGAGACTTCCCATAACGCCGCCCATGCGTATATCGCACACTTCAAAGCCCCACGGCTTGTAATTATCAAAGAAGAAGTCTCTGTACGCCTCGTAAAACGCCTCCATGCGCCGCTCTGCCGTCGGAATGACCTTATCCGATAGTTCTTCGAGAGCTGCCCTGTCGTTCGTCTTATACGCACGTCTGAGCCTTATGCCAAGCTCTCCCTTGAGCGCAAGGAAGCCGCCGAGTTTTTCGTAAAAATCGAACATACCGTAAAACGGTGAGGACACCGGAGTGTGCGTTTTTGCCTCGGTCATTCGTTTCGAGAACTCCGCAAAATGCTCGGAGAGAGCGCAGTTTTCAAAATTTTTGTCGAACATACCGAGAAGCACATTCTGATAAAGCGCCTGACGTGCCGGAGAAAATCTTTCAATGTTTCCGTCACGGTCGCTGTAGCCGGGGACCATGTCGATCGTACTTACGGCACATACATCGTCATAAGACACGCCGAGAGCGTACTCGAACATAGACCTTACGTCATCGTCCTCAGGCTCTTTTGCATAAGCGTGTTCGGCGTACATAAACACGCACGGAAGCACGGCATACGGCGGAGATTCGCGCGAGTCGTCGCCCCACACACAGCAGATAACCTTGCGTATTCCGGCGTCCTTGCAGGCACGCAGAGCGTCTGCGCCGTGTCTCTCGGAAAACTCTCTCATATATCCGAGACCGTATGTGTTGACCGCCGCACCGGCATAGAACACATCTCCGAATACACGCAGGTGCTTTTCGGCGGTTGGCTTTACGTAATCGTAGCCGTGATAGTAATCCCAGTAAATGTAGCCGAGACCGGACGGCGGAATCATGCCGTTTTTGCCGACGGCAGGCTCTTCTTCGACGGGAATGTAGTATTCGTTGTTCGGCGACGCCGCACGGAAATACATATCGTCCCACATAAAGGCATAAAGTCCGAGACGGTCGGTTATCTCCTTTACCCTCTCAACGTGCTTTGCGAAAATCTCCGCTTTCGGCACATAACCGTTTCTGACAAGATATTTGCCCTGACCGAGTTTCCACGCCTCGTCAAGTCCTATATGTATCTTCTTCGTGCGAAGCGGCCTTAATGCCGACACAATTATCTTTTCGACAAGCGCATACGTTCTTTCGTCGCCGGCAAGAAGTGTCTGTTCGTCATCTGAAAACGCACGGTACTTTCCGTGTCGCATAAGTCCCGGAAGGTGTGAAAGCGTCTGCACGCACGGAATGACCTCTATTCCGAGAGCATACGCAAAGTCGTCTATTTCTTTAAGCTCGCTCTGTGTATATCTCGGTCGTCTGTAGCCGAAGTACGGCTCGCCGTCAACAGAAAGGCAGTCCTCGGTGTATATCATGAATTTGTCAAAGCCTGCGGCGGCAAACGCAAGGAGCAGATACTTCACCTTATCTACCGTGAGAAAAGCCGACGCCTGACCGAAATCGAACATCGGACCTATGAAATCAAAGTAAGCGGTCTCGGAAAACGAAAAATGTTCGTCGGTGAAATTCATTATAAGCTTCGACAGCGCACGGAAAATGTGTACGTCCTCATGCACCGTGATTCGGCAGAAATCTCTGTTTCTCTCGAGAGACAGCTCTTTTTTGTCCGTGTATGAAACCTCGGCGTTAAGCGTTCCGGAAAACTCTGCGGCATAGCGGTTTAAATACGCTGCAAGTCCCGAACGGAGTCTTTCCGGCAGACCTTTAAAAAGTATATTGAGCATTTGCTTTCTCCAATCATCGTATTATGCGTCCCATCGACACGACGTGAAGTATATCGTGCGAGGATTTTTCGGCAATGACAAAATCTGCGTCCTTTCCTTTTTCGATGCTCCCCTTTTCCCTATCCGCACCTATTGCGGCGGCAGGAGCGGCACTCATCATTTCCGAAATTTTCTCAATCGGAAGTCTTGTGTTCAGGCACGCATTTTTGAACACCGCCGCCATGGTTGCGATACTTCCGGCAAAGCTTGAACGGTCGGGGAGCTTCGCCACGCCGCCTTCGATTATCACTCTGTTTTCGGGCAGCTTTTCGCCGAGGAAGCTTTCGGTTACGTTCTGACCTGCGGCACGCATTGCGTCGGTCGTGAGGGACACGCAAAGCGGCTTTTTGAACTTTGCCGCCATTTCGATAGTCTGCGGTGCGATATGCAGACCGTCGCCGATAAGCTCGAAGCTCATGTTCTCAATCAGATACGCCGCCTCGGGAATGCAGGCTCTCACGCACTCGTTTACCTTATGCGCCCAGGGAGTTGCGCAGTGAAGGTGCGTAATGTGACGAAAGCCGTGACAAAAAGCCTCGGCGGCAGTCTCGTAAAGTGCGTCGCTGTGGGCTATCGAGACAAGCGCACCCATATCCGAGAACACGTCCCCGGCGTAAAATGCGCCGTCAAGCTCGGGAGCGATGCCTATTCTTCTTATAACGCCGCCTCCGCTTTTTGCAAGTCTGTCAACGTTTTCCTTGGTCGGAGGTGCGAGTCTTGATTTATTCTGTGCGCCGCTCTGCTTCGGCGAGAGAAAAGGTCCTTCAAGATGAAGTCCGATAAGCGTTGACGGAAAGCTCTCTTTTTGCAGGGAACGGTACACGTCAAACATTCTGTCGAGAATATCAAGTCCGGAAGATACCGCAGTCGGACAAATCGAGGTAGTGCCGTTTTCCGCATGGACACGCACGACCTCGGAAAAAGCCTCCGCCGTGAGGTCGCAGAAATCAAAGCCTCCGCCGCCGTGAACGTGAGTATCGACAAAGCCCGGGAGAAGATACTCTTCCTCGGCGTCAAGAACCGTCACGCTTTCCGACGCACCGTGAATTTTTCCGTCCTCTCCTCTCACGCATTCGGAGAAAAGGCGTGCGCCGCCGTCCTGAATACGAATATCCGTGATTATTCCGTTCTCTGCTTTCACGCACGCACGGCGCACTCCGTCGGGGAAAACGACGTCCGCATTCACGATAACAAGAGTTTTCTTCATCACTTGTTGTATACTCTTATCTCGGGCACGGGACACTCGAGAGCGACGTTTGAAGCATAGAGCTTGGCGTCGGGATGGCGTCTGAACAGCGAACAGGGGACTGCCGCCGTTATCTCGCCGTGGAGAATTTTTCTGAGTGCGCCGGCGTTCCAGTCACGGGGCATACACATTCTGACCTTTTTCGCCATGAACATTTCCTTCATTCCAACGGTTATACAGTACTTCGGTATTGCGTCAAGGTTGCCGCCGCAGTTCATGAAGCAGTTGACGGTTATCGTCTCTCGGGAAACCTTAAGCACACGTGTCGTTCTCTCGAGGAACTCCTCCGGGGTACACTTTTCACCGGGTTCCGGCGGCTCATTGAAGGCGTAGTGACCGTTAATGCCGACTCCGCCGAATACCATGTCAAGCTTGCCGAATTCCTTTATCTTCTCCATGACAAGTCCCGGGTTTTCGGGATCGGGGAAGAAACGGTTTTCGGGAAGCACGTTGAGATCCTCCCTGATTTTACTGTAGAATATTCTGTTCATACCGCCGCGGAACGACAGAGGATCGTCCTCGGAGATATAGTGATGCTCGTCCGCCATGTATTCGTCCATGTTTATGAACGTGCAGTTTTTAAGGCTCACACCGTACTTGTTGAGAAGGTACACAATGCGTGAATACGGACCGAGAGGACCGTAGGGAACTACCATAAGGGTGGGGTCGCCCTTTTTGTTGTTCTCCTCGATAGTTTCGAGAACCTCTATTGCAACCTTCCAGTACATATCCTGTTCGACCTCGCACCTTTCAAGCACGATACTGCTTCCTTTTCCAAGCTCTTCCGGGGGAATTCTGTTGATGTCCATTGTAAAAATCTCCTTTACTTTATTATGTTTTGCAATTCTTTACGATGATTTTCCGCGCTTTCCTTTGCCTCAAGGCACAGTCTTGCGGACGTGATTCCCGATTCGAGAGTTGACATTGAGCCGCCACCGCACATAACGGAAATGAAGTTTGCGGCAAGCTTTGAGTCGCCTCCGAAGTGGTCTGCGGATTTCGGCACTTCTATACGCTCGGTCACGTCTTTGTAGTGACGGTGCAAAAGTATCTCGTCGGTATACCAATCGAACTCGAGTGTGCCGAGATGACCGATAAAGCGTGCGCCTCTCTTTCCGGCGTTTCGCCTTGCGACAAAATTCTGCGTGTAAACGGTGTGCATACCGTCGGGGTACACGAGAAAGGCACTGCCGCTGTCCTCATTGCCGGTATCGACCGCAAAGGCGCACATATCAAACGGGTTGTAGGGCTTTCCGATATTCGGAGTAAAGTCCGGGCAGACGTCCTTTTCGGCGCAGTTGTGACAGCGAAGTCCGACGGGGTGTGTTCCCTTAAAAATCCGCTTCGAGTTCACGGCGTCGACAATTACCGGCGTCATGCCGACGATGTGGTTTATGTAGTCGAAGTCGTGCGTCGCCTTTTGCAGAAAGAGTCCGCCGGTTTCGTTTTCGTCACGGTACCACTTGTGGTAGTAGCCTATGGCATACGGGACGTTGTTCCACGCCTGCACCTGAGAAAGCTCGCCTATCTCGCCGCCGTCAATCAGTTCCTTAACCTTTTCGACGTGCGACGTGAACCTCAGCGGAAACGACACGACAACCTTCTTTGAGGCGTCGGGGTACTCGCTCAAAAGGTTCTCGAGCTTTACAAGGTCGGCTCTCGTCGTACAAACGGGCTTTTCGAGAAAAAGCGGAAAACCTCTCTTTATGACCTCCTCGGCGTACTCTGTGTGCAGTGAGCAGCGTGTGCCGACGCAGATTCCGTCCGGGGGATTATCCGCAAAATCCTTCGAGGCAAGCATTTTCTCTGCCGACCGGAAGTATCTCACTTCGTTTTTGTCGATGTCCTTTCGCTCTTCACGTATCTCCTCGGCTCTCGGATCTGCGACATACGCAAGCTCGCACTCACCCGTCGCAAGCACTTTTTCAAGCACCGAGGTCATTCTGCTTCCGAGGCCTATGACTGCTGTTCTTTTCACGTTTCAACCGTCCTTCCTTCACAGCTTTGTTCTTGTGTCAATTATACTCTGCGGCGGCACTTTTTTAAATTGACGATTCTGTCAAAAATCAGCACAATCCTGCTGAATTCACACTTTATCACTTGAAAAGCGTCTTGGGGCAAGGTATAATGTCAGCGGCAGAATGTGAAAGGAAGCGGAATATGGCAATAATAAGCAGTGAGGGACTTTCCGAGAAGTACCTTCATGTCAACAACTGCGGCATACAGATTCTCGACGACGCGGATTACCGCACGGTTCGTCCCAACGGCAGAGTGGACTACCATATGCTCTGCATAATGAAGGGACACTGCACCGCTGTCGTAAACGGCGAGGTTATCGATGCATACAGCGGAGACGCCGTACTCTACAGACCGAACGAACGGCAGGAGTACTCATTTTTACGCAAGGACAAGTCGGAGTCTCTCTGGATACATTTCACGGGCAGAGGATGTGCGGAATATCTCGGAACGCTCGGGCTTCTCGGACTTTCGCACTTTCGTTTCGGGAGCGACCCGGCACTTCTGTCCGCACTCGGGAGCATGGCGACGTCGAAGGAACTCGGAGGTACGGGCGGCGACGTCTGCGACGGTTACTTCTTTCTTGCGCTTGCGCTCATGTCAAAGGCGGTGCTGTACGGCGACGACAGGCGAAAGGTTATGGACGGTTTGTCGGCAGTCGTAAACCGCATAAACAGGCACTACGCCGAAAACCTGAGTGCGGACGACTACGCCGCCATGTGCTGCATGAGCAAGAGCCGTTTCGAGCATATTTTCAGCGAGACCGTCGGTATGCCGCTGAGAGCTTATGTAATACGCACCAAAATTGACAAGGCAAAGGATCTTCTGAAAAACACATCCCTCTCGGTGCGGCAGGTCGGCGAAGCGGTCGGTATTGCGGACACAAACTATTTTTCAAGGGTGTTTAAGAAAAATACCGGAAAAACGCCGTTTGAGTACAGAAAAAAGCGGAATTTTACCGCCGAATGATAAAAAATGCGCCGTATGAGAGCACTTTCCCATGCGGCGTTAAACTTTATTATTCGGTTGCTTTCCCGAGTGCTTTTTTGACGTCGTCGGCGTAGAGAAGTCTCTGATTTCCGCTTCCTCTGAACACAAGCGAAAGGTCACGCTTATCCTCAATAAACGGTCCGTCAACGACAAGACGTGCGGTCAGAAGAAGCTCTGCGACCTCAGACTCCGTCTTCGCTCTCTCGGCAAGCTCTTCTATGGTATATCCCGTGTATATGACTATGTCCTTCTTTCTCTCACGAACCATTTTCGCAAGCTTAAGCAGCGGCTTTACCCGGCACATAGGCTCCCCGCCGGACAGCGTCATACCCGTGAGTATAGGATTCTCGCAGAAGTCACGGAAAATGTTCTCCACCGTGTCGGTATATCCGCCGTTAAAGTCGTGGGTAGCCGGATTGTGGCATCCCGGGCAGTGGTGCGGACACCCCTGGACAAAGAGGACATAGCGTATGCCGGGGCCGTCCACTATGGACTCACGCTCTACCCCGGCAACCCTTAATTCATTTTCCGTGAGAGTCTTATCCGAACTCTCAGATACCATGCTTTACACGGTCTCTTTCTTCAGCACGCTTTGCGTTGTTGAAACGGTCTGTTGTGCCTACGAGATATCCCGTGATTCTGCGGATTCTCTCAAAACCGATGTCCTTTCCGACAGTCTTGTTTTCGGATACTATAACCTTGTTCATATGTCATTTCCTTTCCGTGTAATCGATATATCAATTTAATTTGTGCGTTTCTCTATCATTCGAGGCCGTAGAAGGTCGGAACGGAGGGGAACTTTTTGCGAAGCTCCGCAAGCTTTTCGAGGCTTATTTCCTCTCCCTCACGGCGTCCGCAACGGGGGCAAACGTCGTCTATAACGCCCGTAAAGCCGCACACGGGGTCTCTGTCAACCGGGTGGTTTACCGATCCGTAGCCGATTCCCGACTCCTTCATGCAGCGGATTATCGCCTCAAACGCCTCGGGGTTCTTCGTGGTGTCGCCGTCAAGCTCGACGTAGCTTATGTGACCTGCGTTTGTAAGCGCATGGTACGGTGCTTCGAGAGCTATCTTCTTCGCCGCCATTATGGGATAATATACGGGAACGTGGAATGAGTTCGTGTAGTAGTCACGGTCGGTCACGCCCTCGATTATGCCGAAGCGCTTCTTGTCAATCTTTACGAAACGTCCCGAAAGTCCCTCTGCCGGAGTTGCAAGGAGGGTGAAGTTGAGTCCGGTTTTGTTCGACTCGGAGTCGCACTTCTCTCTCATGTAGGTAATTATTTCAAGTCCGAGCTTCTGGCTGTCCTCACTCTCGCCGTGGTGTTTTCCGGTGAGTGCCTTGAGCGTTTCGGCAAGTCCTATGAAGCCGACGCTGAGCGTACCGTGCTTGAGTACTTCTGCGACGCTGTCGTTCTCGCCGAGCTTATCCGAATCTATCCAAACGCCCTGACCCATGAGGAACGGGTAGTTCTTGACGGTCTTGGAGCACTGTATCTTGAAACGGTTCATGAGCTGGCGGAACACAAGCTCCATTCTCTTGTCGAGTATGCTGTAGAACTTATCGATATTGCCCTTGGACTCTATGGCTATTCTCGGGAGGTTTATCGAGGTAAAGGAGAGGTTTCCTCTGCCGCTTGTGGTCTGACGTGTCTTGTCGTAGTTGTTGCCGAGGACTCTCGTGCGGCATCCCATGTATGCGACCTCGGTGTCGGGATCGCCCTCACGGTAGTACGCAAGGTTGAAGGGAGCGTCGAGGAAGCTGAAGTTGGGGAAAAGTCTCTTTGCGGAGGTCTTTATCGCAAGCTTGAAGAGGTCGTAGTTGGGGTCGTCCTCGTTGTAGTTGACGCCCTCCTTGACCTTGAATATCTGAACCGGGAATATGGGAGTCTCTCCGTTTCCGAGTCCTGCGTCGGTGGCAAGAAGAATATTTCTCATTACCATGCGCGCCTCTGAGGAGGTGTCTGTACCGTAGTTTATCGAAGAGAACGGAACCTGCGCTCCGGCACGGGAGTTCATGGTGTTGAGGTTGTGTATAAAAGCCTCCATTGCCTGGTATGCGGAGCGGTCGGTCTCCTTGAAGGCTGTGTCGCATACGAGATCGGACGCAGCATCTATCTCGCTCTCGGGGACAACGCCGTCAAGCACACGGCGAAGGTATATTCTCGTGTCCTCACGACCGTCGAGGCATATTGCCGGGTCTTCCTCAGCCTTGATTCTTGCACTTATCTCCTTTGCCTTCTCGGGAGAAACGCCGAAGCGGAACTCGAGGCAGTTTGTGAGCTGGCGGCGGAATTCTTTTCTGTAGGTCTTTGCGACTCCGGGCGCCATGCAGTAATCAAAGTTGGGTATCGACTGACCGCCGTGCATCTCGTTCTGGTTCGCCTGAATTGCGATACAAGCGAGTGCGGAGTAACTTATTATGCTGTTCGGCTCTCTGAGGTATCCGTGACCGGTCGAAAAGCCGTTCTTGAAGAGCTTGAGAAGGTTTATCTGGCAACAGGTCTCGGTGAGCATATAGAAATCCTTGTCGTGGATATGGATATCACCGTTTATGTGCGCCGCCGCAACATCCTTGGGGAGAATGTAGTTATCGACGAAGTACTTCGCACCCTCCGAACCGTACTTGAGCATCGTACCCATTGCGGTGTCGGCGTCGATATTTGCGTTCTCGCGCTTCATATCGGAATCCTCGGCACCCGAGAAAGTGAGTACCTTATATATATCCATGAGGTCGCTCTCCGCCTGACGAACCTTATTGTGCTCGGCACGGTAGAGTATATACGCCTTGGCTGTCTTTGCAAAGCCAGCCTGAATGAGCATTTCCTCGACGATATCCTGAATATCCTCGACGGAAACGTCGTCGTTGTCGGGAATTGCCGCCGTTACCTGGCGTGTGAGGCAATCAAGCGTTTCATCGGAGATCTCTTCCCCTCCGGTCGCCTTGTTCGCCTTACTCATGGCGGCTCTGATTTTGAGTGCGTCAAAGTCGGCGATTTCGCCGTTTCTCTTCCTTATCTTTGCAATCATTGCAAACGTCCTTTCAGATCTGTTATTTACATACGGTTCGCTCCGGAACATGATATATGATACCACAATCGTGTGTATTTGTCAAGTACAATTTTCAATATATAGGCGGATTTGTTCCGACCGACTCCATATATAGTAGGTGGCGTTTCTGTGAATAATGCACAAGAAAAGGGTGTAAAGCACTTCTTTGTCGGAGAGCGCACTTTCGCAGAAACTCCCATTTACCGCCGTTTGCGCTGTCAAGGATAAAATTGCAAAGAGAAAAAATTCATCGTTTCCCACAAACTTTGACTATACGGAAAACATTTCATTATTTTTTTTCGAAAGCCTTTTCGAGGCATATTTCAGAGGTCAAATTACCGATATTTAGTATCTTTTTTGAATATGCATACAATATATGGTATATCGCCACTCTTCAAACCGCACGTAAAAAGCTCTTCCGACGCAAAAAAACTCCGCAGGAAAAACCCACGGAGTCTGTGTACCTTATTTTAAGGATTAGAGCATCTTTGCGGAGCTTACCTTTACGCCGGGGCCCATTGTGGAGGCTACGGAGCAGCTCTTGATGTACTGACCCTTTGCAGCGGCCGGCTTTGCCTTAACGATAGCGTCAACGAGAGCGGTGAAGTTCTCTGTGAGCTTCTCTGCGCCGAAGGAAGCCTTGCCGATGGGGCAGTGGATGATGTTCTGCTTGTCGAGACGGTACTCAATCTTACCTGCCTTAGCGTCGTTAACAGCCTTGGCAACGTCCATTGTAACAGTACCTGCCTTAGGGTTAGGCATGAGTCCCTTAGGACCGAGAACCTTACCGAGACGGCCGATAACGCCCATCATGTCGGGAGTTGCGATAACAACGTCGAACTCAAACCAGTTCTCCTGCTGAATCTTCTGTACGAAATCCTCAGCACCTACGTAATCTGCGCCTGCAGCCTCAGCCGCCTTTGCGTGATCACCCTTAGCGAAAACGAGAGTACGAACAGTCTTACCTGTACCGTTGGGAAGTACAACGGCGCCTCTTACCTGCTGGTCAGCGTGACGGGAGTCAACACCGAGTCTCATGTGCATTTCAACCGTTTCGTCGAACTTAGCGGAAGCGGTCTTGCAAACGAGTGCAAGTGCCTCATCAGGCTCGTAAGCCTTGGTTCTGTCTATGAGCTTTGCGCTCTCAATATATTTCTTACCTCTGTTCATCTGCGTACCCTCCTAATCAGTCAACTACAGTGACGCCCATGCTGCGAGCAGTACCTGCGATCATGCTTGCTGCCGCTTCAACGGATGCTGCGTTGAGGTCAGCCATTTTCTGTTCGCCGATTTTTCTGCACTGTTCTCTTGTGATGGTAGCCACCTTGGTCTTGTTGGGTTCGCCGGAACCGCTTTCGATGTTGCAAGCCTTCTTGATGAGGACTGCTGCCGGAGGAGTCTTGGTGATAAAGG
>CAKSCN010000017.1 GCA_934444485.1 uncultured Eubacteriales bacterium | reverse complement strand
GCGGACTCATGGATCAGACGGCGTGCGCTGTCGGGGGCTTCGTTGCGATAGACTTCCTCGATACTGCGGCTCCCGTTGTCGAGAAGCTTGACTTCGACCTCTATGCTCACGGCTATTCTCTCTGCATAGTAAACACCGGCGGAAACCACGCCGACCTCAACGATGACTATGCGTCCATCCCCGCCGAGATGAAGGCTGTCGCCGGCTACTTCGGAAAGCCTTACCTCAGAGGCATCGACAAGAAGGATATTATCGCCGCAATTCCGACTCTCAGAACAAAGTTCGGCGACAGAGCCGTTATGCGTGCGCTCCACTTCTGCAACGAAAACGAGAGAGTTACCGCTCAGACCGAAGCGCTCAAGAACGGCGATATCAAGTCGTTCCTCAAGGGCGTAAGGGCGTCGGGACTTTCTTCCGCAACCATGCTTCAGAACGCTTTCACCGTAAAGAACGTCGAGGAGCAGGGAATATCTCTTGCTCTTGCACTTGCCGGCGAGGTTCTCAACGATAAGCCCGACACGGCTTACAGAGTACACGGCGGCGGATTTGCCGGCACTATGCAGGCGTTTGTACCCAACAAGTACGTCGATGAGTTCAACGCACTCATGAGAAGCGTGTTCGGCAAGGACAGCGCATACGTCCTCAAGGTTCGTCTCTACGGTGCGGTAATGCTCGATAAGCTCTGCAAGTAAGAGCCTTTTCAAAATCATAACGGTAATCTGCGGGGTGCGCCGAATGCACTCCGCTCGTTGCCTTAATGCGTGGTAAGGAGTGCCGGCGGTATGAATAACAAAGCCAAAAAAGCCGTGGGACTTGCGGCGTGGGGCGTGGTTACGGTCGCAGTTTACGTTGCGGCGGTGAATTCGCATAATGCCTCCATCCTCTCGGCTGTGACATATGCCTTTATCGCACTGATAAGCCTTTGTGCGGTTTTGTATGCGGCGGTTTACGTAAACGTGATAAATCTGAGGAAAAAGGCGGGGGTAACACCGGAGGAAAAGTTTGATTTTGAAAAATGCGGCACACTTTCCGAGAAGGATAGGGCGTTTTTGCGCAAGGCGGACTTCAGAATAAAGCTTCTTGTGTTCACGGCTCTTCCGCCGATAGCCGTCGTGCTTTGCGACACCGTGATAACAATGCTCATTTGACAATTACAGGAGATTTTTACCCCTATGATAAACACAGTTCCCATGTTTTCGGGTTCTAAAGGCAACTGCACCTTCGTCGAAAGCGGCGACACAAAAATACTCATCGACGCCGGCGTTTCGTGCCTTTCGGTGACAAAAGCGCTTGAGAGTATCGGCAAATCCATACTCGGCATATCCGCAATCTTTGTGACTCACGAGCATATCGACCATATAAGAGGACTCGAGGTTATATCGAAAAAGTTCCGCATACCGGTATACATAAACGGACTTTCGGCGGACTATATTCTTGCCGACGGAGCCTATGAAAACCTTTCCCGGTGCGCCGTTATCAAGAACGCCGGAGAAAGCGTTTCGGTGGGGAATATGTGCGTCGATATATTCAAGACTCCGCACGACTCGCTCGGAAGCGTCTGCTTTCATATAAGCGATACCGACGGCGACACATTCGGTCTTGCAACCGATATAGGATACGTGACAAAGGGCATTGCCGCCGCACTTATCGGCTGCCGTCAGGTGGTCGTCGAGTCCAACCACGACCTCGATATGCTCAAAAACGGACCGTATCCGTATATGCTCAAACAACGCATTCTTTCCGACAGAGGACACCTCTCGAACAATGACTGCGCAAGATTCGTGCCGTTTCTTGCCGAAGGCGGTGCGGAGAAAGTGTGGCTTGCGCATCTTTCGGAAGAGAACAATACGACCGCAAAAGCGCTCTCCGAAAGTACGGCGTCGCTTGAAGAAAGCGGATTTTGCGGCTGTACGGTGAAGGTCGCACCCAAAAGCATAATCTGACAGCCGTGACCGTGTCATAGCAGCGTTATATATTTTATCCAAATACAATACGCCGAAGCGTCCGATTTTGTCGGGCGTTTTTTGTTTTTACGCCTTTGCAAAGCAGTAATATTTCCGACCCTTTCGTACTATAATTAATCATCACCCGATATGCGAGATGCGAAAAGGAGAGGATAACGTGACCTACACAAAGTTTACTGTCGTCGCAGATGCGAAAAAGGAAGAGCCGCCGACTCCCGTGCGAAAGGAAAAGACAATCTTCTTCGACGCCGCAAGAGAGCCGACCGTGCGCCGAGCCGACGCAAATATACGCATACGAACCAAAAGAGAGCGCGGCAGAAAGTCCGCACGAAAGTTTAAAAGAACTCTTGCCGGGCTTGTGAGATGCGTGGTTATAGTTACTGCCGCAGTCATTCTCGCCGCAATACCACTTGCCTTGCTCGGAATTATCGGTTTTGACGACGGCACGCTCCGTGTCGGTGCGTATTCCTTCAGTGTCGGAAATATGAGCGGTGACTTCGTCGATTTTCTTCACGAAAAGGAAACCGTGCCTGCGTCGGGAGTCATTTCGTCTTACTACCTGAGCCTCCCGAAGGAGACAAACGCAAACGATACCGAAAATACCGCCGAAACCTCCGTCGAAAAACCTCAGCCTGTCGATTCTGTTGCGGTCTCGGCGAGCGACACGTCCGACGGTGCGGAGATATTTGCGGACGGCGACACTTTCCCCCTCACGTCAATGGACCTCTCCGCAAAGGACGGTGAGATACGCATAAACAACGACACCTCGTACACCGTGTCCGCCGAAGAGTACCTCGCCAAAGACTTTCCCATAGCACCTATAGTGCCGTTCGATTCGCCCGATAAACCCAAGGTACTCATTGTTCACACTCACGGCACGGAGGGCTTTACCTCGGTTGACGCCGACCGTTACCCGAAAGATGAGCTTTCGCCGAGAACCACCGATACAACAAAGAACGTCGTCGGTCTCGGAACGGAGCTTGCCGACGCACTCAATTCCTACGGCATACCGACGGTTCACTGTGAGATAATGCACGACGAAAAGTCGTTTCTCTCAGCGTATTCGCAAAGTGCAAAGAGCATCGCTGAATATATAGAAAAATACCCGTCAATCGAGTATGTAATAGACCTTCACCGTGATTCTATCGTGCGCACCACAAACGAAAAGATAAAGCCTGCCGCAGAGATATGCGGTGAGAAAACGGCGCAGATAATGTTTGTTATCGGTACGGACGACGGCGGTGCCTCTCATCCCGAGTGGAGAAAAAACCTCACCGCCGCACTCACGATTCAAAAGCGCATAGCGGACGACTACCCGTCGCTTGTAAGACCGCTCAATCTCCGCTCGTCACGTTTCAACCAGCAGTTTACGCAAGGCTCGTTCATACTCGAGGTCGGCTCCTGCGGAAATACGTATGAGGAGGCATCAAGGGCTGTAAAGCTTTTCGCAAGCTCTTTTTCGAGAGCGGTGACAAGGTAAAATATACGGACGGAGGAAAATATGAGAGAAGCATTGCTTACTGTTCTCACGGTGTGCGCCGCAGGAGCCTGTGCGGATAACGTTATGTCCGCATTTGAGGACGGAGGGCGGAATATCGGACGCTATGTGAGACTCGTCGTCGTGCTGTTTGTGATATGTACGGTGTTTCTGCCGATTGTAAATAACAAAGAATTACGGAATACGGGAGCTTTCAGTGCGGACGCCTGCTTTTCCGATGACGCCGCTGAGAGCGGAAGTGCCGATTCGTCGGGACTTGTCGTTTCGGAATGCAGACGTGAGCTTGAAGAAAAAATAGCCGCAGAGCTTTGCAAAAAGTACGGATTCGGAATAAATGATGTCAGAGTGAGCATAGAATTAACAGAAGAAAATGACGGCGGCACACTGACGCTCTCATTCGCAAGGGTTACGGCGGAGCTTGCGGAAAGTGTGACCGGCGGACTTGATACGGAGGAAGTGACGGAATATGTCGAAAGCATAACCGGCTGTGCGGACGTCGGAGTTTTTGCCGGAGAAGCGCCGGAGAAGGGAAGTGAAGCGTAAAAGCATGAACGAAACGGATACAAAAAGACCGCTCGGCATCGTAAAAAAACTCATTGACGGAAAAAATGCCGTGATGCTTGCGGTGCTTGCCGTGGGAATAATACTGCTTACCGTGTCAAACGGCAGTACCGCAAACACCGAGAAAACGGGTGCGGATGAACTTGCGGCATATGCCGAGAAGCTTGAGGAGAACCTTGCGGAAATAATATCGGATATCGAAGGTACGGGAAAAGCAAGCGTCATGATTACGTTCGACAGCTCGTTTGAGAACATATATGCGTACAACGCCGGGATAAAGGGCGGAACGGCGTCCGACACAAGAACCTCGGAAAAAGAGCTTGTGCTTATCGGCGGAAGCAGAAACCCGGAAAGTCCGGTGCTTGTAAAGAAGCTCTGCCCGAAGGTCAAGGGAGTGCTTGTGGTCTGCCGGGGCGGCAACGATGCGGTTGTCAAAGAAAAGATAACCGACGCCGCAAGCGCACTTTTCGGTGTGCCTAAGGGCAGGGTTGAGGTCATAGGAAAAGAACCGGACGGCGGCGCATAAGCGAAATAACAGCTTTACACATTCTGAAAAGGAGATATACTTATGAAAACAGCAAGGCTTAAAGGAACATTTTCGTTTTTCAAAAAGCACGCACGGACCTTTGCCGCTTTTGCGTTCGTTGCGCTGATTTGCATAGCGGTGTACATAGACTGGAACAACGGTCTTGACGGCATTGCACCCAATACCGATTATCTGTATACGGCGTCGTATGACACCGACAGCTCAAAAATACTCGGCGAGGCGACGCTTGTTGACGGAGTTTCCCCCGAGGACTCTCCGATTGCCGAGGTGTCGTCCGAGAGCAAGGACGCATACTTTCTCGATGCCGCCGCCGACAGAGAGCGCAGACGTGACGAAGCACTCCAGACACTCCAGACCGTCGTTGACAGCTCCGAGACAATGCCCGACGTGAAGGACGAAGCGCTCGGAAAAATGATATCTATCGCCGGAAATATCGAGATTGAGTCCAACGTCGAGACGATGGTGAAGGCAAAGGGCTTTGAGGATTGCCTTGCCGTCGTGAACGGCGATAACGTGAATGTCGTCGTCAAAACCTCGGGACTCCTCACAAACGAAGTGGCTCAGATACGTGAGATTGCGATGAGCGAGACCGGTTTCTCTCCGGAGAACATAAAAATAATAGAGAAAAACTGACCTTCAGAGGCATTTTGGGTAAAAAGGCAAGCTCAAAATGCCTGTTTTTGTTATTTGTTTTGTAAAAATCGCTGAAATATTTATTAGTTTGAAAAATATTCTTGTTTTTTTAAAAAAGTCATGGTATAATGGTGAAGATGTGTATAAGCACAAATATATTTAAATTTTTCGGAGGGCACTATGACCAGAAATTCTAAGAAGTCAAAGGCTTCTACAATTATCCTTTGGTTGCTCGTTGTAATTCTTGCGGCAGCCTGTGTTTATGTTGTTTATTCCTACAGCGTTTCCAAATCCTCGTTCATCTCTGACAGAAACTTTGCAGACGGTCTTTCCGACGCTCTCGGCAAGCCTGCGGGCAAGATCACAGAAGAAGAGCTTGCGGAATACGAATCCATTAACGTAACCTCCAACGCATACATGGCGTCCATCTATGCAATGTACGGTGCTGATACAAGTGAGCTCAATACCAAGGGCGTGTCTGTAACTCTCATTCTCCCCGGCTACGATTCTTCCATCACCGCAACGGACGACAGCACCGATGAAGAGAAGAAGGCTTACGAGGAAAATCAGAAGCTCGTAAAGAAATTTAACACCGATTCGATAGACTATGCCGACATGGCTCTCTTTACCGGTCTCAAGAAAGTAAGCATTTATCAGGACGAAAACTTCAATGATCTCTCCGCTTTCTCCGCAAGTGCGGCAAATGTTGAGACTCTTCTCGTTTACGGCGGCACTCTCGGAGACATTTCCGCAGTTGCGGACTTCGCAAACCTCAAGGAGCTTACATTTGCCTCCTGCGGCATTTCCGATATCGCTCCCATTGCGGGTCTTACGGGTCTTACCGCTCTTACGCTTGACGACAACGCAATTACCGATATTTCTGCCGTTGCCGGTCTCACAAGCCTCGAGACTCTTTCGCTCGACAACAACACGATTGCCGATATAACACCCATAAAGAACCTCACCGCTCTCAAGACTCTCTACCTCGGCGGTACTGGCACAAAGGATCTTGACACGGTAGTCGCTCTTCCCGAGCTTGAGACTGTAAGCCTCTCTAATAACGAGATCACCGATATTTCCGCACTCTCCGCACTTAACGCAGAGAAGATTCAGTCTGTTGACCTCTCCGGCAACGACGGCATCGAGGATTGGACGGCAGTCGAGGCATTCAAGGACAAGGTAAGCGGTATGCCCGATGAGAATGCAGACGCAAGTGCAGATGACAACACTGACGCAACCGCAGACGATAACGCTGACGCAACCGCAGATGACAATGCTGATGCGAATGCCGATGACAACGCAGACGACGCTGCAAACGATAACACCGATGCAACGGCAGACGACAATACCGACGCAGCAGCAGACGACACAAACACAGACGCAGAGTAATTAACGGGGGCTTCCCTCGACATACAGCCACGGCAAACGGCAAATGGCAACGTAAAAGCTGTTTGCCGTCACTTTTTAACTTTACGTTCCATTAACGAAGAAAGGACGGCCACGGCAATGATAAAGACTTATAAACCGACCGCATTGCGCATAATATGCATGGGACTTCTTGCTCTCGTGATGATATCGGCAATGTTCGGCTGTAATAAAACAAACGGCGCCGCCGATGACGAGACTGAGGACAAGAGTACTCCCGTCGCTTTCGCTGACAAGGATTTTGCGTCGGCGATGTCGAGCATATTCGCAAAGTCCGCCGCAGAGCTTACACGTGAGGAGCTTTCGTCGGTGAGATACATCTACTTCAGCAATTACGACGGCGTGTGCAATATAAGCGTCGGCTTCGACGACTACATGAATGAAACCGACTTTGACGCCAAGCGTGAGCTTTTGAAGAGAACCGCCGTAAAGCAGATATCGTCGTTTGAGGATATGAAGTATTTCACCGGCGTTCGTGATTTCGCAACCTTCGACGTTTACACCTTTGACAGCTTCGATGATCTTCGTTACTGCAAGGAGCTTGAATCGGTGTCAATACACACCGACGGAAAGAACACGGCACTCAAAAAGCTCGACGGAGTCGAAAAGCTCGGAAACCTCAAAAGGCTTGAAGTATCGGGTGCGATAATAGAAGACGTGAGCATTCTCGGAAACGGCGGACTCGAAAACCTTGAGAGCCTTTCCCTTGGTGCGGATTACCGCTTTTACGACGACGGCGATAAATGCTTTGAGGATATCTCCTCGTTTGCAAACCTCAAAAAGCTTGAAAGCCTCTCGATAAACTTCAGCGGCATTACGGATATTTCCTGCCTGCGTGAGCTTCCGCTCAAATATCTCTCGCTTTACAGATGCGGACTCTCCGATGTCTCGGTGCTTGCCGATATAAAGACGCTCGAGGATGTGTCTCTCATGTACAACGCAATAGAGGACGTTTCGCCCTTTGCGGAGCTTCCGAACCTGCGTGTCCTTTACCTCGACTACAACTATATAAAGGACGTGTCGCCTCTCGCAAAGCTTTCCTCCGACAAAATCGAGTACATTTCTCTCGATATGAACGCCGTTGAGGATTGGACCTCGGTGCGTGCGCTCTATGAAGAGGATAAGCTCAACCCCGGCTTTGAGCTTTATTTCCCCGACGAGGAATGATGCAAAATGCGCATACTTGTATTATCGGACTCCCACGGCAGAAATTACGGTATGTTTTCGGTCGTGGATAAGCACTACAGCGAAATAAACGCCGTCATACACCTCGGCGACCTTGTTTCCGACGCAGAGGAGCTTGTCCGCAAGTACCCGTATCTGCCTGTCTGCACGGTGGCGGGTAACTGCGACCTATACGGCTTTTCAAAGGACGACTACGAAAAAACGGTCGAATACGGCGGAGTGAAGATTTTCATGTGCCACGGTCATACCTGCGGCGTAAAAGGCTCTCTCGGACTTTTGAGGTCGAAAGCGGAGCAAAACGGCGCAAAAATCGCACTTTTCGGTCACACGCACCTGCCGCTTGTCGAAGAAAAGGACGGTATAATACTTATGAACCCCGGAAGTATTTCCGAACCTCGGGACGGACGTGCGCCGTCGTACGGAATGGTGGAGATTGAGAACGGAGAGGTCGTGAGCTGTAAAACGCTTCGCCGGTGGGGATAAAGCCAAAACGCTTACTTTTATTTCGTATTTCACTGCACTTTTGTGTTTCAAAATTTTATGAAACTTAATAAATAATGCTTGACTATTTTCCCATATGATATATAATATAATTGTTGTGCGAGACACGCACAAGACAGCTGATTGCCGCAGTTTTTCCGAATAGTGTGATTTGAAAATGCGGCCAATTTACCGAAAGGCAGGCTGATATTGAGATGAAAAAGAAAACAGAAAGAGTGTATACGCCGATTCGCAGCTTGAAGCACTTCTACGAAAAGCTCACGGAGTTCGGCGACAAAACATTATACAGATATTACCTCGGAAGAAACGACGTTGCGGAGATGACCTTTGCCGAATTTTCCGCACTTACGGGAAGCGTCGCCGCAGGACTTATTAAAAACGACCTCGGCGGAAAGAGAATAGCGATAGTCGGCGAGACCTGCCCCGAATGGGTTTCGGTTTACGTTGCCGCAGTCGCCTCCGGCGGAGTTGCAATACCGATGGACAAAGAGCTTAAGATTTCGGAAATGTGCGGCTTTCTCGAAATAGCGGAGGCTGACGCAATAGCGGTAATGCCCGGAATGGCAAAGCATATTGACGAGATCTGCGAGTCCATGCCGAAAACAATGCGCTGTATCACCGTGAGAAACGACGACGAGACGCTTGACGGCAAAGAGGATATCCTGAAGTTTGAAAAGATAGCGGAGGACGGAAAGCTTGCGCTCGAGGAAGGGTTTGAAGTGCCCGACTACGAGACGACCGACCGCATGGCGATAATGCTCTTTACCTCCGGCACGACCGGTACGTCGAAGTGCGTAATGCTCTCGGAAAAGAATGCCGTTGCCGCCGTAAACTCGGCGTGTGAAGCGGTTGACTTCTCGGCTGACGACACAATAGTCTCGGTTCTTCCGATACACCATACGTATGAGCTTTGCTGCCACATTGCCGCAATTAACTACGGCGTCACGGTTTGCATAAACGACAGCCTCAAGAATGTTCTGCGAAACTTTGCGTTTTTCAAGCCCACGGGCATAATCCTCGTGCCGCTGTTTGTGAATACCATGTACAAAAAGATATGGGACACCGCAAAGAAGAGCGGCAAGGACAAAAAGCTTGCGGCGGCGATAACGGCGTCGAAGACAATGCGCAAGGTCGGCATCGACATGAGAGAGAAGCTTTTCAAAGAGGTAAGGGAAGCGTTCGGCGGCAGACTCAACAAGATTATCTGCGGCGGAGCGGCGCTCAACCCGGATTACGTCGAAAAGTTTGAGGAGTTCGGCATAAACATCTACGAGGGCTACGGCATTACGGAGTGTTCGCCGCTTATATCGGTAACTCCCTACTACGCTCCGAAGCGAGGCTCTGTGGGTCCGTGTGTTCAGTCGTGTACCGCTAAAATCGACGGCACGGCGAAAAACGACAAGGGCTTTATCGAGGGCGAGATTTGTGTAAAGGGCGAGAACGTAATGCTCGGCTACTACAAAAACGAAAAGGCAACCGAGGAAGCTTTCGACGAGGAAGGATACTACAGAACCGGCGATATAGGCTACATGGACGGCGACGGCTATATCTACATCACCGGCAGAAAGAAGTCCGTAATCGTCCTTAATAACGGCAAGAACGTGTTCCCGGAGGAAATTGAGGAATACCTCGGCAATGTAGACTCGATAGCGGAGAGCGTTGTGGTCGGCAGAAAGAAATCCGATTCCGACGAGGTTGTGCTGACAGCCATAGTATTCCCCGCATTCGATAAGTTTGAGAAGGATACGCCCCTCGACGACATCTCCGAGAAGATAAAGGCGGATATCAACGAAATGAACAAGAAGCTTCCGTCGTTCAAGCAGGTGCGCAATATCGAGCTGAGAAAGACCGAGTTCGAGAAGACGACCTCGAGAAAAATCAAGAGATACCTTGTAAAGTAATTAACCGAGAGTCGGTAAAACTATACTAAATTAACAGGAGAGTATGCAGCCAATGTTTGAAGAGATAAAGCAGATGCTGATTGATGAGATTCAGATCAAAGAGGAGGATATAAAGCCTGAGGCAGAGCTTGTGAACGACCTCGGACTCAACTCCATCGAAATTGCAGACCTTGTGCTTCTCTGCGAGGAGAAGTACGATATCGAGGTTGACGAGGAGGAAACGAGAGGCTGTGTAACTCTCGGAGACTTTGTGAATTACCTTGAAAAAACGGTAAACGCAAAGTAATACGGCAAAACGCAAACAGGCAAAAAGATACTGCGGCAGAGCGAAATACTTTGTCGCAGCATTTATTTTCGTATTGTGCCTATTGTACATCACTGTCCGCAGCGTCCGTAACAATTCCGAGAGAGGCGAGATCCGTGCTTTCCGAGAGACGGCGCAACCGCACCTGAGGTCTTGCAGAGGAAAAGTCGAGAATTCTTTCGGCAGACTGTGAGCTTTTTTCGGTCGAGTTGAAGAGAACGACCGCATTTCCGACTCCGCCGCTTGTACTCATCGTCCAGAGTGCGTCTATGACTTCGGCGGAAATCCTTACCCTCGTCGAGTCCGTGTAGTCGGATGTCTCGAAATTCGGCTTTACGCAGACAACACCGCACTCACCGTATATCCTGTCGGAGTCAATGCCGTCCAAAACAGCCTCCGGCGTGTACAAAAGCCTGCTGTGAAGCTTCGTCAGCTGATAAAGCACTTTCTGCGACTTCGCAATGTCGGAAATAACGATATCCGTGTCAAACGCCATGGGGAGCGCCGCCGTGTACTGCGCCTTTGAGTCTTTTGGCGGCAGTATTCTCGGAGGGAGTATGTCGTCGGACGGGCAGAGACCTATGCTGTGTCCCTCTACCGCCATTCTGCGGACAAGAGCCGGATATTTCAGCATGGCGTCGGCATTGCAGAAGAACACCGCCTTTGCACCGTATTTTGCAAGCGAATCGAGAATTGCCTCGGTGTTTTCGTTGGGGGAGGAGGTGAACGCAAGGTAGACGTCACGGCGTCCTATAACAAGCTCGGAACGTGCCGCCTCTTTTTCCTCTTCTATCTGCTCGTCCTTTATCTCTTCCTGACGCTCGATATAATCGGGGTCGTAAATCGGCGGATTTACAGGTGTGTTGTCGTCGGACTTGGTGTTGTCCTCGGGCTTTTCCTCGTCGGGAGGTGCCGGCGGATCGGTAGGTTCATATCCCACAAATTTTGACAAACACTCGTCTATGAGCGTCTCAAAGCTTTTGGTCGCCGAATCGTCGTAGACTCTCACGCAGTAAAGACTCTTTATGTAATCGTCGTAGGTACTGCATTGGAGTCCGAGTGAGCGTGCGGTGTCCTTGACCGGAACATAAAGCGTCTGATTGAAATAGCGCACCGCAAGATTCATGACTCCGAAGCTGTGAGATATGGCGTAGCCGCCGCTTATGTCGAAAGAGATGTATAAGTCAAGCCGCTTGTTCTGAAGGTAGAAGTCGTTGTTGTTTTCCGCATAAACGACGTCAATTCCCGGGAAACCGAGAAAAACCTCTACCGGCGCATATTCAACCATGCCGGTTACAACAAGCGGGTAGCTTTTGTCGTTGACAAAACCTGCATCCTGCACGAAAAGCGTCGGTACGTCTATGGCTCCGTCGATGTTTGCGTAGTTGTAGTATATCTCGTCACTGTTGCCGAAGCGAGACTCGGGAAAAACACTCAAGGAGGAGATGTACGAAACGATAAGTGCCGCCGTTACCGCAATAAGACACGGTTTAAACGCTCTTCGCTTCATATCATCTCCTCCTTTCAAATCACCTTATCGTGCGCCGCTTACTTTGTAAATGCGCTGTAGTTGGGGGCTTCCTTAGTGATGGAAATGTCGTGAGGATGCGACTCGAGAAGTCCTGCATTTGTTATTCTTACGAAACGTCCGTTAGCCTTGAGATCCGCAATGTTGTGCGCACCGCAGTAACCGAAACCGGAGCGTATGCCGCCCATGAGCTGGAACACGGTCTCTGAAAGCGGTCCCTTGTAAGGAACACGACCCTCAACACCTTCGGGAACGAGCTTCTTCTGGTCAGCCTGGAAGTATCTGTCCTTGGAGCCCATCTGCATTGCCGCAATGGAACCCATGCCTCGGTAGGTCTTGAACTGGCGTCCCTGGAATATTTCGCTTTCTCCGGGGCTTTCCTCACAGCCCGCAACAAGAGAACCTACCATGATAACGTCTCCGCCTGCGGCAATTGCCTTTACGATGTCTCCGCTGTACTTGATACCGCCGTCTGCGATAACGGGAGTGCCGGTCTTTGCGGCTTCGTTTGCAACGTCGTATATCGCCGTGATCTGAGGAACGCCGATACCTGCAACGACTCTCGTCGTACAGATAGAACCCGGTCCGATACCGCACTTAACGGCGTCCGCACCTGCGTCAATAAGCGCCTTTGCGGCTTCGGCGGTGGCAATGTTTCCTGCGATTATCTGAGAGTCGGGAAATCTTGCCTTTATCTTGGATACGGCGTTTATTATGTTCATCGAGTGACCGTGTGCGGAGTCGAGGACAAGTGCGTCCGCACCCTTTTCGAGAAGAGCCGCCGCTCTGTCAAGCACGTCAGCCGTAACGCCTATTGCCGCCGCACAGAGAAGTCTGCCCTCTGCGTCCTTTGCGGAGTGAGGATACTTTTCGGCCTTTTCGATGTCCTTTATGGTGATAAGTCCCTTGAGTGCGCCGTTCTTGTCAACAAGGGGAAGCTTTTCTATCTTGTGACGGCTGAGTATTTCTTCCGCCTCTTCGAGAGTCGTGCCGACGGGAGCGGTGATGAGTCCCTCGCTTGTCATAACTTCCTTTATCTTTATGTTGAAGTCCTTGAGAAAACGCATATCACGGTTCGTGATGATACCGACGAGCTTGCCGTTCTCGCATATCGGAACGCCGGAAATGCGGAAACGTCCCATAAGCTGATCCGCTTCGTAAACGTAATTGTCGGGTGCGAGGAAGAAAGGATCTGTGATTATTCCGTTTTCGCTTCTCTTTACCCTGAGAACTTCCTCCGCCTGTCTTTCTATGCTCATGTTCTTATGTATAACGCCGATGCCGCCCTCTCTTGCTATGGCTATAGCCATTCTCGATTCGGTAACGGTGTCCATTGCGGCGGTCATAAGCGGAATGTTGAGCGAAATCTTTTTTGTGAGCTTTGTGGAAAGATCCACGCCGTTGGGGAGAACGTCGCTCTTCGCCGGTATCAGCAGTACGTCGTCAAAGGTAAGTCCTTCCTTGGCAAATTTTTCTTCATACGTCATATCTTTTTACGCACCCTTCCATGCAGAATTCTATTCTTCTATTATAAATGCAAAATCGAAAATTGTCAAGATTATTTTTGAAAACATTTATCCTCGTCAAACGAAAACTCGCTTCCGAAGGCGCAGTGCGATAAAGAAAAATGCGGCGTCAAAGGATATAACTCCCGATGCCGCAAGACTTTTCGCCGTGAGTTCAGTTCTCACCGTGCGTTTCGAGCCACTCCGCCGCACGGGACTTTGACATTGCCTTGATGTTTTCTCCGTGGTAGGGAGATTCTTCACCGCCGTTTACGTAGAGGAAGTACAAACCGTCCTCGGTCTGATAAAGAGCTTCCTCATAGCCTTGAGGATTTCCGAAAGCACCGGCGGTGAAACGCTTTATGAGCTTTGCCGTCTGTGTGTCGTACTCCCTTTTGCATACAGTTTTTTTCATTCCGTTCGCCCTTTCATTCAAGTGTTCCTTAAACTCATTATATGCGCCGAAAATTAAAAATATGCGCAAACCTACAGAAAAATTATACGCTTTTGTAATACAGGTGACGGCTGTCGTCGGTTTCGAGGGATATTTCTCCCAAATCGTGCATATACGAAAGATACGAGCGCACCGTGCAGCTCACAAGTACGTACTGGAACACATTCATCGGTATGTCGTAGTGCCTGAATACCGCCGCCATGATGTCGTCAAAGTGCGTCGGCGCCTTGCAGATACCCTTTATCACGTCCATGTTCTCGTACATCTTGCCTTTGTTAAGCTCGATTAAATGCGTCAGGTCGTCGGTCGGATCTGCGTGCGACGGCACAAACATTTTTCCGTCGAGAGTCGCAAGCTCGTCAAGCTCACGCAGATGCTCCGCAATGTCGTACTGATAGCATATGCCGTGCTTTACGAGTATTTCCTCGCCCGAGATAACGTCGCCTAAAAACCACACGCCGTCATAGGTTTTGTATGCGACCATCGACTTTGTGTGACCCTCAAAGCGGCGTATCGATATGCCTTCGGGAAGCACGTCCTCCGTGAGCACCGTCGGCTCGCACTGTTCGGCGCGGTAAAACTTATGGTCACGGTACTCCGCAAAGGGGAACGCACCCGTCATGAATTCAGACTGAAGCTCGGGGTATTCGACAAACGCAAAGCCGAGACCGCCGGGGCAGTAGATATTGCAGCCGGTGCGCTTCTGGAGAAGCCTGTTTCCTCCGATGTGGTCGGCGTGAAAATGAGTGTTGTACACCGCTTCAAGCTTGAGTCCGAGAGAGTCGAGACACGCAAGAAGCTTTTTCCCTGCGCTCGGGTCGCTTCCTCCGTCGAAAAGACAACCCTTGCCGCCGCCCATATCGTATATCCCTACTCTTGTCGGACAGTCCATATAGTATGCTCTTTCTCCGACTTTTACCGCTTCGTACATCTGTATCTCTCCTTTGAAATCCGTGTTGTTTGTGTCATTTCACCGTGCGTCCGCCGTCTTTACAGAATACCTTCGACCTGCGGAAAACGCAAAACACCGTGCGCACATCTCGGTACTCACGGTGCTTGTTATGCGGTTTTAAAAGTGCCGTAAACTTCCTGCCGTTACTTTTCTGAGTCTATCTTTCTTCCGAGAGGGATAAATCCCAACACCGTGCCGACAACGCAGAGAACAATCAGCGCAATAGACACAAAGTTGTAGTGAAGCACGACCGGAGGCTCGATAAAGGGTGCGGTTATGTACTGCGACGCATACTTTGCACCGAAAACGAGAATAGCGTCGAGTATGAATATCTGCCTTATCTCTTTGCCGAGAGTACCCTCGAGGCTCGATGTGACCGAACAGATAAGTATCGTGATGCCCGACGAAAGAACGTAGAGGAACGCCACCGAAAGTATCGCAAACAGCATCGAAAGTATCATCGACGTCTGGAAATCGTAAAGTCCGCTCGAGTAGCTTGCACGAACCGCACTTATCGTGAGGAACTCCGCAACGCCGAGACTGTCGTCGCCGAAGAACATATTCGGTTCTGTGTAGACGGGGAGAAGAAGACAAACCGTCACGCATATGAGAATGAGCATGAGGACGAAATGACGTCCTATCTGCAAATTGTTTTCCGCAGTAAAATACGACTCCGGCTCACGGTACTTCTTTCCGAGGCGGTTTACCTTGAAAACTCTCACGCCGATGTGTATGCACTGTACGATGAACATAATCGGGATAATAATCATCATAAGCATGAATACCGTGTTGTACATTGTTACCGACGAAACGGTGCTGTCGAGTACGCCTATTGTGCTTTCGGAGACAATATCCTCAAATGTTCTTATGCCGAGAACCGTGTTTATCGCCTTTGTGACGTTGGAAAAAGCGGTGAAAGGATTTATGCCGAGGTTGTTCACGGCGATCATCATCACTATGTAAAATGTAAGACAGTTTATCGCAAAAAGAACACGCTTGCCTGTGTACGTGCCGTATTTGCTCTCAAAATGATCAAGAGAAATCTTCATCTTTTAACTACCAAATCCCACTGAAAAATCGTACTCAGATTATATCAGAATTTGTCGGAGCAGTCAAGCAATAACCTGAGACCAATCTGTGTATAATTGTTTAATTCGGTGAACATAACCGCCGTGAAATCTCAATGCTTTTTATGAGAAAGCAACCAATCCGTGACTTTTGTTTCGAGATATGCCGGATCCCACGAGTTGTGATTTACGCCGTGGAATATCGTAAGCTTTGCGTGACCTCCGGCGGCGTTGAGACGGTCAACCATTTCGAGAGAGTTCTTCACAGGCACAATAGAGTCTGCGTCGCCGTGAAACGCCCAAACGGGAACGCTCTTAAGCATATCTCCGCTGCACTGCCAGGAGAGACCGCCGCCGCATACGGGAGCTATGCACGAGAAATAGTTGCCGTAGGTAACTCCCATTTCCCACGTTCCAAAGCCGCCCATACTGATGCCTGTTATCGATATTCTGTCGGTGTCAACCTCATATTCGGCGGCAACCCTGTCTATGAGCGCTTTGAGAGGGACGACGACATTGTTCCATACAAGACCCTCGGGACACTGCGGACAGAGTACCACCGCAGGGAGCTTCATCGAACCTTCGCTCAGGTATTTCGGTATTGCGTTGACGTTGACAAGGTCAAGGTTTGTGCCACGCTCTCCTGCACCGTGAAGAAATACTATCATAGGGAGTCCCGGAGTGAAGTTTTCGGGCTTGTATACGATGTATCCGAGAGAGGTTTCGGTTTCGGTTGAAAATGTGTTTCTTTTCTGTTCCATAAAGCTTCTTTCCTTTATATTTTTTTGAATTTTACTCCGCCGAAATCGCCGTCACCCTTTTCAAGGTACTCGATTAAGGCGTTTTCATCGTCCGTGAATTTGAAGAGATTCAGGCATTCGTGCGTCATAAAGCCACCGTCAGCCGTCGCCTCAAGCATTTTGTAAAGCGGTTCGTAGTAGCCGCCGATGTTGTACACCGCCATGGGCTTCCTGTGGCGGCCGAGCTGCTTTAAGGTGAGAATCTCGAAAAATTCCTCGTATGTGCCGATTCCGCCGGGGACGGTCACAAAAGCGTCCGCCTTTTCCTCCATGAGCTTCTTGCGGCTTCGCATATCCTCCGTGAAAATGAACTCTTCGCATTTGTCGGCATCGTAGAGAAGACCGTCAACATTTAGAAACTTCGGTGTTATTCCTATTATCTTTCCGCCACCGTCGGTCATTCCTCTTGCCGCCGCACCCATGAGTCCCTGTCCGCCGCCGCCGTAAACGAGACGGTGACCACGCTTTGCAAGGGTGAGGGTGAGGGAGTAAACCGCATCCACATACGCACGGTCGATATCGTTGCTCGAAGCACCGTAAAGACATATATTCATAAGTATACCTCGCTTTCCTGCTGTAAACATTTCTTATACTGTACCATATTGTATTATAAATTGTATTATAACATCGAAGGCCCTCGTTTACAATGACTTTCACCGTAATTTTTCAGTTATTTTACATTTTTTTGCGCCGCCGAAAGAAAAGTGTTGCAATCTCGCCGTGTTTATGGTAGAATGTAGATGTAAATGCATTTACTGAATATGACAACATCAAGGAGGCGGACGGCATGATATCAAGAAAAACGGCAGAAAGACTCTTCGCCGCAGTGCTTGCGGTTATAATGACACTCGGAACCTTAGCGTTTGCGGAAAACGAAGAGGTAAACGACTGCACGGAGTATGTATTTCCCGATATTTTCGACTGCGTACTCGAGGGACAGCCCACCTGTACTGCGGAGAAAACCGAGTTTGACGGCAGAAAGGCGGTAAAGGTGACTCCGACGCCCGAAACGAAGTCTGCGGCGGTGACGGCTCTCGACAGCTGGTCGCTTGCGAAGGATTCAAAACGTGCGGACCTTGCGAAGTACCGCTTCGTGAAGATTACGTATTACCTCTCGCCGAACGCAAAGGCCGCGGGCAATATGGGTATGCGGCTTCTCCCGGGAAACACAAAGGCTATCAAAACCTCGGCGACCGTATATTCCTACAATGAGCTTGTCAGCGGCAAATGGGCTGACGCCTACTTCAAGCTCGACGGAAAGTTCACTCTCAACCCCGATTCCGAGAACACCCACATAAATCAGGTGCATTTTTACCCCTACGGAAATGTTCCGTCCTCGTCGCTCTCGAAGGACGATGTGATGTATATTTCGTCGGTTTCGTTTTTTGAGCGTAACCCCGACGGCGACGCAAAGTCAACCGTGACATACTTAAAGGGCGCACCCAACGCATACGGAAAGCTCTTCACGGAAACCTACGGCGCAAATACGAGCTTTACGGCTGCAAAGTGTCCGTACACGATGAACGAGAGCGAGTTTGTTGCATGGCGCACCTCGGACGGCAGGGACGTAAAGCCCGGAGAAAAGCTTGAGATAGGCGATTCCGACATAAAGCTCACAGCCACGTGGAAAAGCACTGCCGTATTACCCGAAAGTATTTGTTTTCCATTTTCCGACTGTTTCGACGGCATACTTGAGGGTTACGACACGTCGCTCACCAAGGATAAGGTTATCGAAAACGGCTTTGCTGCGGTGAAGTTTGCCGTCAATACAAAAGCGCAAAAGTCTTCGTCGCCTCTCGGACTTGACGGCTGGAGCTATCTTTCAAAGGGGATCGACCTGAGAGAAGTCAAAAGAGTATACCTCGTTTACAAATACGATTCAAAGTCGCCGACGAGCGCAAAAATGAAGATAAACATAATGAAGAACGGCGGCATACTCGAAAGCGCTTTCGGAGCCGAGTCGAAAGAACCCGTCACGACAGGAGAGTGGAGCGTTGCGGAGTTCGATATATCCGGCATAGCGGAGAAGATACTCCCCGAGAGCGGCGGACTTTTGAGGCAAATGCACATATATCCTCTCGGCATGACTCCCGTTTCAAAGCTCTCCGAGGGAGATACCGTCTTCGTTGCGGCGGTTGCGTTTTCTCTCGGCGAGAGGAAGCCATCCTTTGAGTACGCATACATGAACGGCTACGAGAACGGTTGCTTCAAACCCTCCGGTCACATCACGAGAGCCGAAGCGACGGCTGTTGCCGCACGTGCCGCCGGAATTGTTCCCGTTTCCGATAAGAGCGGATATTCCGACGTTGCCGAAAGCGCATGGTATGCGGGATATGTTTCGGCGCTTGCGAAAAAAGGCGCACTCGCAAATCTCGATAAAACGACGGACGGCGCATTTGAGCCTTCACGCAAAATCACCCGTGCCGAGCTTGCCGAGGTCATTATGAGTCTCGACCTTCCCGGCTGTAAGGAGAGCGGCGACTCACCGAAGTTTACCGATATAAAGAGCGGAGACAACCACTACGATACCGTCGTAAAGGCGGCAGTGTGCGGCATAATTAACGGCTACCCCGACGGAAGCTTCAAACCCGATTCTCCCGTCACACGTGCGGAGGCGGCGGCAATAGTGAACCGTGCTCTCGGATATACCGCGGACAAAAACGATGAGCTGTTCCCGTTCTACAACGTGTTTGCCGACGTAAACCGCAGTCACTGGGCATTCTTCGATATTGCGTCGGCGTCGGTGCCGAGACTTTGCCTCGGAGAGGATAAGTACGCACTCGGTTCTCCGTCGCTCCTTTTCGGAGAAAACTTGAAGCCCGATACGGAACAAGGTGACGCAGAGCTTCGCCGTGCGGATGAGTATGCCGAAAAGAGAATTGCCCAGATAAGAAGCACGCCGAATACCGTTGACCCTGCCGAAGCGGCGAAAAAGGGTACGGTCTACTACGTGTCCGAAAGCGGAAGCGACGAAAACGACGGCAAATCTCTCGAAAAGGCATGGCGCACAACGGAAAGAGTGGGAAAGCAAAAGCTGAATCCCGGAGATACGGTTTTGTTTGAAAGAGGCGGACTCTACAGAGGCGGTATGTTTGCCTCCTCCGGTGTCACATATTCGTCTTACGGAGAGGGAGCTAAACCCATTATATGCGGTTCTCCCGAGGACGGTGCGAATCCCGATAAGTGGACGCTTCACAGCGACACCGACGGAGTAAAGGTCTGGAAATACGACACAGGCACTTTCCCGGACGTCGGTGCGATAACGATGAACGACGGCGAATACTATGCAAAGCGTGAAGTGCCGAGCTATCGTGACGGCAGATTCTACGTCAGAGGAAAGGATATTCCCTTCGAGGTCGAAAAGCATCTTCCGTATGACCTCTGCTATTTCCACAAAGCGGATTCCGTGATAAAGAACGGCATTCCCGACTCAAACGAGGCGAAGGGCGAGCTGTATCTGCGCTGTGACAAGGGCAATCCCGGAGATGTGTTTGACAGAATAGAGTTCAGCACAAAGACACGTGCTTTCAACATACAGAAAACAAGCTCTGTCACGATAGACAACCTCTGCTTCATGTACTGTGCGGCGGCGGCAGTCGGCGGTACGGGACCGGTGGATAATCTCACCGTCACAAACTGTGAGGCGGCATTTATCGGAGGCGCAATACAGACCTACAATTTCAGAAGCGCAACCGACGGACGTGTGACGAGAGCCGGAAACGGTATAGAAACCTACGGCACGACCGACGGCTTCACTGTCGATAACTGCTACGTCCGACAGGTATACGACGCCGGACTTTCACATCAGGTTGCCGACGGAGGAAGTCATGATATCGATATGAGCAACATCTCCTATACAAACAACGTCGTCGAAGACTGCGTATACGGCATTGAGTATTTCAACGGCGCGGCGGTTAATGAGAGCGTCGTCAGAACCGGCGAAAATATCCTTATCGAGGGCAATATAATCCGCCGCACAGGCTACGGCTTCGGCTCAACACGCCCCGACGGTTACGCACAGGCGGCGATAAAATCGTGGGATCACAGAAACGAGTTTTGGAATTTCAAGATAAAGAACAACATATTCGCTCTCAGCACTTGGTATCTTATCCACATAAATGCGGCATACCCGGAGTGGCTTCCCGAAATGAGCGGAAACACATATATTCAGACTGTCGGCGGAAAGTTTGCTATATTCGGCAAGAACAGGATTGATACGGGTGCTGAACTCGGATATGAAGCTGAGCGCACGATAGGCGACAAGAGCGGAAAATACCTTGCGTCGTCGATCGGCATTGCGGATTTCCCGGACAAAACGTTTAACCTTTCAAGATACGGCATATACACCGACTGAGACAAAAAATACCGCCCTTATTCCATTGACGGAGAGGGCGGTGATTTGTGTGTGCCGTAAACTGTTTAATCGGAATAGGTTTTAATAAGCGTTGCAAGCTTTTCCTCGTATACGGATTTGTTCGACATCCAGTGAGAAGCAAGCGTGTTCTGACCGCTTGTCACAAATGTACTCGGCTGGAAGCCCATGGTCATATCCATAAACTTCGCCGTGTTTCTAATTATCGGTATCATCTGCTCGGACTCAACGTCACGGGTTGACTGAACCGTAAGGATAATGTCGAAGTAGGTCGGAAGAAGCTCACGGTTGGAGTAGTACGCCATTGTTTCGAGAGTTGCGCCGACAAGATCGTATCTCTCTTCGTCAAGCGTTACGGGAATGTACGTAAGACCGCTGACGTTCGCCGTTCTCGAACGGTAATCCTCCTGCTCTTCGTTCATCTTGGGGTAGGGAACGAAGCCTATTTCGTCCTCGTAGTTGCGCATACTCTGAATCATGCTGAGGAAGGAGTCGTTGAAGAGAAGTCTGCCGTTCTCGAACATTCTGTCTTCAAGACCGTATTCCTTGCTCTGCGCAAACGCACCGGGAAGATTGAAGACCTCAAGCATCTTGTCGATAACCTCAACCTGCTTGCGCGAGTATATCGAAAGCACCGGCATATTGTGGTCGTCCTTCTCGAGAACCTGACCGCCGTATGAGACGTAAAGAGCCTGTATCTGCTCCGGAGTCCATCCCGCAAAGCCGTAACGGTCGTTGTCCCAGTCCATCTGACCGTCGCCGTTCAAATCTTTTGTCGCAGCCTGTATGTATTCGACGAATTTGTCGTGAGTCCACGTTCCGTCAAGAACAGACTGATAGGGATATTCCATCTCAAGCTCGTCGAGCATGGTCTTGTTGAACGCAAGGCATTCTGTGTTTGAGAAGGAGGGGAGGTTGTAGTCGCCCGTCATGCAGAAAATCTTGTCGCCGAAGGTGATGTCTCGAAGAGCGTTGGAATACCACCACGGCTTTGTAAGATCAATGTACGGCATATCGTTCCAGTTCAAGAACATTCCCTCGTTGATAAGTCCCGGCATTCCCGTGTGCTGTACGTGAGCGAATACGTCGTAGGTCTTGTCGCCGGCGAGAATGAGAGAGGAAATCTTGTTTGTCTCGGTCTGCTGATCGGCTCCGGCACTCGTGAGAGTCGTGCATACAATGTTGAGATCGATGCCGAGACGCTGTTTTACAAGCTCGTTTCTCTTGTAAACCGTCTGTGCGAGAAGGTTTTCGGCATCCTCTTGGGCAATGTACGACGATTTCAGCGTGGCGAGTGCGAGATACATATTGAAGGTCTCGCCGTCAAAACGGAGGTCGTCCGGAAGTCCGAGCTCGTTTTCGCCCTTTACTGTAGGAGTTTCGTCAATAACATTGTTTTCTCCGTCGTTTTTTACCTCATCTTTTTTGCACGATGCGAATGCCGTCGAGGAAAGGATAATTGCAAGTGCAAGAGCCGAAATTTTTCTCTTTTTCATGGTTGCCTCCCAAAATTTTATTTGCCGTCTGTGCGGCATGGCTGCCGTAAAAATATCAAAGCTGTGCCAAATTAACTGCCATTACCTTTATTCTACCATATCACAAGTGACTTGTCAATATATTTTTCGTTCAAAAAGTATGCATTTTGTGCGGAAAAATCATAATGACGCTGTGTCGGCGCACATTTTAAACTCTGACCACGGTTCAAGTGCCGCATCGGGCAAAAAAGAGATATCGACCGTCTTTCCCTTTGAAAAAGGATGTTCAAATGAGAGCCTTTGCGAAAAGAGCGCAATCGCACAGCCGTCCTTTCCGCCGCCGTAACGCCTGTCGCCGACAAGAGGCATATTACGTGAGGAAAACTGCACCCTTATCTGGTGCGTCCTTCCGGTGTGCAGACGTATTTTCAAAAGCGATATTTCACCGAATTTGCCGCCGGGCTTTGAAGCGAGAAGCGTGTACTCGAGAGACGCCTCTTTCACGCCCTTTCTCATTTTATCCACGACAAAGCTCTTGTTTTTGTGCGAATCCCTGAATAAAAGGTCGGTGAGCGTGTCGGACTCCTTCGGCGGGCGGCTGTGTACGACGGCGATATACTCCTTTATTATCTTTCTTTCGCTCACAAGCGCCGAGAGCTTTTTTGCGCAGACTTCGTTTTTTGCATACACCATCACCCCGCCGACTTCACGGTCGAGCCTGTGTACCGTGTATATGCTTTTTCGGTCTGTACCGAGACTCTCCGCAAGAAGAAACGGCATACACGTTTCCGTGCCGTCGTCCTCGGAGCATACCCCCTGCGGCTTTACGCATACAGCAAAGCTCTTTTCGTTGAGCAGTATTGCAAGTTTTTCGGACATTTCAATCTCCCTTTTTTGTTTTCGTCTACATTCTACCATAACCGCACTTCGTTGTCAAGGAAAAACTCTCTTTGCGGCATTTTGTCGGCGGCTGTGTCGCTTTATGGGACGTCAAAGGGAAATTGTGCATAAAAAGACGTGTGAAAAGTTCACTAAAATTCACAAAAACGTATCTTGACAATATATGTATCGGTTTGTTATAATA
>CAKSCN010000016.1 GCA_934444485.1 uncultured Eubacteriales bacterium | reverse complement strand
GTGGACGTATTCGTTCCACACGGTTACGTTTATCTTGCTCATTTTACTGCCTCCGTCGTTTGTTCGCCGTAAAGCGCACCGCTTTTGTTTCCGGATCGATTATAGCACACGGCAAACCTTTTTTCAATAGCAGAGTCGGTCAAAAAATATGCATGGTCGGTAAGTTTGCTACAATTTTGTCAATGTGGTGCCGAATTTACAAAAAATTAACCGTCTATCCTTGACAAAATCATCGAAATATACTAAAATCACAGGCAACGAGGTGAATTTATGGAGACAAGAAGCATTACCGAGCTGCACGATGCAAATTTTGAGCTTACGAATGTATTCGCCATGCGTCAGGATTGGAGAAAACTCGGGCGTTTCAACATGGATCACCCAAGGCCGACCGACGCTCTCGTATATTTTCACGACTGCACGGCGGTTTACGAAACACCGAGGCACGAACTCTCCGAGGTTTCGAGGGGAAGCATTATTTATATTCCGCACGGTGCAGAGTACAGGACAAAATTCGAGAGTCTTTCTCCGCACAGCGACTCTCACACCGTACTTTTCGAGTTTCTTGCACGGGATGCCGATGGTGAAATAATAAGCGTCACACAGTCAGATTCGCCATTCATCGTCGAACACGGCGGAAGCGGCGGAATATACGAGAGTTTTTTCACACTTGCCGACGCCTACAAAAGCATGAACCGCTCGCCGGCATATATCAAATCGGTCGCCTACGGCATAATAGCCGAGCTTTCAAGGTCGGAATACATCTCAAAACTTTTGTCAAAAAAGTACAGCGTAATAGCGCAAGGAATAGTATACCTCGAAGAGAACTACGACAAAAATCCGAGCGTTTCCGAGCTTGCACATATGTGTTCTGTGAGCGAGAGTACTTTCAGAGAGCTTTTCAAGAGCTATTCGGGGCTTTCCCCGTCAGAATACATCGCCCACGGCAAAACAGAGCGTGCGAAAAGACTGCTTGCCGACGGAAGTCTTACCGTCTCGGAGGTTGCGTACACACTCGGCTTCTCCGATTCCGCAAGCTTCGGAAGATTTTTCAAAAAAACAGCAGGCACTTCCCCGGGAAAGTGGCAGAAGAAAGTAAACAAGTGAGGTAATAATGATGAAATTTGCAAGTATTTTTTCTTCAAACATGGTTTTTCCGAAAGGTAAACCGATAAGAGTATTCGGTGACGGCGACGGAAACGGCAGTATTGTTTTCTGCGGAGAAACCGTAACGGTAAATTCCGAAAACGGCAAGTGGTCGGCGGTGTTTCCTCCGATAAACGAATACGGCGGTCCGTACACCATGACGGCAGTTCTTGACGGTACGGAGTACATCTTCGGCAACATATACATAGGCGAAGTGTACCTCATGGCAGGACAGTCGAACATGGAGTTCAAACTGCATGAGACAAACACGAAAGAGCGGAAAACCAACCCTCTCGTGCGCTTTTTCACGGCGGACAGAATAATCAAAACCGATCGTTTCACCGCTGCGGACTGCTGGATGACAAGCACCGCCGAGACTGCCGGAGACAGAAGTGCGTTGGCGTACCTTGTTTCAAACGAAATTGCGGAGAAGAAAGGAATCGCCGTCGGAATTGTTGCGTGCTATCAGGGTGCGTCGATTATAGAGTCGTGGCTTCCGAAGGGCAGTCTCGAAGATCTCGGAATAAATATTCCGATTGAAGAAAAGAGCATTGACCATGTATACGAGCCTTGGCAGAGCTTCAATCACGACGGTATTCTCTACGATTACGCACTCTCTCAGGTGCGCCCCTTCCCTCTCTCGGCGGTTGTGTGGTATCAGGGCGAGAGCGACGCTTCGGACGCCGAGGCGGCAGTTTACGCAAAAGAGCTGAAATGTCTCATTGAGGTAATGCGGCGAGACTTTTGCGACGAAGAGCTTCCGTTTGCTATAGTGCAGATTGCGGACTACACGGAGCGTGACGGCACGGCGTGGAGAGGAATACAGAAGGCGCAGCTCGACATATGCGGCATGACGCCGAATGTTGAAACGGTCATAAGCGCCGACGTTTGCGAAAAGGACGACATCCACCCCAAAACCAAGGACAAGCTTGCCGCAAGAATAGCAGCGGTTCTTGAAAAAAGAATATAACATCACACAGCAAGCCCCTGTAATCATCGAGATCACAGGGGTAATTTTATGCTTGAACTTCACTTCACCGCAATGTGTGAGTTGAGAAGCTTCGCCGCATTGCTTATCGTTTATTACTTGTAAAAGCCGGGGTTTTTGTAACCGCCGCCGCTCGGCTCGCTTTCAATCATGGTGAGTATCGCATCACGGCAGCCTCTGACCATGACGTCCTGCTCCTCGGGGGCAAGGTTCACCATCTGATTTCTGTCGCTTGTGTAGAACCACAATCCCTCGTCTGCGGCAAGTCCGACGCCGTTATTATCGGTTATGGCGTCAGGGTCAAGACCGAGTTTGTCCTTTATCTCGTCACGGGAGTAGAACACCCACTTTGCCTCGGGCATTGTGTTTTCCCACTTGCATTCGCTTACGTCTCCGTTTTCGGACTTTCCGGGACTGTACACCTCGATTGTGTAGGCGTGGATATTATAACGACCGTATGCGTAGTCGATAAGCTCCGCCGCCGTGGGGTAGTCCTCGTTGGAGCTCATGGTGTAAAATCCTCTGCCGGTGTAGTCGCTGAAAGCCTGCGCCATCTTTGCGGAGGTTTCCTTCATGAACGGGATCTCGGCGTCGTCGGGATTGTTTTCGTCGTAGGGACGGTAGCACCACGGGTAAAGAACGCACTGAATGCCGGTGTGAAGCGTTGCGAGAGCGTCTATATCGTGTTCGTACATGAATGTCTGAAGTGCCTTAATCTCCGGTTCTGTTGCCGGGGCTGTGCCGGCGGAGGTCCAGTTTACGTTGCCTATCTGCCCGTTGTCCTTCGTCTCGATATCGTAGCGATTCCACTGATAATCAAAGGTACGGTTCATGTCGATTCCGCTTGTGCGGGGGTCGTCGCCGAGAATGCCGTTGCCGTCCCAGTCGGGGCTTTCCATACCGAACACGGGAAGCTTCGTCGAGGGAGTGTCGTCGGCTTTTCCTCTGTAGAGCGTTGCGATGAAACCGTCTCCGTCAATATCGGCATACGGATCGCTGAACGGAATGTTGTCGCCGTTTGCGTCTCTCGGGCGCAGATTCGGACGGTTATTGATGACAAACGACTGCTCGTATCCGTCGGGGTTTATTACGGGGATTACGTATATTATGTAGTTGTCGAGAATTCCCTTGACGTAGTCGTCGTTCGAGCAGAGCGTCAGCCACCATGCGGTGTACATTGCCGAAGAGGCACTTTCACGCTCGCCGCCGTGGATATTCGCAAACACGCCGATACCCGTTTTCTCCTCCTCCGGGACAGCCTTGTTTGTTATTTCAAGGCACCAGAGATCTCTCTCCTGCCACGTTGTGCCGATAGAATAAAGCTCGGTGATATCGGGGTATGCGTCCGCCATTCCGGAAAGCTGAGACTCAAGCTCCGCAAAGGTATAGCGGTGATTCCAGTCAATGTCGAGTCCTTCCGGGATTTCGGTGGGTGCGTCGGGACGGACGTCAAAGGACAGAAGCTCCGCTTTCTGCGTGCCGACAGTGTCGTTGACCGTTGTCGTGTCATTGTTGTCTGCCGTGCCGTCGTTTTCGGTCGTACCGTTGCCGCCGCAGGCTGCAAGCCCGAGTGCAAGAACAGCCGAAAGTCCGAGACACAGAAGACGTTTTGCGAATGTTTTCATGTTGAGTTCTCCTTTCCTGTGTTTGGCATGAAATGATGTGGGGTGACAGCTCCTTCTCGGAGCATGACAGAAAAATCGCCGCCGCCAAGGTCTGCGTCACTGTCGACGTACCTTACCGAGAGGTCTTTTTTTCTATGAAGTGCATTATATCATACATTTTTGAACAGTGCAACATTATACTGTTAATCGTGTATAAATATGCAGTTTCTTTGGTAATATACTTTTCACAAACAGAAGAGAGCCTCAATATCATGCAAAGCACGCAAAAAAAGTCGCCGCTCCGAAAATAAGAACGGCGGTAATTTATACGTTGTACGTAATCAGTTTTTCGACGGAAGTATTATGAACTTTCCGAGTCTTCTCAGATCCTTGTCGGCGAGTATCTGCGGAAGCTCCTCAAGGGACGCAAGTTTATACACCATGGACGAAACGTCTATTCTTTCGTCGTCGATCATTTCAAGCGCTCTCTTCTGCGTGTAGGGATTGATAAACGACGCCTTTATCTCTATCTCCTTTTTGAACACCTCGAAAGGCTTTATGCTTACGGTGTCGTTGGGTGCGGTGAGTCCGAAGAACATGACAATCGACTTCTTGCCGGCAATATGCACCGCCTGCTCCATCGTGGACGCACGTCCGACGCACTCGATGACCTTGGTTATGCGTGTAACGCCGTGCGCCGCAAGAACAGCGTCGGTATCCTCGTGTATGGGGTCTATGCAGAATTTTGCGCCGAGCTTCATCGCAAGCTCACGTTTGCTCTCTTCGGGTTCTATTGCGATGACCTGAGCCGCACCGGCGGTTTTTGCAAGCTGGAGCATAATGAGTCCTATCATGCCGCAGCCGATAACGGCGACCGTGTCGTCGGTCTTTATGTCGCAAAGGTCGATTCCGTGCATACAGCAGGCGACGGGTTCGGTCATTGCCGCTTTCTCAAACGCCGTACCGTCTCCGATTTTGTATGCCTGACTCTCGGGAATCGCACAGTATTCGGCAAATCCGCCGTTTACCGTCGTTCCGATGCCTATCATGTGTTCGCAGAAGTGACCTATCGCATTGCGGCAATAGTAGCAGCTTCCGCAGAGCTTGTTGGGGTCAACGCACACTCTGTCTCCTACCTTTATATCACGTACATTTTCGCCGACCTCCGTGACAACGCCCGCAAACTCATGTCCGAGTACGGTTCCTCTCGGAGTTGCGGCGGCGCCCTCGTCACCCTCGAAAATGTGTATGTCAGTTCCGCAGATGCCGCAAGCCATAACCTTTATAACAACCTCGTCCGCTTTCGGCGAAGGCTTCTCTATCTCCTCTATTCTCAAATCGTGCTTTCCGTAAAATACAGCCGCTTTCATAAGTTACCTCTCCTTTTTGTACTCTTCAATTTTATTTATAAGAAATCTTCCCGTTTCCACGGCGAGCTTTTCGTAGCAAGAGTAAAGCTCCTTGGGTTTTCCGGAGTCGAAGCCACCGGACTCATATGTAAAGTCGCCCTTGTAGTCGATATCGGCAAGCGCCTTTGTTATCTTATCCCAGTTGCCCATACCGAAGTAAGGCAGTGTGTGTGAATCGTTTGTGCCGTCAACGTCGTGAACATGGAGTGCTCCGAGCCGTTTACCTCCGAGCGCACGGATAAAATCGGCAGGGTCCTCACAGCAGAGGTTTGCGTGACCTATGTCAAGACAGGCGGTGAAGCAGTCGTTGTCAAGAGTGTCGAGGTACTTTATAAACTCCGCAGGTCTCGAACAGGTCGAGTGTGATATTTTATTCATGCCGAGCATCTGCCACATATTCTCGAGCGCAACCTTTATTCCGTATTCCTCGCAGTACGGTATCAGCTTGCGGTAAAACTCCATATTTATCTCGAAGAGCTTTTCCGGCACGCCGTCCTCAGCGTACTTCAGATGCTGATACGGGTGAACTACAATCGCCTTTGCGCCGAGAACAGACGCATATTTTATTGCACGGACCGTTTCGGCAAAGCGCTTTTCGGTTCTCGCTTCGTCGGCATAGCTTGTGGGGTGCGGCGAGTGAGATTGGTTGAACACAAGTCCTTTTTCATTTGCATACTCTCTCACTCTTTTGAAGTACTCTTCGTTGCCGTCCGACTGCAAAAGCCGCATGGGTTCGCCGTCAAAGAACGAATAGTCGAGTGCGTCGTAGCCGACCTCGGCAAAAATGTCAATCGCTTTTTCTATGCCGAAAAAGTCGTGCGCCACTTTGGTCTGAATCGATAACAGCATACTTTACTCCTTTCTCACAAGACGCACTGTACGGCGCACCTGTCTTTGTAATAATACACGTTTTTAAATCCGGTTTCTCTGAGGAAGTCATACACCTTATCAAAAGCGTTGGCACAGTTTTCGGCGATGTGTGCGTCCGACGCAGTCGTGACAAGATATCCTCCCATGCTGCGGTAAAGCTTCACGATATGCTCGTTCGGCAAAAATTCGCAGTAGCCGCTTCCCTCGCTGACGCAGGAGGTATTCACCTCGAGAGCAATGCCCCGCTTTATTATCTCGGCGAGTATCGTCTTTATCTTGTCCTCATATCTCTCGAGGGTGACGCCGCAGTGATACTTTCCGTTTATGTAGCGGAGGGGACAGGTCATATGCGCAAGAATGTCGAAATCATGCTCACGTATCATTCTGAGCATATCGTCAAAATAACAGTCCATGTAATCGTAAATCATCTCTCGGTCAATCTCCGAGAAAACAATCTTAGAGTACGGCATATCACGCCCCTCGTATTTCACCGCATGAACAGAGCCGACAACGACGTCGTATTTATAGTCGTGCATGAGCCTTTCGGCGACGTCGGGATACCAGAACATTTCGCAGAATTCCGCCCCTCTGAAAATCGGCATGCCCGTGTTATTTTCAACCTCAGCCACCTCTGCGTGAGAGCCTGATATCACCTTATCTATGTCAACCTCATGACAATACTCGATATCGACGTGGTCGGTCACGGCAAAGCCCGAGAGTCCTCTTTCCTTCGCTTTCACCGCCATATCCGCAACGGGACACACCGAGTCGTGAGAGTTTTGGGAGTGCGTGTGCATATCGAAGCGTTTGCCGGCGTTGCGGTACGGCTTTATTCTGCCGTCGGTCTCGACGATGTACGGCGAAAACCGCTTCATGGCGTTCTCGAAGTCGTTCTCGTCGGAGATTATCCATATTCCGAGACGTGCGCAGCTTTTTACCGTTTCCGAGAGCTTTTCATCGGCGAACGGTATCTTCACCCACGATGTACCGCCGCACTCATACGGAAGCCACACGGTGAGTCTGTCATACGGGAGCAATTCGGTGAGTCGGCGAAGATTTTCCTCTGTCACCTCGCCGTCGTAGTCAATCGACACACCGGGAACTCTTTCAAGGCAGATTTTCACGAAATCAAGACTGTTCGACGTCACGGAAGCGAGTGCAGAAAAAGGCTTTATCATATCGAAAAAGAGCGTGAGCATTTTCTCGGGGAATCCCTGCACCTTGTTGTCAATCTTCAGGCGTATGCCGTTTTCCGAGGCAAATTCAAGAACGTCGCCGAAAAGCGGTATTCTCTCCCCGGCGTACTTCTTTGAGAAGCCTATGCCGAAATCATAGCGGAGTGCGTCGTCATAGGTTATATCGTGAATGCACACTCTTTCGGCAAGCTCGCTTCCGTCGGCATTTCTCGCCGTGCGGTTCAGATACGAATCGTGCATGACGACGATTTTTTCGTCCGAGGTGTATTCAAGGTCAAGCTCAATCACGTCGTAGCCCTGCACGGCGGCGCACCTAAACGCCGACATCGTGTTTTCCGGGCATTCGCTCGCAACGCCTTTGTGCGCCTGGAGCTTAGTTTTAATCGGTGTATTCAAATTGTTCATAGAAATCATCTCCGAAACTGTTGACATATGAGGTAAAATCGGTTATACTGACAACAATGATAAACCCAAATGAGCAAAATGTCAAGAGAAAGCGGCAAAAACGGCGAAACAATCACACATTTGCGCATTTGAAGCAAAAATCGGAGGTCATATGAACAAAGAGAGAGAACGGGAAATACTGACAATGCTTCTTGCAAGCGAAAAAAAGACGCTGTCTGTTAGTGAGCTTGCAAAAAGTCTCTATACAAGCGAATCCTCGATACGGCGCGATCTCGCAAGTCTCGAGCAGAAACAGCTGATAAAGCGCACACACGGCGGTGCGGCAATCGAAGAGAACAGCATTTCGGCGCAGAAGATACCGTTCGTAATACGTGAGCTTGAGCAGAGCGACGCCAAAGTCGAAATGGCAAAGAAGGCGACGCATTACATAAACAATTGCGACGTAATCTTTCTCGACGCCTCATCGAGTGCGTACAACCTTGTTCCGTATCTTGCGATGAAAAAGGGACTTACCGTGATAACAAGCGGAATAAAGGCGCTCTCAAAGCTCGGAGAGTACGGTATCAGGGCGATAAGCACGGGCGGAATACTTCTGCCGTCATGTCAGTCTCTCGTCGGAAACGAAGCGCAGCTCACCGTTTCTCATTTCAACGCCGACGCCTGTTTCTTCTCGTGCCGCGGACTCTCCGCCGACGGCAGACTCACGGATATTTCGGATGAGGAGAATTATGTTCGTCAAAAGATGATAGAGCATTCAAAAAGAGCGTATCTCATGTGCGCAAGCGAAAAAATAGGCAAAGAGTATTTTCACAATCTCTGCACTGTGAGCGACCTTGACGACGTGCTGTGCGAAAAGCCGCTTCCTGAGAATATCGCTAAAATGCTAAAATAAGAAAAACATACTCACGAGCTTACAATGATAGGTTCGTGAGTATATATAAATTATCAAATATTGGAATTCATCATCTTATTTTTGATCTCATGCAAAATATCTGTTATTTCACCGAGTGCAAGAAAGAACATACCGCCGAGTAAAGTCACGCCCCAGTATACAAGCGCAACAGTGAATGAAAACTCCGGTTCATCCGCACTAAAGTATGACGCCACCTCTCCTGCTTCATTTCCACCGACTATTCCTAAGATAAAACCGGCGAGAAAAATGAGTCCCGCTACAACCTTTAATGCAACTGCTACATTATTTACACTTGCTTTTACCGGTATTCTTGTGCTTTTCAGTATTTTCTCGTAATCTTCATCACTGACATCGAGATTTACGATCTTATAATAGCGGTTTTCGTGCAAAAACTCGTCCCATTCAGCAAACGGGTATTCTTCGCTTGGATAATCTGAATCCGAATACTCCCTCTCGTATAATCCAAGATCAATGAGTGTTTTTTCCTTTTGCTTTTCGTACGCTTCTCTTTTCGCTCTGTTTTTCTCTCTCAAGAATTCTTCTACTTTTTCGTTCACTGTATTTCCTCCTGCTTATAAAAATTTATTAATTGCATTATATCATAATATTATTTATATGTCAATATAAATTCACAAATAATTTATTTAGCAGTGAACAACAGCAACACTAAAATAGCTGTGCTTTAGCGACCCCAACTCTTGTGTCACAAAACACGCAGAGCAAATAAAAAAAGACCTGCCGCAGAGTATTGCCTCCGCAGCAAGCCATTCTTTGCAACAAATTGTTATCTCTTGGAGTTATAATAACACTGTTTCATATTGTTTCGTATCTTTTAGCAAACCCTTGCACCATGCGGCTTTGCGAGTGATATCGTGCCGCAAAATTTTATAACTCGTGACAGCGTTTTGCAGTTTTGGACATCAAGTGGACATCAATTTCATTTCAATTTAAGCGATATCAAATTCGCTACTTTTGCTTTCGAGCTTTGCAATACATCGGCGTATATGTTAGCCGTAGTGGAAACATCGGAGTGACCGAGCAATTCACTTACAATTTTCAAGTCAATACCGCTGTTTATTAAAAGCGTTGCATTACAGTGACGTAAAGTGTGGAGTGTTGCAAACTCAAAACTTGTATTAGACACAAAGTGCCTAAAGCGTGTATTGAGAGTTGTACGGACTATATAATCACCGTCTTCTGTTGTGAATACCATTTCTGGGTGTTTGTAAAGACTGCCAAAAAACTCTTTTTTTACTTCCTGTTGCTTTTTGTGTTCTCTCAATATATCTGCCAATACATCGGACAGACCTATAAATCTGTTGCTTGTAGCGGTTTTGGGCGGTTGCAACCAACGCTTTCCGCCTACATCCGTCATAGTATTCTCGATATGTATTGTATGATTTTGAAAGTCAATATCTTGCCAACGCAACGCCAAGCATTCTCCCGACCGCATACCCGTATATAGCAGTACTTTGATTATCGTGTTAAATTGTGAATAGTCCTGTACCATGCACAAAAGCTCTTTCGCTTGTTTTTCGTCAAGGAAAGGCTTTTTTTCTTTTGCCGATTTTGTCTTTGGAAGTATAACAGCTTTCGTGCAAGGCGTTTCTTTTAAAAATCCCTGTTCGACAGCACGTGCAAAAACGCTTTGCATAATAATATAGACTTTTCGGCAAGTGGCAGGCGCATAATCTCTTGTTGAAAAGAACGCCGTTATTTTAGCAGGCGTAAAATCTTTTAATTTGATATTTCCCAGCTCCGGTAACAAATGATTTTTTATCTGACTTTCATAATTGTATGCGGTTATTTCTTTTAACTCATTCTTTGCATAATTGTCAATAAACCATTCGCACATATCAACAAAACGCATATTCTCATTCAATGAAGTCATGCCTTTGCATTTTCTTTCAAATTCAACAGCAAATTCAAAAGCCAATTTTTCAGCCTTTTTTGGTGTCGTATTCTCTGGAGGCTTGTATGTTGTTGTTTTACGTATCTTTTTGCCGTTGGTGTCACGTCCAAGAGTAACAACTATCTGAAACGTGTCACCCCGTCTATTTATCGCCGCCATTATTTACACCGTCCTTTTTGTAAAACTTTAAAAGTTCTTTTTTGTACATGGGTTGAAAGTTATCTCTGAGTATACGTAATTCGTGCATTAACTCAAATAGAACAGTAGTGCTTCTATCGCCTTGATATACGGTACTTTTTTCTGTATCTGTCAGCGTTAAGTAGAGATAAATAAGACCTATAATGTGTGGGTTGTTGAAAAGTAGATTGACAATGTATGTAGGTTTATCATATTCGCAAGTAATCTGCCCTTTAACAGTCCTTTCTTTTATTGGAACATCAATGTAATGACCTAATCCCAAAGACAACCATTTTTTTAACAGAGATATCGCCGTTTCGTCTAATCCTGTTTCCTTGCAAATATCAGCATTAGTCCGTGTTTTTTCGTCATATTCTCCGAGCAGATAACCTATATCGCAGTTAGACCACTTGCTAAATTCAAGTAAAAATTTAAGAGTTACTAAAGGATGACCGTCTTTCTCCACGCCGTTCTCAATTTTACTCAATGTATTACGGGATATATGGAACTCTGCTGCAAGCGTTTCTTGCGTTGTGTTTTCTTTCTCTCGAATTGCTCTAATTCTTTCACCTGTTTTAAGTGAATTGTACTTCATATAAATACATTTCCTCCAATAATAAATTAAAAATGTATGTCAATCGTACCTTGAAGAAATACATTTTGTGTGGTATAATAATACTACAAGCAGGGGACTTTGTCAAGAGGACAAAGACAAAAAGGAGGTGAACAAAGTGAAAATAATGGAGGAAAGCGCAAAAGAACAGGCGAGACTTGCACGCAACGCCTACTACAGGGAATGGCGAAAAAACAATAAAGAACGTGTGAGCGAAACAAATGCACGCTTTTGGGCAAAGAAAGCCGCAGAATATGCTGCAAACAAGAAATAAAAAACGCTATGAGAAGCAACCTCATAGCGCAGAGAGACTCGCAAAATATTAAAATTTAAAAGCCTCGTTTAAGTATACCACAATTTGGTATATTTTTCAAGAGGCAGAAAGGAAAAAATGACAGAAAAAACATTCATGTCAATACGTCAAGTTGCCGCAACGGGAATTTTGAGCGAACACAATATCCGACTCATGGAAAAGCAGAAGAAACTGCCGTGCATATATGCAGGCAGAAAATGTTTGATAAACTACCCTTTGTTTGTAGAGAGCCTAAATACTTTGAGTAGAGAGGCGGTGACGGAAGAATGAATATACAGATTCTTGACGTACTCTGCAAAGGGGAAGAGAACGCAATCACAGCGAAAGAAATAGCAAAGCTCTTTAATTGTGAGACACGAGCAGTTACGCAGGAAATTCACCGCTTGCGAAAAAACGGCGAGGTTATTCTTTCATCAAATAACGGAATGCACAACGGCTTTTTCTTGCCGTCAGACAGAGACGAAGTGGAGAGATTTTGCCGCTCTATGCACAGCCGAATGAAGAACATAAAAATCGCCACACTTTCAGCTGAAAAGTATTTGTCAGAGGTCAAACAATGAGCGAGAAAAAACCGCCTGCAATTATGTTGTTTTCCGAAAGATTAGTAATGCTGAAACTCTTACCCGATGAGCAAATCGGGCGAGTTATTCGGGCGGCGATTGACTTATACTTTGACGGTGCTATATCCGAACTCAACAAAAATGAAAGCCTTTGTTTTGGATTGATAAAAGAGGATATGCAACGGAATAATTCGAAGTATGAAAAAATTTGCGAGCGGAACAAAAACAACAGAAACAACGGTAAAACAAAAATAACATAACAAACAATGAGGCTGTTTGACGAGTGGTGACGAATGGTCAACGAGTGGCGACAAACCTAAAACTTAAAACTTAAAACCCAAAGTTTATAACAATGTATAATGTATAATGACGTAGAGGCTTAAAAAGCTTCTACGTCGCAACACAAAGCAAACCCAAAGAAAAGAGATAAATAAATGTTCAATAACCAAATCTTTGAAAGGATAGTTACAAAGCAATACAACTCATTCACAGATTTTCCGTATACTCTGAATGATGTACTTTGTATATTCAATATCTATTTCGACGCTTACAGAGCGTATACAGGCAGAGAACACCCTTTTCTCAAACCTCAACAAGTGAGAGATATCATATTCAAAATGCCGTTTTGCGACGACATTCCGATTTTTCCCGAGGATTATCCCGAAATGATTGACGCTTATTTCAACGCAGGACTGCACACAGACTACAATATAAACCATTTTTTCAGTGGAATGGTGCGAGAAATGAGGCTTTACGAGAGAGGGGAATTGTAATAATACAAGAAATACAATACGATACAGGGGGATTTAATGAGAAATAACGACGAGCGGATTCTTGCCGCTCTAATAGCTTGTGGAAGCGTCAGAAAAGCCGCAGAGCTTACAGGCGTATCTACATACACCATAAACGAGAGGCTTAAAAAGGACGCTTTCAGAGCGAAATACGAGGCTCTGAAAAGCCATATTCTGACAGAAGCGTGCGACAGCTTAACGGCAAGGCTGACACTTGCAATTGATACACTTTGCACTGTTGCGGAGGACGAAAGCCAAAGCGCAAGTATAAGAGTGTCGGCGAGCGACAGCATTTTGCGTCATGGTTTGAGGTACGTTGAAATCGCCAACATAAAGGCGAGACTTGACAGAATAGAAAAACAACTCAACGAGGGTTAAAAGTGAGAGCAACGAGAAACGCACGTATAACCCCTGTAATCACGTTTTGTGTTACTTGCAGTGTACTTATACTACTCGGCACTGCAAAGTGCCTTACAGGCGATTTTAAGACACACACAGAGGTTCTGAACACAAGTACGATATCTATCGTTATCGGAGAACGGCACACTTGCCAAATAACCGATAAAATCAGCGGCACGCAATGGACGTTTAAAACGGTTTTGCGCCGCAAAGATGACAGCACTGCAAGCAAGCCTACAAATACAGGTAATGAAAATATAGCCATTAGTGGAAACGGTCGCTATATTGTTGTAGACGATATAACGAGCGGCAAACGGTACAAAATCCGAATGTGAGGTGATGTTGTTACGAAAGATATTGAAAACAGACTCAAAGCCATTGAGGAAAAATTAAAGGCTAACGGAGAGTTGCAATGTTCTGTAACATTCAAAAACGGAACAAAGAAGCGTTTAACCGTTCTTTCGTTGCTACAGGAAGCGATTGACGGCAGTATAACGGAAGTATGCTATTCGGCGGCAGACAAGGACAAGTACAGCCTTTCGGAAGCAATAAGCCGCTCTTTAGGTGAAAATGTACGGTATCATACAGACAATCAAAAAATAGTATAAACCAATGGAGGTAAAAATGACAAACAAGACCAAATCTTTACAGGCAATCAAGGACATTTACCACTCTCAAAACGAAAAACGAAACACACTGAAAAACTCAGTAGAGCAGATAAATAACTCTGGGACATACTCAGATGAATACAAAGCAAAGTTGATAAAAGAAAAATATGCACAGTATGATAAGGAGGCTGCCGAAAAAAGAGCGGAAGCACTTGCGTTGCTTAATAGAGCAAGAGCCGACGAGAAAACCACAATAGACCCGAGTAACGCCGCTCTAATGTGCGCTATAAGCGTTATAAACACATTGGGCGATAAATTGGGCGGCGAGGATATTAAGGCTATTGCAAGGCAATTCTCAGGCGACATGGGCAGTCTGAATACAATCAAAAAAATATGTGATGTAAAAGGCGTTTCAACGGTATACATTGACAATATGATTTATGATGTGAGTGAATTTTATCAGAGCCTTGCAAATAAGCTTGATACAGCTTTCAGACATGACAGCAAAGGACAGCCGCTTGAGGTTGATTTTTTGATTGACAGTGTTGTAAGCAAATTAGAGCCCGATGAAGTCGCTCCGCCGACAATAGCGCCCGAAAGCGTTTTCAGCGGCAAACTTATATAACAAAAAAGGCGGTAGGCTCTATGCTTACCGCTTTTCTCAGTGCTTTACCTCCGCAAATAAGCGGAAGTACTTCAAATTCACAGTCTTTGGACATCAAATGGACATCAAAACGGCTTGCCGCAAGGCAAAAACCTCGCAAGCAAGCCATTCTTTGCAATAAATTGTTATCTCTTGGAGAACTGGCTTGCACGACGAGCAGCCTTCAAGCCGTACTTCTTTCTTTCCTTCATTCTCGGGTCACGAGTGAGGAAGCCTGCCTTCTTGAGTACTGCTCTGTACTCAGCGTCAGCCTGGAGAAGTGCTCTTGCGAGACCGTGACGGATAGCGCCTGCCTGACCGGAAACACCGCCGCCGGTTACGGTGCAGATGATGTCGAACTTACCCTCTGTACCTGTAGCCGTGAAAGGCTGGTTAACGATGAGCTTGAGAGTATCGAGACCGAAGTAGTCGTCGATATCACGCTTGTTGATGGTGATGTTGCCTGTGCCGGGAACTATGCGAACTCTTGCAACAGAGCTCTTTCTTCTGCCTGTACCGTAGAAGTAAGGCTTTGTAACGCTTGCGTATGTGTTGCTCATATTTCTATACTCCCTTCCGATTAGTCAAGTACGATAGGCTTCTGTGCGGCGTGAGCGTGCTCGGCACCTGCATATACCTTGAGTCTTGTGAGGCTCTTGTCGCCGATCGTGTTCTTGGGGAGCATTCCCTTTACTGCGAGAGTCATTGCGAACTCGGGCTTCTCTGCCATGAGTGTCTTGTAGGGAACATCCTTGAGTCCGGCAATGTAACCGGAATGATGATAGTAATGCTTCTGCTCAAGCTTCTTGCCGGTGAGTATCGCCTTGTCTGCGTTGATGATGATCACGAACTCGCCGCAGTCTGCGTGAGGTGTGAATTCGGGTCTGTGCTTGCCGCGAAGAATCTCTGCTGCTCTTACCGCAGTCTTTCCGAGAGGCTTGTCTGCCGCGTCAATTACATACCACTTGCGTTCAATTGTTTCAGCTTTCGCCATGAATGTGGACATGATTTAATTCCTCCGTAGTTTTGTTTTCAACGTATGCTATTATATCACAAAAAATCGATTTGTCAAGTACTTTTTTAAAAAAAATCAAAATTTTACCCCAAAAGGTCTCTAAATCTCTCGTTTTCTCCCGTTTTCACCGCATATCTCGATGTACAACACACGTTTTTCGTTGATTTTGAGTCTTTGTACGCCTTGATTTGTACATTATTTTATGCTATAATTTCAGAAAAAGCATTGTGAGGAACGAGAATGTTTGAAAAAGCGACGGAAAACGACATTTCTGCTGTCGTTAAAATATACGATAAAATAATAGAAAAAGAGCTTAGGGGCGAATGCACCACCGGTTGGCTCAAGGAAATATATCCGACAAAAGCGACGGCAGATGCCGCCATTGCAAGAGACGATCTCTTTGTTTGCAGAGACGAGAACGGAAAAATCATAGCGTCCGCAGTAATAAACAAGGTGCAGGTTGACTCCTACGCCGAGGGCGATTGGATATACGACGCTCCCGACGACAAGGTCATGGTCATACACACTCTGACGGTAGATCCCGACACAGGCGGAAAAGGCGTCGGACGTTCGTTTGTGGCGTTTTACGAAAGGTACGCCGCCGAGCATGGCTGCACCGTGCTTCGCATGGACACGAACGAAAGAAACACCGTCGCACGCACACTCTACGGCAAGCTCGGCTACCGTGAGGCAGGTATCGTTCACGGCGACTTTTGCGGAATACCGAACATCGGACTCGTTCTTCTCGAAAAGAAAGTGCCGGAGCTTACATTATAATATATACGGAGTAAATACAATGCAGATAGATGCTTACCTTCGCCGTATTCTCAGCTACGCAAGGCGTGCGGTTGACGACTACGAAATGATAGAAGAAAATGACAGAATAGCCGTCGGACTCTCGGGCGGCAAGGATTCAATGACGCTTCTGTGCGCTCTTGCGGGACTCAGGCGTTTCTACCCCAAGAAATTCGACGTTGTGGCAATAAATCTCGGAATGGGCTTTGCGGCGGCAGGCTTCTGCACCGAGGAGGACGAAAACGCAGAAACCGAGAAAATGCGTGAGCTGTGCCGTGTACTCGACGTCGAATTTGTACACAACTCCACTGAAATTGCGAACGTCGTGTTTAAGATACGAAACGAGAGCAATCCCTGTTCGCTCTGTTCACGTATGCGCAGAGGCGCTCTTCACGATGCGGCGAAGGCTCACGGCTGCAACAAGCTTGCTCTCGGTCATCACTTCGACGACGCTGTCGAAACCTTTATGATGAACCTTTTCAACGAGGGGCGCATAGGCTGTTTCTCCCCCGTCACCTACCTTTCACGCAAGGACATCACCCTCATACGTCCGCTCATTTACGCACCGGAGAAGAACATACGCTATTTTGCGTCCCACGCGGAGCTTCCCGTTTCGTCGAGTCCGTGTCCCTCCGACAAAGACTCCGAACGTGCGAGAATGAAAGTCATGCTTCGTGATATGTCAAAGACCTACAAGGGACTCAAGCACAGGATTTTCGGTGCAATGCAGAAGGGCGAAGTTGACGGCTTTCACGAATCGAGCTTCCGTATCGACGACTGACGGAGGTATTGTAAGTAAATTGTAAACATTGGCAAAACAGGTTGCTTTTCTGTCATCAATGTGTTATCATGTACAGACGCAAGAGCCAATCGCCCTTTTGCGAAAACAGAGAGAAACGGAAGTGAGTTTATGAAGACGGGCTTCAGTGCGGCAGGAGTAAAGAATACTCTTCGCAACTTCTCGGCAAAGCTTCTTCGAGACCCGGATATCCCCCTTATTTTCTCGATTTTCATACCGGTTTTCATCGATATGATTCTCAACAACCTCATTGCGACCTTCCATTCGTATTTTGTCGCCGACCTCGGAGACAGTGCGATATCGGCAGTCGGTCTTGCAGGTCAGATAAGCGGACTTTTCATAACGCTCTTCACGAGCCTCTGCTCGGCTGTAACGGTCGTTGTATCGCAGTACAAGGGTGCGGGAGACATGGACGGTGCAAAAAAGTGCATCTCTCAGACGCTGTTCACGGTGTTTTTGATATCGACCTCCATCGCCGTAGTATTCTATGTGTTCTCCGGCGAGCTTTTCGACATAATATTCGCAGGCACGGAGGAAAGCATTCGTGAGCTTGCGATAGTATACCTCAAGTATCTCGCCGTTTCCCTTCCGTTTTACGGAATGTTTCAGTGCTACTGCACCTCAAGCAGAGGTCTCGGAAACAACAAGGTTCCGCTTATGATATCGGTAAGCGGAAGTGTGGTAAACCTTATCGTTTCGTTCGCTGCAATAAAGCTTATGAACATGGGAATCGCCGGTGCCGGATGGGGACTCATTATTTCACGTGTTTACATGACGGCAGTCGGAACTGCGATATTCGTAAAACACCGTTGGCTTGCCGGACTGCGTGACACGATAATGCTTGACATTAAGCTCATGAGTTCCGTCGTATCGCTCGGTTTCATGATTTCTTCGGAAACGATAATAGTGTACGTCGGCTCTATGATAAAGACGAAGTTCCTCGTTCCTTACGGCTCGGCACACTTTGCGGCAAGCTCGATAATGAGTACGTTCAGCGCTCTGTGTCTTGTGCCGATAACGGTTCTCGGAGTGGTTGCGGTGACGCTGGTCGGAAGATACATAGGCGCAGGTGACAAGGACGAAGCAAAGCTCATTCTGAAAAAGATTATACGTATCGGCTATGCAATGTACGGTGTTGTCATGGTTGCGGCGTTTTTCATACTCCCGTTCATTTTCCCGGCGTACACGAAATCGGATGAAACGCTCTCGCTTCTCGGCAAACTTCTTATCGTCGAAACGCTCATGCGCATTCCGATTATGCCGGGACTTAACATCATGCTCAACGGCTTCAAGGCGGCAGGCGACGCAAAATTCAGCACGGTAGTATCTGTAATGTGTATGTGGATTGTGAATGTCGGCGTCGGATATATTTTGGTCTGCAAGCTCGGACTCGGAGTTGTGGGAATGCTTATCTCGGCGAACCTGTCGGCGATTGCGAAGTTCACCGTGATGCTTCTCAGACTGCGCTCCGGAAAGTGGCTGCACAAAAAGATGATAAAATAAACACAACAAAAAGAAGGCGGGGAAAAAGAATCTCCGCCTTTTATCATTTCCGAAGTCAAAGCTTTCCGAGGTCGTCACAGCTTCGTCTCGTTCTTTTCTTACCTTTCCTTCGCCATTTTCTCTATAGCCTCGTTCACCTCGGCGCACAGCTCGCACGCCGTCTCGGAATCCTGCGCTTCCCCGACAAGCTTGAAGCCGCCTATTTTCTTCGGTATGACGGTGACGTAGCCGTTGTCGAAAACAAGCTCTATGCCCTCCCTCTCACGCAAGAGTCCGTGGGAATAGTCGGCACGCTCCGCAAGCTTCGACATCACTCTCGCACGGATATCCTTTCCGAACACCGAGCTTTCAATGTTTCTGACGTATATCGAGAAGTGCGGAAGTCCGTTGTAAAGGTGAGGGAGAGTTTTGCCGCTCTCCGCCATTACGCACAGCAGTCTGAGTGCCGCAAACACACCGTCCCGTATCCAGAAGCTTTTGAGCATCTGTTCACGGCTGACGTCCGAAACGCCGCCGAAATCCGAGAGATACTCAAGCACACGGCTTTTTGCCGAGGTTCGGAACGCCTTCGGCGACAAAAACGGCACTGCGATCTCACCCGAGCAATGCGAAATGAGTATCGCTTCGATGTGGTTTTTGTCCGAGTAAACTCCGCCCTGACTTGCCGAAAGCTCCGCACCGTTATCCGAGAGTCGCACCGCTATGCACTCGCCGGAGGCGCACTGCGAAAACTCCTCACGGCTGTCAAGCTCCTTTACCTCGCCTCCAAGCTCAAGCACCGCACGGTAGAGCATATGACGGGGAGAGTACTTCTCTATTTCTCCGACTATGCCCACGGTGATGTTCTTCAAAAGTCCCGACTCCGCACCGACCGTGAAATCCCTTGCCGCCATACGGAGAAGCTCGTTGTAATAGAGGAAGCGAAGTCCCGTAAAGCTCTCGGTTTCGTAGTACCGTTTTGCATACGCCTTTACGCCGTTTTCGGGTGAGGTGAAATACTCCCTCAATGCTTTCTCGAAGTCGTGCGACACACTCACGCCCATTCTGTCGAAAATGCGAAGCAGTATTCTTCCGTCCGCTCCGTGCTTTATGAAGACCGTGATATCGGAAAGAAAATAGGTTGCGGCAAACACCGCCATTGTCTCGAAGCCTTCTCCGTAATTGAAGCTTTTGAAGCCGGCGTTTCTTATGCCGCAAAGAAGAGTATCGGCGGCAAGACGGTTCTCATCATTTCCGTCGGCATACATCACGCCTATTCGCCCCGAAAGCTCGTTTTTGCCGACGTAAATTCTCTTTGACGCAAAGGCAAGCGCTTCTCCCACCGCAACAAGGCTCTGTATCCCGTCGCAGACATAACCCTCCTCGGCAGAGGCGAGCGGTGTGCTTTTTCCGAAGCCTGCTCCGCTTCCGACAGTCGTGCCGCCCTCAATTCTGCTGTGAGGCGGAAGCACCGCACCCTCGGAGATAACCGCACCGTCGCCTATAACCGACTGCGCACCGATAATTGCGCCGCAGCCGACAACCGCATTCTTTCCGACGGAGGTTTCCTCGCATATAACGGCGTGCGTCACCCTTGCCCCGTCGCCTATTGCGATGTTGTCATGCAGAATGCTTTCGGAAACGACGCTCCCCTCGCCTATACAACAACCCTCACCTATGACGGTAAAGGGACCGATATGCGCTCCTTTTCCGAGATAAGCACGGTGAGACACCATAACGGGAGACGTATAGTCCGCATCGGAGCGTGTAAAGTCCTCTTTCGTGTATGCGTCGGCAAAATCCACTCCCCCGATGTGACCCGAGAGCGCTTCGATATTACAGCGGTAGTACGACTCCGGGTCGCCTATATCGCACCAAAAGCCGTCGGCGTCGTAGGCAAAAAGGCGGCGGTCGCCCTCCAAAAGTTCAGGGAAAAGATTGCCCGAAAAGTCGTACTTTTCACCGTCGGAAATATGTCCGAGAACGCCGCATTTCATGATATAAATCCCGGTGTTGACTCTGTCCGAAACGACTCTGCTCCACGTAGGCTTTTCGGCAAAGCGCATTATTCTGCCGTCTGAGTCGGCATTCACCGTTCCGTACTCGGTCGGAGAGTCGCACTTGACGGTGACTATTGTGACATCTGCGGCGCATCTTTCGTGAAAACGCACGGCGTCCGCAAGATCAAAGTCCCATATTCCGTCCCCGGACAGTATAATCACGCTGTCGTCCGCATCCGCTTTGCAGTTTCCGAACGCACTCTCATAGGCGTATTTCGCACCTCCTGCCGTGCCGAGAGGAACAGTCTCGCAGGCGTAGGAGAGCTTCACGCCAAAGCATTCGTTCCCGAGCTTTTCCTCGAGCTTCTCCCTCATGAACATTGCGGACAGCACCGCCTCCGTTACCCCTGCCTGCGCCGCTTTTCTTATGAGCTGCTTTATGACAGGCACGCCGGCTACAGGCACGAGCGGCTTCGGAAGCTCTGTCGTTATCGGTCGGAGTCTTGTTCCCATTCCCCCGGCAAGAATAACCGCTCTTTTTGCGTTTATGTTTTCATTCATTTCCGATATCCTCCGTTATTTGCAGCATATATCTACATACGGTTATTGTTTTACGCCGCCGCGAAAATATTATCGGAAAAATCTTCTAAAACAAAAAGCCGGAGGTTTTTGCCCCCGACTTAGAGTCTCACTCAACATTTCACTTTATTGCATCAACGGTTTTCTGATCTATGAGCTTTATTCCGTTCTTTTCGAGTACGGCGAGTCCCTTTTCCTTGTCCGACGGACGCAGAGTGATGTACGCCTCGTCGCCGCTTCCGAACATGAACGAGTAAAGATACTCTATAGCCACGCCCTCATTCTCGAGAATTTTCAGTATATCCGAGAGTCCCGACGGTCTGTGAGGAACACCGGCGCAGATAACGTCGTTCACCTTTGCGGTGTAGCCTGCGCCTCTCAACTTTTCGAGTGCCGGGTCTATTTCGGCGTCTCTTACAATACAGCGCACAATGCCGAAGTTCTCGGTGTCGGCAATGGAGAGTGCGAGAAGGTCTATTTTTGCGTCTCCGAGAAGCTTTGTCAGCTCGTAAAGAGTACCCTTCGTGTTTTCGAGGAAAACGGAAATCTGCTTGATAAACATACGCCTTACCTTACCTTTCACTTAATGTAGTTTTCTGTTGTCGACAACTCTCTTCGCCTTGCCCTCCGAACGGGGAATTGACTTGGGTGCTACCATTTTTACGTTGGTGTCTATTCCGACAACCGACTTTATCTGCTCTCTTATCATACGTCGCTCCTTTTCTATTTCGGAGACGGTATCGGAGAAAATATCGTCGTTCATCTCAACCTGAACCTCAAGGGTATCGGAGGAATTAACTCTGTCAACGATGAGAAGGTAGTGCGGAGCAACTCCGGGTATTCCGACAAGCACGGACTCAATCTGGCTCGGAAATACGTTTACACCTCTTACAACTATCATATCGTCGGTTCTGCCGGTGATTCTTCCCATGCGTGCAAAGGTACGTCCGCACTCGCACTTTGAGCCGTCAAGCTTGCATATATCGTGAGTTCTGTAGCGGAGCATAGGCATTCCCTCTTTGGAGATAGTCGTGAACACAAGCTCGCCGGACTCGCCGTAAGGAAGCGGCTCTTCGGTAACGGGGTCGATTATCTCGACGATAACGTGATCCTCGTTTACGTGCATACCGTGCTTGCAGAGGCATTCGTAAGCAACGCCCGGACCGGCAATTTCGGTGAGTCCGTAGATATCGCAGGCATCGATTCCGAGAAGCTCTTCAAGGTGAACTCTCATTTCCTCCGTCCACGGCTCCGCGCCGAAAACGCCGCCCTTGAGCTTTATGTCAACACCGGGACGAAGTCCCATTTCACGCATCGTCTCTCCGAGGTAGGTTGCATACGACGGTGTGCAGCAGAGATAGGTTGCGCCGAGGTCCCTCATCATCATGATCTGTCTCTGCGTATTTCCGCTCGACATGGGAACGACCATTGCGCCTATTTTCGTAGCGCCCTGATGCGCACCGAGACCGCCCGTGAAGAGCCCGTAGCCGTAGGCAATCTGAATGATATCGTCACGTCCGGCGCCTGCCGCAGTGAGAGAGCGTGCGACTATTTCCGTCCACACCTCAATGTCATTTGCGGTATATCCTGTGACGATGGGCTTTCCGGTGGTTCCGGACGAACCCTGAATTCTTATTATCTCGCTTTTCGGAACTGCAAAGAGTCCGAACGGAAAATTGTCTCTGAGGTCGGTTTTTTCAGTAAACGGGAGGTACTTTATATCCTCGACCGTCTTTATATCCTCGGGCTTTATTCCCTTTGCGTCCATGCGGTCACGGTAAACCTTTACGTTTTCGTATTCACGCTTTACCGTCGCACGGAGTCTTTCGCTCTGTATTGCCGATATTTCGTCTCTCGACATACATTCTCTTTCGGGATTGTAGATCTTGTGTTCCTTTGCCATGATTTTTTCCTCCTTGGTTTTGCTCTTTTGATGTTGCAGGGAGAAACAAAAAATCCGCCCTGCTGCTTTTAACAGAGGACGGATAAAATCCGTGGTACCACCTCAATTCGGCGTCTCCTTGCGGAAAACACCCTCGTAGGGTACAGCGGCAAAACATCGTGCCGTTTATACCTTATCGCTTTAACGGGCGAAACCGGCTCATCTTACTTTCGGCTTTACCGTTTCGGACGGCTGCTCACGGAATGAATTCGGAATCGTCCCGCCTGCCGTACTCGCACCCATGCACGGCTCTCTGTGAGGCTTTGCGAAGCTTACTGGTTTCCGCTCATCGCATTTAACACGGTTATTATATCACACGCAGGTTACGAATGTCAAGCGTTTGACGCTGTGATTATATTTTTTTACATTTGCGTAAAATTTCGCAGTGTTTTGTACCGTCGGTATTAAAGCACGTCAAGCATCATGAGGTTGTCGAGAGACTCGCGCTTTACGCCGATACGGTCTTTTCCGCCGCAAAGAATGACAATCGGCGGTCTCGGAACACGGTTGTAGTTCGACGCCATAGAATAGTTGTATGCGCCGGTCGTAAGGACAGCGACAACGTCGCCTCTCTTGAGTTCCGGAAGCATTACGTCCTCCTGTATGAGGTCTCCGCTCTCGCAGCAGCGTCCGGCAACCGTACACTTAAAGTCACGCACGGCGTTCGCCTTATTCGCAAGGTAAACGGTGTACTGCGAGCCGTAGAGCGCATATCTCGGGTCGTCGGTCATACCGCCGTCTATCGCCGCATAGTTTTTGTAGCCGGTGATTTTCTTTATGCTCTCGACGGTATACAGAGTCATTCCGGCATCGGCAACAATGCTTCTTCCCGGCTCAAAGAGCATCGTCGGCATCGCAAGACCGTACTCTGCGCACTTTGCCTTTACGTGTTCGGAAATCTCCTTTATGTTGGCGTCGATATCTATTGTCGGATGTTCTTCGACATAACGTGTGCCGAAGCCGCCGCCGAGATTAAGCTCTCTCGCCTCGTAGCCGAGTTTGCTCTTCATATCCGCTATAAACGCAAGCATAACGTCCGCACCGTCGGTAAACGGCTTGCAGTCGAAAACCTGCGAGCCTATATGGCAGTGGAAGCCGGCGAGGTCGATGTTCTCCTTTGTGAGAGCGTACC
>CAKSCN010000015.1 GCA_934444485.1 uncultured Eubacteriales bacterium | reverse complement strand
CGTATGACGGCATGGAAAACGCCGAGGACGTGACGGAGTTTATCGGAAGCTTCGGCATCGAAGTCACCGCAGAGCCTGTCGAGGTCATGGAGGTAGAGATACCGTCGAAATTTGACGCCGTTCTCGAAGAATACGAAAAGCTCCAGAAAGAGCAGGGACTCAAGCTCTCAAAGTACAAGGGAAAGTCCGCAACAAGATACACCTACGAGGTGCTTAACTATCCCAAGGACACCGAGGGCAATCCGTCAGGCAAGGTTTTCCTAAACATCATCGTATGCGGAAAGAAAGTTATCGCCGGCGACATATGCTCTGCCGAAATGGGAGGCTTCGTAAAACCGTTTACCGATTTTAAACCGGAGAATGCAAAGCTCTGAGAACTTTTCCGCACTTGACAAAAGCTGCGTTTCGGTGTATAATAGCGGTGTAAAATAAAGAGAATGTGAGTTGCGGCATGATAACGGAAGAAAAAGTATATTTGACAAAAAGCCCCGAGGAAACCGAAGCTGTTGCGGCAGAGCTTGCAAAGAAGCTTAAAAGCGGAGACTTTGTCGCATATTTCGGCGGCCTCGGAATGGGAAAGACGGCGTTCACAAGAGGCCTTGCGTCGGTGCTCTGCAAAGGCGTAAGAGTCACAAGCCCCACGTTTGCGCTTGTAAACGAGTATGACGGCACACTTCCAATCTTCCATTTCGATATGTACCGCATAACCGACGAAGAGGATCTTTACTCCACCGGCTTCTACGAATACTGCGAGCGTTACGGTATAGTGGCGGCGGAGTGGTGCGAGAATATTCCCTATGCGCTTCCCGAGGACAGGTACGAAGTAGTTTTCGAGCGTCTCTCGGAGGAAGAGCGGCGCATAACGATAAAGCACGTACAGCCGTAAAAAACACAATATAAAAGTACAAAGCCGACGAGCCTCAGATGGTGCGCCGGCACTTTTTGTTTGTCACACCGCAGTTCCGAGACCGAGAAGAAACGCCGCAGCGGCAAACGACACAACGGCACCGCACAGAAAAAACAAGAAGTTGCAGAGTGTGGCATGGCTCTTTTTCGTGCGCCGTGCGGATGTATCAATGTGCGAGCCGTTTATTATTTTCCTCGCTTCGTTGAGAAAGTCTCCCTCTTCCTTTACCGCCGTCACTCCGGCACGGACAACAAAGTACGCCTCCTCATAGACGGGATTTTCCGGGAGCTTTACAAATATCACCTTTTTCGTACAACCCTTGAGCATAAAGACAACTCCAATACATAATTTTACCGTATTATTGACCCTCTCGGCATAGGGTATTCACATAAACAGACGAAGCGGCGTAAACGACACCCAAAAGCGAACGAGCGATTCACACCACCCTGCGGCAAGCTCAGCCGCACTTTCACCCATCACGAAGCGTTCCCCAAAAAGAATAAAGGTCCCGGTTGCGCCGTCGTATGAAAAAAGGTCGTGCGGCGACGATATATCCCCAAAGTTTTTCGCTATGAGCGCTATCGCCGTGAGAATGCAGAGCCATATAAGCACTGCTGACACCGTTCCCGTACTCTCCGTCCGACTACGTATCCTTTCCGCACGCAGGTTCTCATTTTCGGCTTTGTCCATAAAAACATCTCCCCTCTGCGGTATTTTACCTCAAAAGGGAGATTTTATACTCTGTTTCATGCGCCGACGGTTTTGACGAATATTCCGAAAAGTATTATTCCGACAAAGACCACAGCCGCAAGCGCCGCAAGGAGTATATTCACGACGCCGCTCATTTCACGCAGAAACCCCTGTCCGGATCTCAGCCCGATTATCCCGGCAAGAGCCGCCGAGAGCGACAGAAACACTCTGTACACTGCGATAAGGGTGAGCGGCGGCAATGCGATATACAAAAGAGTCAGAAGTCCCGTGATGCCGCAGGCGGATTTCACAAGGCGCATACTTTCGTTAACGACTCTCAGGCTTTCGGCGATAACGCCGCCGACTATCGGTATAACGCTCTGTGCGGCAAACCGTATTCCTCTGACGGAGAGACTGTCTGCCGAGGCGCCGAGAGCTGTCTGAAAGTGCATCACCGCAGATATAAGCGACGTGAGTATACCGAGAGTCCACATCAAAGCCCCTCTCACGAAAGCGCAGAGTCCCGACATATCCATATACCTTGTAAATGCGTTCACGCAGGAAAGAAGAAGCACCGCCTTCGCACCCGGAAGCACAACGTAAGTCACAGCACTCTGTATAATCTCAAGCCCGGCAACCGTTGCGGCGTGATTTGCGGCGGCACTCGACGCTCCGACAGCCCCGGCATATATCGCAGTTACCGACGGAAGGCTTGCAAGGAGAAAGGCGCATATTTCGTCAAGAATCATGCCTAGTCCGCACACCGAATCGACCGTACCCGAAATGCCTGGTGTTATCCGTGCCGAGGAGGCAATACCGCTCACGAAGACAATAAACAGGAGTCCTGCGAAATACGCAAAATACGATGTGAAATATTCGCAAACGCTTCTCCATGCGTCGCCGAGTATTTTCTTTACCGTAAAGTCACGCTTTATGCGGGTTATCGCTTCCGATGTACTCTCATTGCTGTCGCCGCCGAAGGACTCTATGTGTTCCGAAAACATTCCCTCCGAGGTTTCATCCGAGCCGACGTCAGTTTCCGCTGCATATACTGTGCAAACGCCCGATGTAAAAAACAGCACAAGCGAGAGCAGAACCGAAAGCACCGCCTTTACCGTGTGCGCCGTCATGACAGCATTCCCTCGGCGGTTGACACAATGCTTTTGATAAGCGGAAGCGCAAGGAGTATGAGTGCGCATTTGCCTACGGTTTCGGCAGAGCGTGCGATGTCGCTTTCACCTGCCGAGCGGCACAAATCTGCGGCAAACGCCGTAAGCACACCGACCGAAAGCGCACGGAGTATCACCGAGGCGCAGTCGGTCACGCCGCTCTTTTCGGCAAGCTCACGTATAAATTCTATGTACGGTGCCGCCGTCGAAACCGCAAAACCGGCGACAAAAACAAAGAACCCGAGAGCGATATAATTTGCGCCGTCGTGCGACAGCTTTCTCACCGTCATGCATATGAGTGCGGACGCTGCGGCAAGTCCGATAAGTTTTGTAAATTCCATACTGACCTTTTCCTGTTTGTTAAAATCCGAAAACGCTTCTCACGGTTGAAAAGAGTCTGTCTATCTCCCCTATCAGCATGAGAAGCACGATTATCACTCCGGCAAGCGAGACGTACATTGTCTGGTCATCCCGCCCCGCCTTTGAAAGCACTTGGTTTATCACGGCGACAAGTATCCCGACGCCGCCGATTTTCAGAAGAATGTTTACATCCATGGCATTTACGTCTCCGATCTGAAAATTGTTTTACAGATAATTTCTACAGTCCGAACACGATTATCACCGCCGCTGCAGCAAGAACTCCGAGTCTCAGAACAAGCTCCGCTCTCTGCTTCATGGGCGCTTCAAGCGACGTTCTCTTCTCCTCGAGAAGCCGTATCATGTCCGAAGCACGTTCTTCCTCTTCAGTTCTGTCGGCGCATTTTCCGAGTCGGTGCGAATACGAAAGGAGAGCCGTTTTCTCCTCGGAGGTGAGAAGCTCTGTTTCTTTGCAGCTCTTCAGTGCATCGTAAAGCGGTGTATCGGCTGGTGTGCGCAGAATTTCGAGAAAGCCCGTCCGCCGAAGCATTCCGTCGTCGAAAGACGCAAACACGCTTCCGAGAGGTTCGCCCTGCGCCACGCCCCGTTTTATCTCCTTCAGAAGCAGTATAAGGCTTTTGCGAAGTCTTCCGCAGTCGGATATTCTCTTTGACTCCGACACTCCGAAAATCACTGCGGAAAGACCCACAAGAGCAGCTCCTGCAAGCTTCATTTCAACCATTCCGACACTTCTTTTATCTCACCGGCATAGACGCCGTCGGTTTGGTGCAGTGAGTAGACCGTTCCGAAAACTCCGCCTTCGATGAGCCGCTTCAGGTGCGGTCTCTTCATGACGTCCGCCGCCCCCTCTCCGTGGCACGACGCCGCAAGCACAACGCCTGCGCTCCAAGCCTTGAGAAGTGCGTCGGCTTCGTATTCGTTTCGTATTTCGTCGCACACGATTATCTCGGGTGACAAAAGTGCGGTGGCGCTCTCGACGGCGAAGGCTTTCGGACACATGGCAAGTCTGTCAACTACACAGCCTCCGAAAAACTCCTTGTTGTAAAGCTCTCCTCTCTCGTCGGCAAGGCACACTCTGAAGCGTCTGACTCCTCCGAGGTATTCTATGCCCTTTGAAAGACCTCTCGCAAGCGCACGGAGAAATGTGGTTTTGCCGGCGTTTGGGGGAGACACAGCGAGTATGCCGCCGCATTTTGCAAATCCCTCTCTGCCGATATAGCCGAGCACGGGGTCTGCCGCTTTTTCGTTGTAGACAGGTATTCTTATATTGAGCGATTCGACCGATGAAAAGCCGCACACCCTGCCGTCTCTGACGCTCACGACGCCTCCAACGCCTATTCTCACGCCGTCACGGACGGCAAAACCGTACTTAAGCGACTCCGCCTGAGAGTAGACCGACCCCGAGCAAAGCCGAGAGAACACGGTTTCAAGCTCGTCCTTCGAGAGGAGAAGCGGCGTGTTGTGAGGCACTTTTATGACCTCGTTTTTTCCTCTCACCGTGACTGAACACGGAAGTCCCGTGCGGAGTCTTATTTCGCTGAGGTCGGCGCACATCGCCCCGTTTTCCCTGAAATAGTTGCGCAGCTCCGGGGTAAAAAGCTCTATGAGCGCTTTCAGGACTTTATCACGTTCGGCATTATAAAAGCAGTTCATTGTCTGAAAATATCTCATTCCAAAGCTCCTCGTTTACAATTCCGTCGGGTGTTCTGCCCGAACGTCTTTGATACTCCCTTACAGCACTCTCGGTTGAGTTGTCGAAGGTTCCGCTCTCACCAACAGCCTTAGTTCCGAACAGCGTATTGAGCGCACGCTGAAGCTCGAGAATGTGGTAGCCTCTCTGACCTCTGCGCAAATCCACGCCCGGAAAAGCAATCTCCGGCACTGCTTCCGAAGTACTTACGCTCACGCTTTCGCCTTTTGCGTTGTTTGTGCCGCCATTAACGCTTGCACCGGCACTTTGTGCGCCGACTCCGTCTCTTCGTGTGACGAAATTGTAGACCTCGATAATCCTCGTCCATGTCATGGGGCCGATTATGCCGTCGGAGGTAAGACCGAACCGTGTCTGAAACGCACGAACTGCGCTCACGGTATCGGAATCGAACTCTCCCGTTTCGGGAATTGCCGGGATATCGGGATACGCTTCGCTTATCACGTTGAGGTACTGTTGTATGAGCCGCACCGCTTCACTGCTGTCTCCGAACGAAAGCAGCGTTCCGGGATAGCTCTGTTCGGGCGTCTGAATGAGTACGGTTTCAAATATGCCGTCGAAAACCTCGTAAAGCTTTGACCATGTTGCGCTTCCGACGACGCCGTCCGCCGTGAGGTCGAACTCTCTCTGAAACTGTTTCACCGCATCGTCGGTCGCAGAGCCGAATATGCCGTCAACGTAACGTATAGGGGATATATTGTCGTAGAAAAGTCCGATATAGCTTAAGATATACTGGAGAAGCGTGACGTCGTCTCCCCTGTCTCCCCGGCGCAGAATGACCGTCGGCGGCTCCTGCGGAAAGTTGTCGGATTCTCCCTCACTCGTAAGCTCGGCAAGCTTTTTAACGGCGGCGTAAATGTACGAAATTCTGTACCACACGGCTCTGTCAACTATTCCCGTGACCGGCATTCCGAAAATACGCTGAAATCCTCTCACAGCGGCGTCGGTATCGCTTCCGAAGCGCCCGTTTTCGCGCACGATAACGGGAATAGAGGGATAATTGCGGCGTATTCTGTTCAACTGCTTCTGTATCACCGCAACATCAGCGCTTACGTCTCCGAGTTCAAGCGGCTCACCGGGGTAACTCTCCTCGTCGCTTACTATGTTATCGGTCGTGACAAGCTCGATATCGTTTCCGTAGTAATTTTTGAGAATGCGCAGAGCCGAATATCCCTGCTCCGCAAGATAGAGGCTTCCCCACTGCGACATTCCGGAGCATGAGGTTGTAACTCCGTCGCAGTAGCTTGCAAACAGCGGCTCGACGAAACCGTCGCGGCGGATATAGGTGTTGAATATCTCGTCAACGATATTCGAGACGTTCGTGAAAATGTTTCGTCCCTTGACAAATGCCTGATCGAAAGCGGTGGAATTGGTTATCTGGAAGTCGTATCCTTGGCTCGGATACCACTCCGTGTACACGCGGTTGAGAGCAAGCGACACCTGCGCATGGACATTCGCTCTTATCGCTTCGTCGGGCCAGGTGGGATAAATCTCGCTTGACGCAACGTTTTTTATGTAATCCGGAAAGGAGACGTACACATTCTCCGCCGTTTCGTCCGGGCGTCCCAAGTGAACCGCTATCGTCTCGGGGATGTAAACCGCCGTCGATATATCGGGACTTACGACCTCGTCGGGGGAATCCGGCGTTCTTTTCGGTGCGAGAAAAAGAGCGTTCTCCGGTATTACGTATACGTAAATAAACTGATTCGCACCGATTTCGGGAGTAAGGTTCACGGGGAGTGTGCTTTCGGTTCCGGCGTAAATCTGTACGCCCTTGTACCGCACGGGAACATATCCCTCTCCTTCGACGTAAACGTCGTAAACTCCGTAAGGTATATCTGTGGAATTCTCCATAAAGCTCTTTGCCGCCACCGGTGCTTCAAGCGGAATTGCCGCAGTTTTGCCGTCAACGTCGGTCACTGCCTCAACCTCGAAATTCTGCGGCGACACCTCGTCCTTTTCAAGCTCCTCCGGGGTGTACTGCATGAGTCTGTTTGCCTCACTGCCCTGTTCCGGAAGCGTGCTTTCCTTTATGTATACACGAACACCGCTCACGGGCGCCGCTTCTCTCGATATCCCGGCAGTTACGGTAAGATAACCCTGCGCCATATTTATACCGTCCTCTCATAAGTTTTCGTTACGGCATAATTATATGACGTGCATTGTGCGAATATTACGGAAACACGGCGCACAAAAAAATTAACGCAGCGTGCCTTTCGGCTTTCACTGCGCTTTGCAATCATTGCATATTTATTTTGTATCCGCCGGAGATATTCCGTAAAACTTCTTGTACATTTTTGAAAATGCGAACTGATCGCCGTAGCCGACAAGCTTTGCGGTTTGCTTTACGGAATTTCCCTTTTCCAAAAGCTCTTTTGCCTTTTCCATGCGCACCGAGACAATGTACTGCATGACCGAGATTCCCGTTGCCTCCTTGAAGCGTCTCGAGAGGTAGCTTCGGTTGAATCCGACCATGTCCGCTATTTTATCGACCGAAAGATTACACATATAGTTAAGCGAAATATACCGTCTTGCCTGTTTTACATAATCCTCCGATTCGCTGTTTTTGCCGAACACCTCGTCGTACAGTCTGAAGAGCTTCGACAGCACAAATTCACATGTCAGCGTGTCGTTTGCGGCGCGGTCGGCAGGTTCGGTGAAAATCGACGAGTCCTTGACCTTGATTATCGGACATTCGAGCATTCGCCACTTTTCCTGCAACGGTCCCATGAACGCTATCCAATAGTAGTGCCACGGGTCGTCGGCGTCCGCCTCGTAGTAAGTAATATCGCCCTCGCATATGACAAAGGCGTCACCCGATTCGAGGTTGTAGCGCACTCCGTCTTTTTCAAAGAAGCCCTTGCCGGAAAGCACATAGTGGATTATCGTGTACATACGCGCGGACGGTCCGAAGCGGTGCGACGGCGAACACTGCTCACGTCCGACGAAATACGGTCTCAGCTCCTTTATTACCTCGTTGTTCTGCACCATATAGTAATACTGCTTATTGTCACGATGCCTGTAAGAATACTTTTTAGTCACTTTTTTCACCGCCGTAATTTATATCAAGTAGTATTATACCATTACAAAGTCACAAAATTCCATGGACGAAGAGAAACATTTTTGTTAAAATGAAGTATCGAAATAAAATAATCGGAGGAATGTCAATGAAACCGTATTTCAAAAGAATACTGTCGGCGGTGCTTGCAGGCATAATGACGGTCGGAATGTCACAAGGCTCATATGCCGCCGCAACGCAGACCGACAAAAATTCGGAGGCAGTATCCATGCAAAGCACACTCACCTACGAAAAGAGGCTCACGCCCGTAATGGGCTGGGCGTCGTGGAACGCACTCGGTCACAACATCAACGACGAGTCTCTCATGACTCAGATGGACGCTCTTGTGTCAACAGGTCTTGCCGACGCAGGCTACATCTACTTCAACATCGACGACACCTATCAGAACGGCAGAGATTCCGAAACGGGACGTCTTAAGATAAACGAGACAAAGTTCCCCTACGGAATGAAAAAGTACGCCGACGAAGCTCACGCAAGGGGACTTTACGCCGGTATCTATTCCGACGGCGGCGACAACAACTGCTCCTCGGGCAACGACGAGGTCAACAAGCCGTGGGGCATCGGAGTAGGTCTCTATCAGCACGAAGAGGACGACATACATATGTACCTCGACGACGGCATTTACCGTGACACCTACGCAAAGGCGAACCCGGACGATCCCGGCATCGAGTGCTGGGGCTACGACTTCATAAAGGTTGACTGGTGCGGCGGCGGTCATGCAGGACTCAACGATGAAGCACAGTACACAAAGATAGGCAATTACATCGAAGAGGTCGAGGAAAAGACCGGCAAGGACAAGATTTACAACATCTGCCGTTGGGCATATGCAGGACCGTGGCAATTAAAGTACGACTCGTGGCGTATCGGTGTGGACATCGACATGAGCGGCAACAGCTTCGACTCGGTAATGGTGCAGGTTGACAAGATGAAGAGTCTTTCCTACCTCACAAGTCCCGGTCACACAAACGACCCCGACATGATGGTCGTCGGCAAGGGTCTTACAGCCGAAGAGGATAAGACGCATTTCGCACTCTGGTGTATGTTCTCCGCTCCGCTTATGATAGGCTGCAAGCTCGACACGCTCTCCGATGAGACTCTCGCTCTTCTCAAGAACAAGGATCTTATCGGTATCAACCAAGACCCGGCGTGCCTTTCGGCGTCCTACATCGGCGACATCGGAAACAAGATAGAAGTATGGGTAAAGCCTCTCGGAAGTGCCGACAGCGACACGAAGGCTATCTGCTTTGTAAACCGCACGAAGGTACCGCAGACGCTTTCCTACGACTTCTCAAAGCTCGGATACACGGGCAAGGTCAACATACGTGAGCTTTTCGAGGGCAAAGACATGACTCCCGACTCGGGCGTTGACTTCACACTCGGCTCGCACGAGACCGCAATCTACAAGATATCTCCCACCGAGACAGCACCTGTTGCGGCTCTTTCGGCATCCGTTTCCGACGTTGCGGAGAATATCACCTTTGCAGGTACCGAGGGCGAAGACTTTGCGATATTTGCAAAAGGCAATGACGGCACATTCAAGACTGCGTACACCGGAACAAAGTCAGAGTACACGACCGCCGTTTCCTACAACGGCACATCAAAGGGTGTTGCGCTCACGGGCGACGACGCTTCGTTTACGTTAGCTCTTCCCTCTGCGGCGGCTGAATCGACCGCAACTCTCTACCTCGGCGGAGACAGCGGAAATGCGGTTGTCACGGCGTCGATAGGCGGAAAGTCCGCAAAAAAGACAATTGCACTCGACGGCTCCGCAAAGGCTCTTTCCTATAAGTATTTCAGCTCGTCCGACGAAGGACTCACCGTCACGGTGACGGGAAACGTGAATGTTGACGCAATAGCCGTTTCGTCAGACGTAACCGGCACGGGAAGTGCAGCTCTCTCCGAAACGCTCCCCTCTTCCCTTGATCTCACCGAAAAGGGTACTGTGGACTGGATATTCTACGGTCAGGTCGGAAGCACGAGAGGTGTGCGCAAACAGAACGGCGGCTCGCAGATAAAGGTAGCGTCCGCAGGCGGCGAAAACCTCACAACAAGCGGAACAGGCATCAACTACAGGTGGTCGGACGGCGACGTTCAGGCTGCAACCTCCTCCGCAAGAGGCGGCACGAGGACATACGAGAGCTTCACCGTCACGCTCCCTGCCGACAGCACCGAAAGAACGGTAACGCTCCCCATCGGCGTTTACTCGGGTGATGCAACGGTTGAGTTTTATGTGGACGATGACAAGCTTTTCACAGAGACAATTACCGGAACGTCAGGCACTATGACCTCCCGTCTTTTCACCGCAAGCTACAGTGCCGACGGCAAGGCAGCCGCCACAGTTAAGATCACGCTTTCAAACAAGATAACGACAAGTGCGTTTATCGTTCTCGAGAGCGCATGGCTCACGGCTGACGGAAGCGGCTTCTCGCACAGCTCGGTCGGCACCGACATCGAGAACTTTGACCCGACGGTCGGCACGGCGGATTATGTAAAGTACGGCACAAACGGAACACGTCTTAACGGCGCAAATCTCATCACCGACTGTCTCACTCTCGGCTCGACCGAAGTGACAGGCACTGCCGACGGCGACTTCTTCTCGGGCTACGGCAGCGGTATTGAGCTTACTCTTCCCGAAACGGGCACTCTCACGGCGGCTGACATATGCTTCGAGGTAAAGGGTGCGGTTGCAGGAATCAACGTATACACCGACGGCGAAAAATCGTACACCTCCGTTTCCGACACCAAGGACGGCAAAGAGGCGGTTCTCACCGTTTGGTACGACAAAAACGTAAAGGCAGGAGTTTCCCTCTCGGTTAAGGGAATGCTTGCCGACGACGGCGGCATTACGGTTAAGTCCGTATCCGTACGCAGAAACGCCGAATATGTCACCGACTACCCGACGCTTTCCGAGGCTGACGGCAAGATAACAGCAACTCTTGCAGCAAGAAGCTCCGCTGACAAGGCGGCAAAGCTTAACCTCGAATATATAGGCAGTACCGGAACAGTGTCCTCTGCGGCGTCCGACATAGCTCTCACAAATGAGCTTTCCAAGGTATCGGTCACGGCGGATATTCCCGAAGGCTTCACCTCCGGCAAGGTCAAGGTTTACGTTTCCGACGCCGAAGGAAATATTCTCAGCAAAATTACGACACACTCCTATCCTCTCTCCTTTTCGGTAAGCACCGCTGATGTGGAAAACAGAATCGGCGGACTTACCGCACAAAATCTCGTCGGCAAGGGCGCAGTTCTTCTCGACGTAAGGAGTGCGGAGGAATACGTCGCAGGTCACATAGACGGTGCGGTAAATATAGAATACACCTCGATAATCGACACGATAGAGAGCCTTTACCCCGACAGGAACACGGTCTTTGTCGCATACTGCTCTTCGGCAAAAAGAAGTGCGCAGGCGGTTCTCTCGCTCACGGCACTCGGTTACAAGAATGCTTACAACCTCGGAGAAATGTCGGCATACGACGTTACCGCCTCTGTTTCTCTTCCCGACCCGTCCTCGAAAACATGGTCGGCAGGTGAAAGGCTCTACATAACCTCTCCCGAAATAAGCCGCTACGACAGAGTTTCCGTGAAGTACTCGCTCGGCAAAGACTCCACCGTCGCCGATGCGGTTATCTACTCCGGTGCAGACGGCATTCAGGTTGAGGACGACGGAAGCGGCTCGTTCACCGTAAAAGCATACCTTGTTCTCACGGAAAGCGACGACATTTTGGCGGAGGACACAAAGACCTACGAATTTGTTGTCGAAGCTCCCGATGCGTCCGAAATCGCTTACTTCTTATCCGACCTTGAGGTCACAAAATCCGGGGCTCTCTCCAACTACACACAAATCGACAAATCGGTAAACGGAAAAACAATAGATATCGCCGGCGTAACCTACGAAAAGGGTATCGGCATGAACGCAGGTCCTGAGGACGGCTATCCCAAGGTAACAGTAAAAATTCCGTCTGGAGTAAAATACTTTGTCGCAGTCGCAGGACGTGAACGTGACAACGGAGCAAAAAGCAGAACGGCTCAGTTCTTTGTTGAATTTGACGGTGTTGTTGCCGCTTCCTCGCCGGTACTTGGATGGGACGATTCGTTCGTATTCAGAGTAGGCATTCCCGAGGGAGCGTCGGAGGTATCTCTCTACGCCATCGGCTATGCAGACAGCAACCACGTTGCATGGGGAAATGCGGGCTTCATGCTCGATCCCTCGCAGATACTCCCGGATGTTTCAAAACTCAATATAGTCGCTTACTTCTCCGACCTCAATCCCACGCCGCAGGGAAGCTACCGCAAGCTTGACGAATCCCTCGGCGGCGACGGAATAAAGATGAATGTCGCAAACACGGAGTTTGAAAAGGGCGTTGCGGTTAATGCCGGCACGACCGACACATTCTCGACTTACACAGCCGACATTCCGGCAGGGGCAAACAAATTCATCGCGGTTGCCGGACGAGACCATCACAACGGCTCATCGTGGTACAGCAAGAACAACGCCACGTTCTACGTTGAAATCGACGGCGTTATAGCCGCAGAAACTCCCGAGCTTACGTGGGACGATTACTACGTTCTCAACGTAAACATTCCCGACGGTGCAAAGAAGCTCCGTCTGTACGCTCTCGGAAAGCCCGACGGAAACCACTGCGCATTCGGTCTCTCGGTGTTCGTCGATACAAGAAGCTACGTTTACGTTTCCGACAGCGGTTCCGACTCTAACAACGGACTTTCCCCCGAGGCTCCGAAGAAAACCCTGTCCGCCGCTGCGGCTCTCTGCAAGGAAGGCGACTGGATAAAGGTAGTCGGCACATACACCTCAACAAACGGCGAAAAGCTCTCACTTGACGGCGGCACGCTCAGAATCACAGGCTACGACGAAACATCGAAATTCATCTCATACAGAGCGGTACTCATGGGTGAAGTCGAGTTTTCCGATATAATTCTCGGCAGATGCGACGGTGCGGAGGTTCCGCTTCGCATCAACGGACAGAATCTCACGATAGGCGCAGGCGTTACCTTCGACGGAAGCTATACGCAGAACGGCACGGCGGCGACAAAGAACTACACCATAGCACAGCACGACTACACGGCGCTTTCCGACATTGACAGCACGATAAACATCAATAGCGGAGACATCGGACTTGTCTATGCCGGCAACAACTACGGCAGCTCATCCGGCGATGTAAAGATAAACATAAGCGGCACTCCCACAATTAAAAGACTTGCATTGAACCACGAATCCAACCCCAAGTCCGTATTTACCGGAAAAGCCACCGTGACAATCAACGGCGGTACGATAAACGAGTTGTTAATCGGTTCCGGCGGCAAAGGCGGTTCGGACGGAACAATGCTCTTCGTGATAAACGGCGGTACGGTAAACAACCTCTACACCACCACAAGAAACGGCGGCAATTACGGCGGCGACTACACGCATGAGGCAGTTATGCAGTCTGGAGTCAACATCTTCGAGATAAACGGCGGTACCTTCCCCGGAAAGACCATAAACAGAGGCGGTCTTGACCCCGAGGCGACGAGAGTCGTTATCTTCAACAACGGTATCGGCGAAGGCTTCACGGTAAGAGACGACAAGGCGATAGTCGTAAAATCAAGCTCCGAGGGCAAGGTAACGGCAAACGTAAACGAATTGAGCGTTCTCACGGGCTTCGACGTTGCGACCGAGTATCCCAAGATAATCGCAAACGGCGTTGTTTACGAAACCTACACCACAGACTCCGACGGACTCAAGCACTTCACGGTAGCCGCTCCCGAGGCAGGAACGGTATTCAACATCGGCTACGGCATTACCGACATAAGCTTCGACCTCAACGGCGGTACCGGTACTGTTCCCGAAACAATAAAGACCTCCGCCGGAGACCTTGTCGCACTCCCGAGAACGGTTGACGCCACCAACGGCGACAAGATATTCACCGGCTGGAGCGAAACTCCCGACGGCGACAAGACCTTCCCGTCGTTTAAGGTTGCCGGTACGAGCGACGTAAAGCTCTATGCGGTATGGCGTGACGCTTACGAAACCTCCTACTATCAGAATTTCTACAACGCACTCATGAGCGGAAACGCAACAGTAAGCTACTTCGGCGGCTCGATCACTTTCGGCGACGGTCTTTCAAAGTACGGTACGGACACAAGAAACGCACTCTCCTGGAGAGGTCTCACACGTGACTGGTTCGCAGAGAGCTTCGGTGCGAAGATAACCGAGGTAAACGGTGCGATAAACGGCACAGGCACACGTTTCGCCGCATACAGAGCGACGGAGGATCTCAAGCTCGGCACAACTCCTCCCGACCTTCTCTTCATCGAATTTGCGATAAACGACGCTTACGAGCATTACGAAGAGGATGAAATAAGAGAAAATCTCAAGGTTGTTCTCAAGAAAGTACTCGACGCAAACCCTTACGCAAACTTCATGTTCATCCTCACGACCGACCAAAACAAGTTTGCGAACGACTTCCCCACCCTCACCTACCACAGAAAGTTCGCCGAGGATTTCGGCATTCCGTACATCGACGTAGGAAAGGTGATATCGAACCAAATTAAGGCTGAAAACGCAAGCTGGCTCACCTACTTCTCCGACTGGGTACACCCCGACGTCAAGGGCAACGAGGTATACGCAAAGTGCATAACCGACTACTTCACGAACGAGTTCTGCGCAAAGACGCTCAATCCGAATGCCGAGAAGACTGTTCAGAGCTTTGACGGAATAGACGAAACCGTTGACACAGACAAACACATCGTCCGAGTTAATTCAAGCACAACCGGAGAGGATTACAAAAAGCTCAAAGATATGACATTTAACGGTTGGAGCATAAAGGGATACGCCGAGGGCGGCTCGGTTCCTCGCTATGCTTTCAAATTCACCGGTACAAATGCTTTTGTATGGTCTTATCTGTGCCGTTTCTATGCATACATCGACGTGTATGTTGACGGCTCTACAACTCCGACGACAACATTCGATACTTGGAGAAACGACAACTTTGTTCAGAACTATCTGTTCCCCGTCAGCGAAACAGACCTTGAATACGGTGAACACACGGTTGTATGCGTCGGAAGACAGCGTTTCACGGACTACACCGGCGGATATAAAGCAAACGGTTATATCGCTGACTTCTGCGGCTTTGCGATAAAGGGCGGCAGAAAGGGTTACGCCGAGTTTAAGCTTGTCGATGTTCCGAACACCGCAACCTTCGTCAACCCCTACTCCGCAGAGGAAAAGACCTATTACACCGGGTACGGCGGAGATTACAAGCTCGAAACAAAGTCTGTAAACCTCGATTACAAGACCTACGTTTACGAAAACGGTGCGACAATAGCTCTCCCGACCGAGAAGCCCAAGAAGGACGGCGAAAGCTTCAGTCACTGGTCGCTGACAGTCGGCGGCGCACCTATTACGGCGGACGACCTTATAATGGGTACCGAGGACAAGACCTTCTATGCGGTATTCGGCGAAAGCACCGGGATAAACGCCGAGGGAAGCTTCATCAAGGTATCCGACAATGCGGTGACGACAAGAACGGCAGCCTCCGACGGCTACGACTTCACAAGCGCCGCAAAGGTAACGCTTTACAGGGTTGACGGTGAAAATGCGGTTGAAACTGCGGTATACACAGAGCCGGAGGGCGGCAGTGATTCCGAGATTTCCTACAGCTTCGGTTCTCTTGAAGAGGGCGATTACTACGTCACCATCGAAAAGAACGGCTACGCAAAGTACACCTCGTCCGTTGTATCGGTAACGGCAGGCGGAGAGAACAGCTTCGGCAAAGCACTTCTCGTTGCGGGCGACATAGTCGGAAGCTACGCTGACATCTGCGGAGACGGAGTCATTGACGTTGACGACTTCATCCGTGTGATAAGAGCGTTCGACCCCGGAGCGGCAAAGCGTCTCAAGGACGTCACCGACATAAACGAGGACGGCACGGTGACAATCGAAGACCTTGCGTTCATCAAGACCAACTACGGTTACGGCAAAAACTGAATAAGGTAAAACAAGCAAAACCTCGCCGGGCTTAACGGTTCGGCGGGGAATTTTTATGCCGATATTCAAGCGGAAGAGAAGCGTAAACCGACGCCACGCCTACTAAAGCGTAAAAAAATCCGCAGAACGCTCATTTACGCCCTGCGGTCAAATTATTCTGTTTACTTTGTTTCGAGAAGCTTTTCTACCGCCGCAATTCTCACGCAAACGCAAAGCACCTCAATCGCCGTCTTGAGCTCGTCTATCTTCGGGAAGGACGGCGCAATTCTCAGGTTTCTGTCACGGGGATCGACGCCGTAGGGGAAAGTTGCGCCGGCTTTCGTTATTGTGATACCCGCCTCCTTGGCAAGCTTTCCGACTCTCAGCGCACAGCCGTCGGGGACGTTGAGGCTGATGAAGTAACCGCCTTTAGGCTTCTTCCACTCCCCTATTCCTCTCGGTGCAAGCTCTCTGTCGAGACACTCAAGAACGGTTTCAAACTTCGGACGGAGAATGTCGGCGTGCTTCTTCATGTACTTCTTCATGCCCTCGGCGTTTCCGAAAAAGCGCACGTGGCGGAGCATATTCATCTTATCGTAGCCTATGGTCTGGTACGTGAGAATGCTCTTGATATGCTCGATATTCTCAACCGACGCCGCCATTACCGAGATTCCGGAGCCGGGATAGGTTATCTTGGAGGTGGAGGCAAAAATAAACGGGAGGTTGGGATGCCCCGCCTTTTTACACTCATCGAGGATATTGAGAAGCTCGTCGCCCTCGTCGTAGAGATCGTGAATGCAGTATGCGTTGTCCCAGAAAATTCTGAAGTCGGGAGACGCAGGAGTGAGTGCCGCAAAACGCTTTACGGTTTCGTCGGAATATGTTATTCCGTCGGGGTTGCTGTACTTCGGCACACACCATATACCCTTGACGTGGGGATCCTTGACAAGCTGTTCAACCTGATCCATATCGGGTCCCGTGGGAGTCATGTCCACATTTATCATTTCAATTCCGAGAGACTGGCATATGCCGAAGTGTCTGTCGTAGCCGGGAGCCGGGCAGAGAAACTTCACTCTGTCTCTTATCCAAGGTCCCGTACCGCCGCAGACTCCGTATATGAGACAGCGGACAACCTGATCGTACATGAGATTGAGACTTGAGTTGCCGCCGACTATAACTTCTGTCTGATCGACGCCGAGTATTTCCGCAAAAAGCTCCTTCGCCTCGTGAATACCGTCAACTATGCCGTAATTTCGGCAGTCGGTTCCCTTTTCTGTGAAGCATTCGTCGTTGGACTCTATTGCCGAAAGCATTCCCTCGGACAGATTAAGCTGATCAGCGGCAGGCTTTCCTCTCGACATATCAAGGCTCAAGTGCTTTTCGAGTATTTTGCCGTACTCGGCATGAAGCTCTTTCATCTCATTCTCAAGTTCACTCTTCGTCATTTCAGAATAGTACATTGCTCTGCTCCTTTTTGCGCACCGCTCCGGGCGGTTCGGCGTATATTAAAATGCCGTGACGTAAATAAGCCGCAGCACTTCGGGGATTAATGCTCATTTTTGAATTGCCGGGTCTATTATATTGCAAAATTTGAGTAAAATCAAGTGTTAAATGTAACATTTAAAATATTTTTTGCATAATTTTAATTTTGCACTTCAAAAATCGGTGTCGCATACCCTTTTTTTGCAACGGCAAACGGTAAAATTTTATATGTTGACTTTCGGCGAATTATGTGGTATACTGTATTCTGTATATTGATGCGTCAAAACACCGGTACGCAAATTGCAGAATGCAGACCATTTCTCTTTTCGGAGGAAAATATGTATATAACGAATGTATTGAGTTGGCTTGAAAACGCCGCTGCAAAGTTTCCCGACAAAATCGCATTTGCGGACGAAAAAGGCTCTGTCTGCTACAGTGAGCTTTCCGCACGTGCAAAGAAGCTCGGCGCAGAGATTTTTCATGCCGTCGGAGAAATAAGGAAGCCCGTCGCCGTTCTCTGTGACAGAAGTCTCGACTGCATTGTCGGTTTTCTCGGCACGCTTTACGCCGGTTGTTTCTACGTTCCCATAGACTCGGAAATGCCGGTTTCGAGAGCGTCGGCACTTGCAAAGAATCTTTCTCCATCGCTTGTGCTTTGCCCGGACGGAGAAAAGTACAGTGACTTTGCAGAAAAGGTTTTCCCCGGAGTGCCGGCTCTTTCGCTTTCCGACAGCGGCAAGAATGCAACGGAATCCGATCTTTCGCTTCTCGACGGAATACGCCGCAGAGTTATCGACACCGACCCTATGTACATCATTCACACCTCCGGCTCGACGGGCGTTCCGAAAGGAATTGTCGTGTCTCACAGGAGCGTCATAGACTTTATCGAATGGATGACCGACGAAATAGGCTTTTCGTCCGACGACATTTTCGCCAACCAAGCTCCGTTTTTCTTTGATGCGTCGGTCAAGGACATATACCTCACGCTTCGCCACGGAGCGACGGACTTCATCATTCCGAAGAAGCTCTTCATGTTCCCGCCGCTTCTTATTGATTTTCTCGAAAAGAACCGTGTCAGCGCCGTAACGTGGGCGACCTCGGCGTTCAATCTTATCGCAAACTCGGGCATACTCGAGAAAAAGAAGCCTTCTCATCTGCGCACGGTCGTACTCGGCGGCGAGGCTCTCAGGGGAAAACAGCTCAATGCGTGGAGACGCAATCTTCCGAACGTGAAATACGTAAACCTTTACGGACCGACGGAGGTTACGGTTGACTGCACCTGCTTTATTGTTGACAGAGACTTTGCCGACGGAGAATCCGTACCGATAGGAAAGGCGTGCCGAAACATGGAGGTAATGCTTTGGGTCGAGGAGGAAGACGGCGGACTCCGTGACGCACACGGCGGAGAATCGGGCGAGATATGCGTAAGGGGAACGGGACTTGCGAAGGGTTACTACAACGATCCCGAAAAAACGGCGGCGGCTTTCGTACAGAATCCGCACGTAAACGGGTACTCCGACATAATTTACCGCACGGGCGACATAGGCATATACGACAAAAACGGCGATATTGTCTTTCTCGCACGCAAGGACGGTCAGATAAAGCACATGGGGTACAGAATAGAGCTTGGCGAGATTGAGAACGCACTCATCGGAATTGATTTCGTCCGCAATGCGGCTTGCTTTTTTGATGCGGACGCCGACAGAATTGTTGCCGCAGTCGAGACGGACAGAGATTCCGTGTCAAAGGAAGAAATGACAAAGCTCATGCTTTTGTCCGTACCAAAGTATATGCTTCCGAATATTTACAGGTTCAAGAACCGTATGCCGTATACCGCAAACGGGAAAATTGACAGGGTGAAGCTTCGTGAGGAGTACTTCTCGGAAAAACAAAAAGCGGACTGAGGTGAATTTGTTGGATTACATAAAAGTAACAAAGGAAAATCTCGAAAAGGAACACATATGCTGTGCGATATCGGGTAAGAGGACACTTCCAAAAGGAAGTTTACGACGGAGCTTATCGGCAAATGATTGAGAAAATTACCGACAAAAAGGAGCTTTCAAGGCTCATAATGGCGTCCATGAAGCGAGGAGTTGCAACAAACTGCTTTACGGCGTCCTCGTTTACCTTTGACATAGACGAGGGACGTCTGTATTACGAAAAGCGCAGCGACTCCCTGTTTCTTCTGCGTAAAAGAGACGGCGTGTGCATTCTGAATTTCTATGTCAACGGTGACATCAATCTCCCGGCTTTCACGGACGTGTGCGGTGAATTGAGCGTTGTCACGGAGATACCGGTTTACGACAACGGTCATATGAACGAAGCCGAGACAAGACTGCGTGATATTGTAACGGGCGGCGGCTTTGAGTGCATTCTCGAGCGCACAATGCTTGAAAAAGCGGTATGCGGTACGGAGCCGCAAATATGCAATGACGCACGCATTACAACATCTTGCCCCAATGTGCGGAAAATGTACGATGTGCTGAAGGACTCCCTCTCTCCCGTTACCGGCTGTGTGCCGACCTTTTCGGAATTTTCGTCAGACGCCGAAAACGGCTGTGTGTTTGCGTTCTGCGATTACGGCGGCGTCAAAGGTGTTCTGAGGTGCGGAATAGGCAAAAAGGAGTTTGCGATAAAGCAGCTTGCGGTAAACGGAAATTTTCGCCGTCAGGGCATAGGAGAAAAGCTTGTGTCGGCGGCTCTGTCGGCACATTCGGACAAAAAAGCGACGGTATGGACGGGCTCAGGCAACACGGCGGCTTTATCGCTCTACGAAAAATGCGGTTTTGTGCGTCTCGCCAGACGTTCTTACGTATATATCAAAAAACAGACCGATTAACTTATCAAACGGAAGGAAAGATAATATGAACATCACAAAGGAACAGTTAAGAGAACTCATTTCGGAAATATGCCCCGGTGCGGACCTCGACTCGGAGTCGCTCATAGACGACGGCATAATTGATTCTTTCGACCTCGTTGCAATCATAAGCGAGCTTGTTTCGACCTACGGTGCTGAAATTGAGGTTGAGGACATTGCCCCGGAGAACTTCAACTCTCTCGACGCAATTCTTACGCTTATCGGCGGTAACAACTGATGTCTCCTGTAAGCATAAGCTTTGCGCTGTTTGTCGCAATAGGGCTTGCGGCGTACTACGCTTTTCCGAAGAGTCTGCGGTGGACAGTGCTTCTTGCGCTGAGCCTTGTCTTTTATGCGTCGGGCGGTGCGTATCTGCTTTTGTATCTTGCGTTTACCGGGTTTACGACCTACGCCGCAGGACTTCTCATTGACCGTGAGTTAAAAAGCGAAAAGCTCTCGGATGAAGCGAAAAAGAGAGCAAAGTCACGCAAAAAGGCGATAACCGGAGTATGTCTTGCCCTGAATTTCGGACTGCTTTTCGTACTCAAATATGCGTGTCCGATACTCACGTCATTCGGCATGGGCGACTTTTCGATAGCGTTGCCTTTAGGCATATCCTTTTACATTTTTCAGTCGGCAAGCTACGTTATAGACGTCGGTCGGCGAAAGGCGGTTTGTCAGCGGAACTTTGCGAAGTATCTTCTCTTTGTGTGCTTCTTTCCGCAGATGATTCAAGGACCTATCGGAAGATACGACGCTCTTTCCGAACAGCTTCTCGGTGGAAACGGCTTTGACTTTGATAACTTCCGTGAGGGCTTCAAGCTCATAACACGAGGACTTTTCAAGAAGCTTGTAATTGCCGACCGTGCGTCTGTTGCGGCGTGTGCGATAATCGATTCTTACACGGATTTCGGCGGTGCGGAGATTGCAGTCGGCGTTCTCTTTTACTGCATACAGCTTTACACCGACTTTTCCGGAGGCATTGATATAATGCGGGGTACGGCAAGACTTTTCGGCGTTGTTATGGCGGAGAACTTTCGCCGTCCGCTCTTTGCGAACACTCTCACCGACTTCTGGAGACGCTGGCACATAACTCTCGGCGCATGGATGAAGGATTATCTCTTCTATCCCATCACCCTCTCGAAGCCGTTCGGCGCACTGGGTCGTTTCACACGAAAGCACTTCAAGGGCAGAGCCGGCAAAATTCTTCCCACGTCTGCGGCGACCTTTCTCATATACTTTGTAATAGGCATATGGCACGGAGCGAATGCTAAGTACATCGTCTTCGGCTTGTGGAACGGCGTGCTTATAACGGCGGCTCTTCTCTCGGAGCCTCTGTTTGTGAAAATAAAAGGTGCGCTTCACATAAAAGACGGCAAGGCTTACCGTTTGTTCTGCGTTGCAAGAACCGCTGTTTTGGTGTTTCTCGGCAGATATATAACAAGAGCCGCCACCGCTCACGATGCGTTTTCCATGATGGCACGCACATTTTCCGATTTCGATCTCGATCGTCTTGCGGCGTCCTTTCCCGGGAGCTTTGGTCTTGCGGCGTTTGACATAGGCGTTGTCGTTTTCATGACCGCAGTTCTCATCATACTCGAGCTGTTTGAGGAAAACGGCATTCCCCTTTCCGAGCGCATCGAGAAAAAAGGAGTATTTCTCACCTTTGTTTTCATGGCGGTTTCGGTTGCGGTCGTCGTATTCCTGGGAATATACCGCAGCGGATACATTTCCCCCGAATTTATCTACAAGCAGTTTTGATGCAAGGAGGAACGGATTTGAATTCAAAAAAATGGTGCGTACTTGCAATATGCGCCTTTCTGACAATATTTGTTTTCATTGCGGTTCTGAACGTTGTTTCCGATCCGTTCGGAATTTTCGGAGACAAGGTTTTTGACTGGTACTCTTACGACATGACGAACAATCCCCGCACCTCAAAAACGGCGTACATTGAGGAACACGGCGAGGATTACGACTCTTATCTCATCGGCTGTTCGTCAACAAGCTCTTTCCCGACCGACGATTTCGGAAAGGCTCTCGACGCAAAGTTTTACAACATGATAATGTACGGTGCGGATATGGCAGACGTCGAGAAAAGCGTCAAATACCTGCTCGAAAACCGCACGGTCAAGAACATCGTTTTAAACGTGTATCTCGGCAACGCCGTCTCGTACGGTACGAACAGCGGCTCTCTCACCGACAGCCTGCACAGTCATGTCAGCGGAGAATCGGACACTGCGTTCTACCTGCGCTATATGCTTGCAAACCCGATGTACGCTTTCAACAAGATACGTGCGGCGGCGTTTGAGGACAAGTACCTGAGCGAGGTTTTCGATGTTTTCGACGCCGAAACGGGTGCTTATGACAAGCGCAAGCGTGACGCCGAGCCTATATCCGACCTTAAGAGTTACCTTGAAGCGTATCCGATTTTCAAGAATTATCCGAAGTACGAATACACCATGCCCCACATTGCGGACAATGCGGAGTCGGTGCGCCGTATAAAAGAGATGTGCGACAACATGGGCGTAAATCTTATCGTCGTGACCGCTCCCGTTTACTACGACTATTTTCTCTACTTTCAAAAGGCAGACATTGCGGAATTTTACCGTACTCTTGCGGACGCCACAGGAGGCTTCTGGGACTTTGCGGTGAGCAGTGTAAGCCTTGACCCGAGATACTTTTACGACGAAACGCATTTCAGAAACGCCGTCGGCAAAATGGCTGCGGCAAGGGTATTCGGCACGAAGGACGTCTACATTCCCAACGACTTCGGCACTTTCGTCACCTCCGAAAACTACGCCGAACATATTGACGGCTTCTACGGACTTGAGCGTGACGAATCGGCGTACACGAAGAAGATATCCATACTTCTGTACCACCACATATCGGACGAAGTGACGAATGCCTCCATAGTGTCCCCCGAGGTCTTCGAGAGGCAGATTGCAAAGGTTGCAAAGTCAGGGTACACGGCGGTTACGATAAAAGACCTCGAGAACTATATTTACAGAGGAATAGATCTTCCCAAGAAGTCTGTTCTCATCACCTTTGACGACGGCTACAAGAGCAACCTCGAAATTGCGCTCCCCATACTCGAGAAATACGGAATGCGTGCGACGGTGTTCACTGTAGGCTCGGCAATCGGAGACACATACTACAAGGAAACGGCAAACCCCTGTTATCCGCATCTCAGCGCCGAGGACAACGAAGCTCTAAACGCCGGCGGTATTATTGAGGTGCAGAGTCACACCTACGATTTGCACCAATCGCCCGAGTTTGAGCTTTCCCTGACCTGCTACGACAATATGTTAAAGCACGACGACGAAACCGAGCTTGAGTACGTCGAACGTATCCGCCGTGACTGCGAAGAAATGGAAAAGGCTCTCGGATATGAGCCGAAAGCTCTCTCGTTTCCGCACGGCAAGAGCGACATACTCTTACAGTCGGTACTCGACGAATGCGGCATTGAGTTCACCTTCACAACGGAATACGAATCCCCCACACTCATAAAGGGACTTCCGCAGAGCGGCTATATGCTCGGTCGGTATACTATGTACGAGGGAACGGACGACAACCACATCTTCTATTTTCTCGACCTGTCACAGGTAGATTAAAGGAGTCTGTATGGCACTCGACAGAATTTTCTACAACTATATCAGCGAAGATTTGAATGCGGCTTATTCCATAGGCAGTATGATAGGTACGATGCACTTTCATCTGCACTATGAGATAAACTGCGTTGTAAGCGGCAAAATATCGGTCATAAACAACGGAACGACTCTCGACTGCGATTATCCGTGCGTGCTTTTTCATGCGCCGTGCAGCTTTCACAAGGTGATATCCTCCGGGAGCGAGCCTTACGAAAGATACAAGTTCCACTTCAACGAGAGCTTCCTTGCCAAATTCAATCCGGAGGCGATGAAGTGCCGTGAGCTTTTTTCGGATAACCTTACCATAATACCGCTTGTTGACGCAAAGGGTGAGGAAATTCTCTCGGTGCTCCGCCTTTTTCCCCGCACTCATGCGACAAGTGCGCAGTACGAAAGGTTTTTTGCGTTTTTGCTTGACCTTTTGGCAGAGCAGGCGCCGAAGAAAATACCGATAAAGACAAACCGCTCCGATCCGGGAAAGATAGGATATATCGGAAACGTATTGAGCTACATATCGGAAAACTATTCGTCAGAGCTTACCGTGGACGACATCTCACGCCGCTTTTACGTCAGCAAGACAAAGCTCAACGACGACTTCAAAGAGATTATCGGCAAGACAATAAAACAGCACATAATAGACGTTCGTATAAGCAACGCAATGCGAATGCTCACCGGCGGACTTACGGTAATGGATACGGCTCACGAATGCGGCTTTGTGGATGAGAGCCACTTTATCCGAACCTTTCGGGAGCGAGTCGGAAGCAGTCCGAAAAAGTTTGCGAAGAATGCGGAATAAGACGGTGCGGCGCAAAGCGGAAAGCTTTTGCAAGGTCTCGGGGCGTGTCGGGAATCGGCACGCTTTTTTATTACGAAAAATTTTCGTTCCGAAATGTATTGACATATTTTGCGTCAAATGCTATACTGTGTTTTGTATACATACTGTATAATAAAGAGATGCCACGGCATCAGGAGGTACTCGAATATGATGAACATAAAGGTTGATTTCGCATACGAATGCGGAAAAATTAAGCCTATGCACTCGGTAAACAACGGTCCGTCACACAAGCTTACGGAGGATCAGAGAGTCTCGAATCTCGGTCTTTACAAGGACGCCGGCATTCCTTTCGCACGTACGCACGATGCGTCTTTCTATGCGACCTACGGCGGTCCGCACACGGTTGATGTACACATGATATTCCCCGACTTTTCGAGAGATCCCGAAGATCCCGATGCATACGATTTTCAGCTCACCGATGAATATATGCAGGTAATAGAGCTTGCCGGCACTGAGGTTTTCTACAGACTCGGTTCAAGAATAGAGCATGAATCGAAGAAATACGGCACGCTCCCTCCCCCCGATTTTCACAAATGGGCGGTTATCTGCGAACACATTATCCGTCACATGAACGAGGGCTGGGCAAACGGTCATCATTTCGGCATAAGGTACTGGGAAATATGGAACGAGCCCGATCTCGGCTGGGAGGATGAAGACCCCGTCATGAAGAAGTGCTGGGGCGGTACTCAGAAG
>CAKSCN010000014.1 GCA_934444485.1 uncultured Eubacteriales bacterium | reverse complement strand
ACCAGCGGTCATCTTTTTTCGTAACAGTCACCTGCGGCAGAATGCCGTACTTTTCTAAAACCGACTCTCTGTCGTTCCGTCCCTTTCCCACACTGCATATCACCGCACCGCTCGAGTTTGTCTCGATGTTTACGTATCTCTCCGACTCCTCGGGCGAAAGGCACAGAAAACACTCCATGCAGCTGTCGAGGTAAACGGGGTCGTAATTCTTCGTGTAGCGTGTCAGAGGATTCGACTCGAGGCAGGTCATTTCGACGATGAGATTTTCTCCGTCAAACGCCGCCTGAAAGTAAACCTCCGGTACGCTTTTCATGTTCCAGTTGTTGTTTGCGATTCTCGCTTTCTCCGCTTTTTCGATGTCCGTCAGACGTGAAATTCTGTATGTATACTTCAAAGTATTGTCCTCCGTAAGATTAATGTAGGAACATTTTACCATACACTGCGGCGTAAGTCAAGTGCATTTTCAAAAACAGACGCCGAATAAGACACTATTTTGAAATGAAAGTATACTATTTTGATTAATATGGCAAAGGTGCGCAGTTTTCTATTGACTTTGCGGAAAATCATGTGTATAATGTATATATCGATACAGCCTTACGGCGAATAATTTGTGAGGAGTGCTTTTATTACATGAACAATAAGCTTTTCGGAAGAATACTTTCCGCTCTTATCTGCGCTTCGTTTGTCCTTTCTGCGGCGTCGTGTGCGAAGAATGAAAACGATGGCGGCAAGACACCCGGCGGCACGGAACCGTCAAACGGAGAGGTAACGGAAAACAACGGCGGCAGTGACGATGCGGACGCTCTCGGAGTACCGGCGGATGTTCGCTTTGACGGCGAAACCTTCAATATGTACGTCGCTTACAGCGCAAGCGCAAGATTTCTTCGTGCCGATGAGCCGAGCGACGACCTTCTTCTCGATAAATGCTACGAGAGAAACGAGGCAGTAAAGAACCGTCTCGGCATAGATTTCAATATAGTCGGAAGCACGCTCACAACCTCCGGCGGCGATCAGAGCACCGAAACTAACAAAATATCCTCTCTCATACTTGCCGGTGACAAGACCTACGACGCATTTTTCCACGTTCAGCACACCGGTATGCCGGGACTCATAAACGAGGGAATGTTCGTTGACTGGAATACGCTTCCGTACATAAACATCGAAAAGCCGTGGTGGTATTCCAACGCAATAAGAGACATTACGTTCGGCAACAAGATTTTCGCCATGACCGGCGACTACAATATCGATACCTTCACGAATACGGAGTGCCTTATATTCAACAAGAACCTCATGGATGAGCTTGAGCTTGAGTACCCGTATCAGATGGTGTTTGACGGAACGTGGACGCACGACAAATTCGTCGAGTACATACAGAAAGCGACAAAAGACCTCAACGGCGACGGTCAGATGGATATTGACAACGACCGCTACGGCTTCAACGGCTGGCAGTACGAGCAGATTCCGGCGCTCTATGTCGGTTACGGCGGCGAAACGCTCAAGAAGGACGACAAGGGACTGCCCGTACTCAACATTTATTCGCAGCAGCAGAACGCCGTAATCGACGCAATGATCGAGGTGTTCGCCAACCCCGGAGCGGTGTACGAGGGTGCGTCGTCGGCGGTTTACAGAAACGCTTTCAAGAGCGGAAATCTTCTCTTCGTTGACGGCTTCTTCCACCACCTTCAGGGCTACAGCGATATGGAGGACGACTTCGGATTCGTTCCTTACCCCAAGCTCAACGAGGAGCAGGAGAGCTACTATTCGAGAAGTGCGAATATAGGATGCCTTACGTATATCCCCGTAACTCTCGACCCCGACCGCTACGACCTTGTCGGCGCAACGCTCGAAACTTGGGCGTATTACGGAAGCGAGATTGTTCTTCCCACCTACTACGATATCGTCCTCACGATAAAGTCAACCCGTGATATGGAGTCGGAGCAGATGATTCCGATAATCAAAAACTCCGCAAAGTTTATGGATCAGGCAATCGGCTTCAGTCCGACAAGCTTTGTAATGAGCGGTCAGAATACCCTCGCTTCTTATTGGATGGCGAACAAGTCCACCTTCGAGGAAAAGCTTGCAACCCTTATAAAGGTCTACAAATAATTTTGCTTCGGAAGCGGAGGACGACACCACCTTACGCTTGCGATAGATAAAGGCAGAGATGACAGTTGCGTTTAAACCGTTGTCTCTGCCCGTTTTTTTGCTTGTGATGACCCTTTGACTGAAATCTAAAGTAAAAATGACCTAAAACGCATTGACTTAATGCGTAAAAAATGTTACAATTACCGCAAGAAGCTGTGAGTTTACTCTTGCTGTCCGTATGAGCTTACGGCTAATATGTTATGTATCGGAAAGGATGAAACACCTTGAAAAAGAACGTTCTGATTGAGCTGCTTAGCATAGCATTGATGTTCGGAATTATCTCAGGTACGTTGTTTTCGGCGGCGGACGGAGTTCCGGAAGAGCTTGACGGTAAGGTTAAGAGCATTGCTCTCTCGGCAGAAACATTTGTTATGCGAAGCGGCGAGGAGTTAAGTGCGTTGTACAATGTAATTTCGGGCGATGCGGCAATGACAGTTGAGGCGGTCGATGTGCCGTCAGACGATGAAGCGCCGTTTGATAAGGCGCTGAAATTCGATATCACGGCACTTTCCCAAAATACAAGCGGGGTTGTCAATGCCAATGCACTCGCAATAAAGTATTTACTCAAAAACAGTGTTACAAATATAGAGGCTGATGACATAATAATGCTGAAATTTGCAGCAAAGACAGTCGGAGGACCGGGAAAAATAGGTTACCGATTCTTTGATTCCGACACTAATACGGATACTCTTACCAAATGGAGCGGATATCCGCTCGCCGCAGAGTGGACGTATTATTATCTTCCGGCAAAAGCTGTAAACGTACCGAATCAGTTTATTATGAGATTCGGCGAGCAGCTTCAGACGGTGTATATCGCTGATCTTGAAATAATAAACTACGGCACAAACGTACAGCTTTCCGACCTTCCGACAGGTTCGGCGAGAATAGTGCCTGCCGGTGAAAAGACCTATATTCCGACGGAGGGGGAGAAAGTGATAACTCCCGAGAATTTTATTGAGAACACAAAGGCGGTATCGGAGTCCGATGCAACAGGTTCTGTCGGAACCGAAAGCATCGCATTTGACGGCTTTGAGTATACCTCGGCATTGAAAATATCGAGAACCTCCGATGTTTCTTCCTTTGCGGCCTTCACAAAGCTCGACGGTATGGGCATGGCAGAGACAAGCGGAAATGTCGTACACCTTGAATTTTACGCAAAGGCATTGACCGGAGTTATGCCGGTTGAGATTTCTCTTTCAGATAACAACGGTGCTGTGGCAGGTGACACGACATTTACATATTATGTTCCCACACAGTGGACAAAATTCAGCGTGCCGTACAGCTGTACATCGAATGTCGGAGGAGTGCGTTTTGATATTGCGGACAGAAGAGGAGATATACTTGTATCGGGTCTTTCTCTCACATATTACGGAAAAAGTACAACGATCGCCGCTCTTGAGCACGGGCAATTTCTCTGCCCCGAGGAAGGCTGGAAGAAAATAGATCTTGACGATTCCGCAACCGGCTTCGGCGATGCGTCAAAAATCGGCCGTGCCACCGATGTGGATACGGACGGTGAGTATCTCTACGTCATAAACGGGGGTGCATTTGATATTCTTTCCATAAAGGAAGATCCCTCCGCTCCCGTTTGGAAGTCCGGCATAGAAAATCTCGGCACGGTTCGGCAGATAAGGCTTGTGCCGGATAAGGAGGCTGTGATAATCACCGCCCGTGATTGCGGTATGTACATTATTGATGTGACCGATAAGGAAAAACCCGTCATAGCTGCGGCATATGATACAATAGAAATGGCGACGGGTCTTGCCGTGACCGAAAAGTATGCCTTTGTTTCCTGCCGTACCTTCGGAACCGAAATCATTGATATCTCGGATATAAACAAACCGCGCCATGTCTCGGTCATATACTCCGGTGAGGCACAGTCGTGCGAGATAATCGACGGACTTCTTTACGCAGGCTGCTGGGCAAACAGAGAGGTACAGGTCTTTGACGTTTCAAATCCCGCAAATCCGAGAAATATCGTCAACATTCCCCTTACCGGACAGGGCGACGGCATAAAGATAAAGGACGGTATCCTCTATGCCGCAACCGGACATCATTCGCCCGGTTACAGCTCAACCTCTCCCAAGGGAGCTCTCAGCTGGGGCTATGGAAACGGCATGGATATTTTCGATGTTTCGGACATAAAGAACGGCAGTTACACATATCTTTCGACAGTGAGAATAGACGGAACGTTCTATAAGCTCGGAGATGACTATTGGACGGTGGAGCTTTCGGAAAGGAACGGAACGAAATACGCATATTTGAGCAATACCTTCAACGGTATATTCGTTTACGATGTTACCAATCCCGAAAGTCCCATACGGCTTTCACATATTTCCGTAGTGATTCCGAGCGGAACGGCAAGATATAATCAGTATAAAGGTCATCACGGAATTGAAACCGTCACATCGGATTTTCATTTTCCATACGACACAAGCAGCTTTTTGAAATCTCCCATCGGAGGCTTTGCCGTAACCGACGGATATATGTATATTGCCGCAACGGGAACCGACCTTCACATATTCGATGCATCCGAGTACGGCGCAGAGAGCTTTGTATTCAAAACAGCGGAGAGGGAGCCGAGCGGTACTCTTACCGAGGCTGGCGAGTTTTATGACTTCGACTTTCTTGCCGATACACTTACAAACTACGAACACACAATGTGCGGCGGTCAGGCATATGCCGCAGCTGAAAAGGACGGTATAATATATGCCGCCTGCGGCTTTGGCGGAATAAGAATATACGATGAGGATCTCAATCTTCTGAAGAACTACGATGTCGGCGGTATTGTCGGAGACGTAAAGGTCTTCGGAAACAGACTGTATGCCGCTGAGGGCAGAAACGGCACTTCAATCTACAGTATCGGGGAAGATAAGGTTACTCTTACGAGGCTTTCCAACAAGAAGTCGCTCTTAAATTACTCAACCTTCGTCCAGCCGGCAAAGCAGCTGCTGCTTTCAACAGACGGAAATTATGTTCTCGTACATCTCGGCGGACAGTATGCCGAAGTGATAGATTTCAGAGATCTCGATAATCCTGTAGGTATTGTATATGATGACATTCCGGGTGAAACTGCCAACAGCGGTCAGACCGTGTTCAACTCCGGTTCAACGGGACTTCTGTATTACCGTCAGTTCTCAAGCGGTTTGGTTGACGGAAGATATGCCGTAATTATGTGGCATACAGGCGTTATGAAGGTAATCGATATGCTCGAGGACGAAAACGGAGCGATTCCGCACGCATTTGTTGCGAGCAGAAAGATCACCGGTGCATCTCCGATGTCGAACGGTATTGCTCCTTACGGTGATAAGGTCATCGCAAATTTGCGGGGTTCCCATATGGTCTTTGATCCGCTCGATGAAACCTTGAGTAATCTTAATACGCTTACAAAATATGTCGTTAAAGACAAAAGCGGCAATAAACCGCCTAAGGACGAAAACGGAAACACGCTGTATGTTTCCGGCAAGACGGTAATTGAGGGAAGTATCCTCTGTGCAAGCAACAGAACGAGCGGTGAATTTTTCGCAGTAGACGTGACAGACATCGAGAACGCCGTTCTGCTGAGCTATATCAAGGTAAACAGCAACCCGGATCTTGCTCTTGTCACGGATAAGTATATCTATATCCCGGCAGGAAATGCAGGAATTATTCGCTTCTCGATAATTGATGATCCGAACGCCGTTATCGGAGATATCAACGGAGATAAGGTCGTCAATGCGGCAGACCTGACGTGCTTCTTAAAGAATATCTCACGCCGTAAGACCTACGCACAGATGGATACAAACCGTGACGGAACGGTGACGCTTTCAGATTTGTCGCAGTTTTTCAAGAATCTGATAGGCGGATAAATACCTGTTTTGCCAAATACAGACAGAGGCATTTCGTTTGACGTTATGCCTCTGTTTTGCGCATAACAGCATAATATGCGAGAAAATGCACCAAATGTAAACAAGTTTAAAAAAATAAGGGAATACACTTGAAAAAAAAAGAATTTGGGTGTATAATTACTTGTTGTAAATTTGCATGCAAACAATAATATAAAGGATAGGTGTATCAAATGAAAATTCTCGTAATCAATGCCGGAAGCTCATCGATAAAGTATCAGCTTTTCGATATGTCCGATGACAGCGTTCTCGCAAAGGGTCAGTGCGACAGAATAGGTATTGCCGGCGGCAACTTCAAGCACAAGGTTCCCGGCAGAGACGACTACAAAATTGACATTCAGATGGCAAACCACGCAGAGGCTGTAAAGCTCGTTCTCGATACTCTCGTATCAAAGGAACACGGCGTTATCAAGAGCCTTTCCGAAATCTCCGCAGTAGGACACAGAGTTCTCCACGGCGGCGAGAAGTTCTCGGGTTCGGTTATCGTTGACGATAAGGTTATCGAAGCGATAACGGAGTGCATCGAACTCGGACCGCTCCATAACCCCCACAACCTCACCGGTATCAGAGCGTGCGAGTCCCTTATGCCGGGCGTTCCGCAGGTTGCCGTATTCGACACCGGCTTCCACCAGACCATGCCCGACTACGCATACCTCTATGCGCTTCCTTACGAGTACTACGAAAAGTACAAGATCCGCCGCTACGGCTTCCACGGCACGTCCCACAGATACGTAAGCCTCAGAGCAGCAGCTATGCTCGGCAGAACCGATACGAAGATTGTCACCTGCCACCTCGGAAACGGTTCTTCCATTTCCGCAATCATGAACGGCAAGTGCTTCGATACTACCATGGGTCTTACGCCTCTTGAGGGTATCATGATGGGTACACGCTGCGGTTCCATTGATCCGGCAATTATTCCTCTTCTCATGCAGAAGGAGAACCTCACACCGGCTGAAATTGACACCATAATGAATAAGAAGTCCGGTATTCTCGGTGTTTCCCAGAAGACGAGCGACAACAGAGATATCGAAGAGGCTGCAAAGGCAGGAGATAAGAGAGCGCAGCTCATCGAGTCCATGCTCTGTCACCAGCTCACAAAGTACATCGGCGGTTTCGCCGCAGCTATGGGCGGTCTTGATGCGGTTATCTTCACCGGCGGTATCGGTGAGAACAATCCTCAGTACCGTTCGAGAGTTGCCGAGAAGCTCGCATTCATGGGCGTGAAGATCGACGAGGAGCTTAATGCAAAGGCAAAGAGAACCTCCGACGAGAACGACATCTCCGCTCCCGACGCAAAGGTCAAGATGCTTGTTATCCCGACCAACGAAGAGCTTATGATAGCAAGAGATACATACGAACTCTGCAAGTAATTCAAAAGAAAGTGCCGTGCCGACGGAGCAATATTTCCCGGCACGGTATATTTTTATACTTTTTTCAGAATTACGCCACCGTGCCGTCATTATTCTATGCTACACTGAAACCGAAAAGGGGAGGTAAACATGAAATTATTGTTTAAACAGCGCATTTTTTCGTGGTTCGACAGCTACGACATATATTACGAGGGCGGCGACGTCGCATATTCGGTGAGAGGAAAGCTTTCGTGGGGACACAAATTCGTGATTGAAGACGAAAGCTACGGCAGAGAACTCGGAGTCGTGAAGGAGAGAGTGTTCACCTTTCTCCCGAAATTCGACCTGTACATCGGCGGAAACTACGTCGGCTGTATTTGCAAGGAGTTTTCGTTTTTCACGCATAGATTTACGATTGACTTTAACGGCTGGCAGGTCGATGGCGACTTCTGGGGATGGGACTACCGTGTCGTCGATTCCGTCGGAAACCTTGTTGCAACCGTCTCAAAGGAGCTTTTCAGATTTTCAGATACATATGCGATAGACGTCGTGAAAGAAAGCGACGCACTTGCCGTACTTATGCTTGTTCTTGCGATAGACGCAGAAAAGTGCACGAGAAACAAATGATACATTTTACATGAAAGGACGATGAGTTATGAAGTTAAAAGGTTTGGTCACGACCGCCGCATTGGGAATAGTCGCAGCCGCTTGCATCTCAGGTGTATCGGCAAAGAACGGCGACATTGTCGGAAATATCTACTCAACAGATATCACGGCGACCGTCAACGGATATGAGGTCGAATCGTACAACATCGGCGGCAAAACCGCAATCGTGCTTGAAGATCTCGCAAAGCTCGGCGCCTCCGTCAGCTATGAGGACAGCATAAGAACGCTCATCGTCGATTTTTATAATATCCATGTGAACTCCGAAGCGCAAAACTTCAAAAAGTACGACGTCGTCGGCGCCTCCGTGGGAAACATATACGAGAGCGACATCAAAACCTACCTCAACGGCTATGAGATAAAGGTATTTTCCCTCGGCGGAAGAATGGCGGCGGCAGTTGAGGATATCGGAAACGCTGCACTTTACGGTACGCCTTATTCAAGGTACGGAGCGGTATGCAAATGGAATCCCGATGAAAGGCGTGTGTCGCTCGATTTTCTTTTGACCGACATTGCAAAGGAGTACGAATTCAACAGAATTTTGAGTGAGAAGAATTATGATTTTCTCTCGCTGTCGTCGGACGAATACGCATTTTTCAGACGCTACACCGACGAGTATAAACCGATTGATTATTTCTCCGAAGAATACGCCGCTTACTATTCGGCACTTCCCGAGTACTCACCGTGTACGGTCGCCGTCGGCGGTGCGGTATATACTATAGGTTATGTAAAAATCCCGTCTTCGCACGTTGAGAAGTACCTTGATGAGGGAGCGACAGTACCGAGACTTGAGATTCAAAGCGGCTACAGTCGGTATCTCGACTACGAATTGCTCTGCGATATAGCGGATAAGCTCGAACCGTATAAGCCTCCGAGAGAAGCGCTTGTCAGGTATTACACCTCGGAAGAGGGATTTTATGCCGTCGTTCGTGCAAGAGCGGATTTCGACGAGTGTACTTTCCTCGCACTTTCGCAAGGCACTCCGCACGGACCGAATATGCTTCTTCTCCGTATCGACAACTACGGCAACGTGACGAATTACGCCGACTTTTTCGAGTCGGTAAGCCTTTACGGCACCAAGACCTTTGACTTTGTAAAAATAGACGAAGAGACGAAGACCGTCACGTTCAGCTACGATAAGTATTACGAGATAGACCTTATCACGGGCAATATGTCCGAACTGAGGTGACAGAAAATGTAAGTCCTCCGAATTTGGGGGACTTTTTTTTATTCTGCGTGAACCGAACGGCGCACCGGTTCATCTAATTGACGTAATGAGAAAAAGAGTACTCGGCTTGTTACCAAAACGAAGAATTTGCGAAAGGAAAACGGAATGGAAAAAACGGAGTTTGCCGATAAGGTAAAGGAATGCGAAAAAACGCTGTACCGAACGGCAAAGTGCATTCTCGGAAACGATTCGTACTGTGAGGACGCCGTCGCAAACGCAATACTCGCCGCATGGCAGAGCCTTGACGGATTGAAGAACGGGAACTATTTCCGAACATGGCTGACGAGAATACTCATAAACGAATGCAAAATGTATAAGCGTAAGTACGGACGGCTTCTGCCGTATGACGAGGAAATCGCAGAGAATATACCGTCGGACGAAAGCGGCGACGACTACGCAGAGCGTTATGCCGTAAGAAAAGCGGTTGACAGCCTTGACGAAGAGCTTCGGCTTGCCGTGGTGCTTTACTACATAGAGGGCTATAACGTCGAGGAAACAGCGCAGATGACGGGAATTCCCTGCGGAACGGTCAAAAGCAGACTTTCACGTGCGAGAAAAAAGCTCAAGGAGTATTTGTCGGAGTAAGAAATAAGAAAGGAATGAGCAGAATATGAAAAACCGAAAGCTTGACGAACTTTACCCGTTGCCTCCGGAATCGTTTTCAAAAAGGATAGCGGACACTCTGGAGACGCTTCAGGAGAGAACCGAACATGATGAAACGAAAGAGAGGAATACCATGAATAAATCATTTTTTACCTGGAAAAAAGCTTTGGCGTTTGCCGCTGCCGTACTGCTTCTCACGGGCGCAGTATTCGCCGGAGGGGCGAGAACCAAAAGCTCCCGTATCGGCTGGTCGTCGTCGGGCTACACGTATAAGTCTTACGAAAAAATGCCGCAGGACGAAAGGTTTGAGAAGAAATTCGGATTTGACCTCGGTTACGAAATCCCCGAAAGCTTCTCGAACGACTATATCTTTGACGGTGCAGCAAAGATAAATAACTACGACGTCTACGACGACGGAACCGACTCGCCCTTGTTTTACGGAATTGACATTACTTATAAAAACGGCGACCGTGAAATCACCCTCAATATAGAAAAAGAGTACGAAGACGATATGTCGTATTCACAGTATCTGAAAGGAGACAAAGCCACATTCGCCGAAACTTACGATGGAACGGATATTTACAAGTCCGAGCAGATTATGCTTCTTGTTCCGGAGGATTACGTCATGACCGAAGAGGACGTAAAGCTTGAAGAGGAGGGAACATACTTCTTCAGCAGTGTCAATAAAGAGAACTTTGAAGGAGAAAACGCAAGACCTGTAAAGTCGGAAATCAACTGCACCTCGGCAATGTGGAACGCCGACGGTATCTCATATCGTCTCTTCGTGTTCGGAGTAAATGATATTTCGTCCGACGAGCTTGTCGAAATGGCAAAGGAAATCATATCGGCAAAGAAATAATACGGATATATAAAAAAATGCGGGGATCGTACCTTTAAAGTACAGTCCCCGTTTTCGTTTATATTTACGTGACAGTTAAGCTCTCTTGCCGTTGGCAAAGCCGGTGTATTCGTCGAGGAAGTTCTTGGCGGTCTTTTCCATCGCAACAAGAACCTTTTCGTCCCTGAAAGAGAAGAGTATATCGAGAAGTCCGAAACATTTGTCGATTATCTGCACCTTGAGGTGAAGCTTCTTTTCCTCCTGCCATTCGGCGGATACCGCACACTTGTATGTGTTTCCGGGACAGTCCTCGCCGCTCACCATGTCGGAGTAACCCGTCTGGGGGAATATTCCGAACACGTTCTTGCCGAAGCCGAAGCGAAGCTCTTTGCCGCCCTGCGCATTTGTGTAGGAGAACACACCCTCGTCGCCGTCGAAGCTGAGCTTGAAATGAGTGATTCCCATGGGATTCGGTTCGAGATTGAACGTTACTCCGTTTACTGTGTCGGCATACGCACTTGAGATACTGCCTCTTGCAATGTTGAGCTTGCGCATCTTTTCGTATTCGAGAAGCTCACCGTATGCCTTTTTGTCCTCGGGTAGAGATTCCCCAAGTTCCTCGACTATGTAGTCGTAAAGCGCATGATAGAGGATAGGTCTTGAGTTGGTGTAACCCTGATCGTCGGAGTTTATGATGAAAATAAAATCGGTTTTCGGGTCGCATATCGCAAACTGATCGCCCATTCCGACGAACGCAAAGCCATCACGGGGGGCTTTCCAGATTTGATATCCGTAGCCGAGAGAGTCGTAGGTAACTATATCTCTCACCTCGTTTGCCGTCCTTCTCGAGGTTGCTTCACGAAGATAACCCTCGTCCATGTAGCGGACGCCCTCCCATGTGCCGCCGTTCATTACGAAGCGTGCGAAAATGAGAAGATCTCTCGCCGTACACATAACTCCCGAGTCTCCGAACGAGTGACCGCCGGGACACTTGAGACAGTAGGCGTCGGAGGAAAAGCCGCACTTTTCGAGAAAACGCTCCTTCATAAAATCGAGGAAAGGTTTCCCGGTTATTCTCTCGACAATAACTCCGAGCATATACGAGCCGGGGCTGTCGTAGTTGAAAATCATGCCGGAGGGTCTGTCGTAACCCTTTTTGAAGTAGACGTCCACTCTGTCGGGAAGCTTAGCCGCAAACCAGTCAATACGTGAGTTGCCCTTGCAGGTCTGCATTTCGAGCATATCCCTTATTGTCATGGCGTTCAGATACTCGAAGTTTCCTGCTTCCTTTGCCTTTTCCGTGTATTCGGGAAGATACGACATAAGCGTGTCGTCAAGGCTTATTTTGCCGTCTTCGACGAGAAGTCCCACCGCAACCGACACAAAGCTCTTCGATACTGAATACATTCTGTGCTTGAAATTGCGGTCAAAGGGGGCGTAGTAGCATTCGGAGAAGATTTTGTCGCCTCTCGCCATGATTATGCTGTGCGTGTTGAATCTGTACTTTTCAAGCGTCTTTATGAATTTGAGCACTGCCTTTGACGATACACCTGCCTGTTCGGGAGAGATTCTTTCAAACATAATGTTTCCTTTCCGCTTTGATATCAAAGCTTACCTTCAAATTTTTTCACGGAGTCGAGATAGTCGCCGCCTTTGAGAATATCCGATGAGGAGAGTGCGTATTTGAGTTCGCTTTTGAGAGCGCTGTCGCCGTGCTTTTCGGCAATGTCAAGCACCGCTTTTGCGGCATATTCAAAGTACTGCACAGGCTTTGCGACCGAGTGTTTGGTTTCGGTAAAGTGCGCCGCCCTTTTGCGTCCGCCGTCACGTACAATTTCGAGAAGCTCTTCGGCAGACTCTTTGTCCGCAAAACGTCCGAGAAGAATTATCGCCTGAATGTCGGACGGATAGAAGCTTGCCCACGGACTGCTTACCTTTCCGGGAACATTTGCAAGGGGATATGTGTCGGCGAACATTTCACGGATTACCGTCAATGCCTCATGATGACCAATGATACCGAGACAAAGTGCCGCACCGTAGCGCACGTTCTTTTTCTCCGCACCGAGAAGCTCTGTCATTTCGGAGTCGCTTACCTTTGCGTTACCCGATATGTAACTCCACACTCCGAGTCCCGGTTCGTCGCTTTCAAACGCCTTTTCGAGCTCAGCCTTGTTTGCCGCAAGAACTCTCGGCGTGTATATGTACTGTTTTTCGAGAAAACACAGCCCCATGTCATTTGCCTTGTCATAACAGCCGGTTTCCGAAAGATGCTTAATGACGGGCGCAAGGTCTGTTTCACGCAGCGTTTTTCCCTGCTTTATCGATTCGCTTGCAAGCACCGCCGCCGCTTCGCCCATTTTCTGCATATCCTTTTTCATGCGGAGCATTCCGGCAAGAGTGTGATCGACTCCGACCGCACGGCAGGCGACAATTATCCCCTCCTTACCTCTCGGAAGCATCATGTCACGGGAAACTCCGAGAGAGAAGCCGTAGTCGGCAAGGTTGCAGAGAACACGGTAATTCTGTGATTCGTCGTCCTCGAAAGCGGTGTCGCAGTTCGTGCAGTCAAGAGGTCCGCAGGCGTACATAAGCACATCTTTCTGCGGTTTTCCACGGCGGTAGTCCCCGAGAGTGTATATCTCGTCGGCAATTATATTGGGCGACTCACGCACACCGAGAAGCGCACCGTCAAAGAGCGCACGACCATCGGATGTAAAGTGCTGCCTTGCAAGAATACCTGTCACTATACCGTTTGTGATTGCCTTTGTCACATCGTCCGGAGAAACACCGTCAATGCGTCCGCCCATGCCCCATTCGCCTCTTGCGCAGCTGCGTTTCAATGCTACGACAGGCTTTGAAGCGTTCATGTATATGTTGTCGAACTTGCGTCCGCCGCTGAATTTACATCCTGCAAAACGGCATACCGTCGCATTTCCTGTTGAGTCGATAACGACCTTTGCACCTATATCGACAAAGCTGCCGTCATGGAAAACACGTACGCCGCATACCTTTTCGCCGTCTCCGACAAACACACCGCATACGCTTGCGTCGTATATGAGACGACAGCCGTTTCTCACTGCATCGCTTTCCATGAGCTGCTGCTTTACTGCGCCGTTTATGCATATCTTCGGATTGCCGACCGGGAGATAGTGTTCGTTTTCCGTTACCTCGAGACTGCGCCTGTCAATGTCTTCGTACTCACCGCCGCTTGAACCGTAGTAGTAGTCCCAAACGCAGGCGAGAGTTCCCATGCCGCCCATTGCGGTCGCTTTCTCGACGCCTATTGTGTGAAGTCCGCTCTCTGCCGCACAGATTGCCGCCAATGCTCCGGCAGTGCCGAGACCGACAACGAGTATATCGCATTCACGGTCAAATTTTCCGCTGTATTCTTCACGGATAAGCCGTTTGTTTTCAATGTATGTCAAAAGCATTTGTATCCCCCCTCGAATGCGCTTACAGGGTCACCGTAGGATGTTGACGGCACGAATGTGTACAGATTTTTTTCGATGTGCTTTACGGTTGGGTAGTCGTATTCAAACGCCGAAGCGACCGCACCAATCCGCCAGCCGGCAAACTCATTTTCCGAAAGGTACGCCCACTTTGCCGCCATAAGCTCACGTGCCTTGGCAAAATCCGCATTCTCCGGGACGCTGAGCTTGAGTATGTATTCGTCCTCCAAAGCGCCTCTTACCGCAACCGCTTCGCCCTCGCTGTCGGAGAAAAGGGAGATGTCCTTTGCGTCGTCGGAGTACTTTACGAGGCTTGCACAGAAGTACTTTTTTGCGTCGGAGTTTTCGGTTAGTCTCAACCCCTCATACGAGCGCATGAAGCCGAGATTTGTCGTGTCGATAACCTTTGACGCACACACCGAGTCTAAGCCGGCGGAGTTTACGTATTTGATGACGCAGAGATCTTTGTCGTCACGGCTTTTCTCGACGGAGGTAACCGACGTACCTAAAAGCACCTTGCCGCACCCCGAAAGAAGAGTCGAGCAGACAAACGAAAACGGTATCACGTGAATTCTTCCGTCGGAGCTTATCATTCCCTTTTCAACAAGCGAGCCGAGAAGTTCCGCTGTCCTCGTGCTGAACGAAAGTTCTGCGACGGGCTTGCCGAGAGGGGACGCCTTCATTGAGGGAACAAAGTCGGAGGCGTAACCGAAGGAGCTTTCGATTACAATGCAGTCCTTCCTTTTTTCTTCGGAAAGACTCTGAATGATTCCGGCGGCAAACATAGTCGTGCCGAGAATTGCAATATCGTAACACTTCATACTATTCACCATATGTACTGCCGCAACGGTTAACAGCAGCCCTTTTTCAGAATGATATTGGCGTAAAGCGCACTCTCGCCCGTTGCGATGACGGCATAAGCTTTCTTTGCACGCTCGTAAAACGCAAAACGTTCGATTTCTTCAAAACCTCTGTCGGTGTGTTTTGCGGCGACCTTTTTGTACTCGTCCCATATGGGAGTTTTTACGGTGTCGCCGGGCATTACCGCCATAAGATAAAGCGGCTGCTGGTACGTGTCAAGAGGGAAAAGCTCAAGCACGGCTTCAAGCACCTCCGTCGCACCGTTTCCGGTCATGTATACGACTCTTTGACCCATGCTTGCGGAGGGGAAGTTGCCGTCTGCAATAACTATTTCGTCTCCGTGTCCCATCTCACAGAGTATTTTGAGGAGTTCCGGGGGAATGATTTTCGGTATGTTTTTAAGCATGATACTTCAATCCTTTCATATTTGTCATATTTATGTGATTTTTGCGTACACGTCAGTCTGAGCTTTCTATTACCAGCGCTTCTCCGGACTTTATTGTAACGTGTGCCGCTCTGTCGGTTATCTCGTTCGAGAGGGTTATCGCATCGTCTCTTGTTACAACGGCATTGTCAAGCGGATACTTTACTCCCGTCATGGTGACGCCCTCAAGGTTTTCAGAGAACGGAATTACCGAGAAGTACTTCATTCTGTAGGTGCGCTTTACGGAAAAGTCATCGTCTTTCACGAAGAACGCACGGTTTCTGCCGTCGTTTATCTCAAGGCGCACACCCTTTTTGTAGGCGTAGCGCAGGAGATTGATGTTGGCAAGCGTGTGATCAAGTCTTCCTCCGAGACCGCCGACCATTATGATGTCGCGAAAGCCCTTTTCAATGGCGTAGTCGAGACAAAGCTTTGTGTCCGACCAATCCTTTTCCGGGGGATAGATGATAAAGTCGGCGGACGGATATATATTCTTCGCACGTTCAAGGTCGAATGAGTCCATGTCGCCTATAACGACGTCCGGGCAGAGACCAAAGCCGCGCATTTTTTCACAGCCCGAGTCTGCGGCTATAAGGAAATCGTCCGAGGTCGGCATTGTTTCGAGTGTTGAGGCGGAGAAAGGCTCGTTTCCCCACGCAAATATGTAGCATTTTGTCTTTTCCAAATCTTTGTCCTTCCTTTCCGGGATCAAGTGTCCCATTCGTTTATACTGCCGAGTTCCTCTCTGAGCGTGCAGTAGCTCTGATGTCTCGACTTTGCAATAAGTCCTTCTTCAAGCGCTTTTGTTACCGTGCAGTCCTCCGGTCCCTCCTTTGTGTGTGAGCAGTCGCGGTAACGGCAGCCGTGAGAGTATTTTTCTATGTCGGGAAAACACGATACAAGTTCGTCTTTCTCTATGAGTCTGAGTGCGGCGGCGTCGAACATACTGAAACCGGGAGTGTCTGCGATGTATGTGTCGGTGTCTGCGTCCGCAAGATAAAGCTCTGTCGCACGAGTCGTGTGGCGTCCACGTGAGATTTTGCGGCTGAGCATACCCGTTTCCGGGGCAAATTCCGGGAACAAGTGACCGATAATACTGCTTTTGCCGACGCCTGACGCACCGGAGAAAATGTTTACTCCGCACTGCATCGCAAGCTTAAGTGCGGCAAATTCTTCGCTGTAAGCACCGCTTTTTTCGGCGTCCGCCACGGAAACCGTGAACACACGAAAACCCGAGAGCCTGTAGGTCTGCGCAAGCTCCGACGGAAAGTCCGCATCCGCCTTGTTGAAAACGAAAACGACCTCAATTCCGTTCTTCACCGCAACCGCCGACAATTTGTCAAGTGTGTAAAGATCCGCCTTGGGACCCGACTTGCAGGCGACGATTATCAGTCTGTCGATGTTGGCGCACGCCGGGCGGATAAGGCTGTTCTTGCGTGGCCTTATCGCACTTATCACGCCGTTGTCGTCGCCCTCTCTCGGCAGTGTGCAGTCAACGACGTCGCCGGGGAGGGGAGTGAGGTTATCTTTGCGGAAAATCCCCTTTGCGTTCATTGTGTAAACGGAGTCTCCGATGCGGACGGTGTAAAGTCCGCCGACACCCTTGATTATTCTGCCCGACTGAGACGGCATATCGGAAATCGCCTGTGTTTCGGTTGTTGACATTCGCCTGTTCCTTTCGGTTTTGCTGATTTTTACTGTTTTTTCAGCCCTCGTCGTCCTCCGTGCTTACCGCTTCCCCCAGCTCTTCAGGTTCGCCTCGGCTAATATATACGGTTATGGAGGCGGAGGCGTTTTCGATGTTCGTTCCGGCAGGTATGCTTGTTCCGACTACCGTTCCGGCAGGAAGCTCACTGTCGGTCTCGACCTTTTCGATGAAATAGAAGCCGAGAGTGTGGAGCTTGTTGAGTGCGTCGTCGTAGGTGCTTCCGGAGAGGTTGGGCATTACTGTTTTTCCGAGACTTATCGTGAGCACGACGTTGGCGTTTTCTTCGGTTATCGGGTCTCCCGGCGCAACGCTTGTGTCAACGACGGTGTTCTCGGGATAGCTGCTCTGAACGTAGTCGTACTGTCCGACGGTTATTCCGACCTCGTTAAGCTTGTCGCAGGCGGCTTCAAGAGTGTCGCCGATGATGTCGGGCATCTTTACCATACCCTTGCTGACAACGATGTCAACCGTCGTCGCACGGGGGAATATCTCGGTTCCGGGTTCAATGCTTGTGCTTAAAACTATACCCTCTTCCTGTTCCGAGGGAGAGTAGGTTCTCTCGCCTATCGATATACCCTCCGCAATAAGCTTCTTTTCGGCTTCTTCGTAGGGGAGTCCCTTAACGTAGGGCATTTCCGTCGATTCGACATTCTGTCCCTTGCTGACGTAAAGCGTTATCTTGTCGCCTCTCACGAGTGCCGCACCTTTCTCGGGGTCTGTTCTTATGATATAGCCGGCGAGAATGGTGTCGTTGTATTCCTCTATAACCTCTATCTCAAGACCGAGATTTTCAAGCTCAAGGCGTGCGTCGGCAAGATTGACAACCTTATAATCCTTGAGGGATACATCGTCGTCGCCCTTGTTTACGAAAAGCGTGAGGTCAATTCCGCCGGGGGTCATGTACTTTCTCGAAAGCTTGTCGGGGTTCTGACGTACAATCTCGTTCTTGGCGTTCATCTTGCTGTAGGTGTATTCGACAGTTACTTTGTAGTTCTGAGCGGCAAGGTTTGCTTCGAGTTCCTTTGTGTATATTTCGCCTATGAGGTTAGGTATAATTATTTCCTCGTTCTTGGTGTTGCTGCTCGAGAATATGTCAAGAACTATTCTTCCAATACATACGAACACAACGATAAGAAACGCAAGCGTAACTCCGGCAACTATGGGAAGCATGGTAGTCTTGCGGCGCTTTCTGCGGTGCGGCGTTTCCTTGACGAAGGAGGAAGACTGAGAATTGCTGCCCGAGGTGTTGTTCTTGCCGTTTTCTCCGCTTGCTGCTGCGTCGTCGTCCTCGTGTACCTCTTTCTTCGGACGCTCCGTGAAGCGTATTCCGGGGTTAGCTATGAGGTATTCGAGGGCACGCTGCATGGAGCTTGCCGAACCGAATCTGTCGGAGGGGTTCTTGTTCATCGACTTTAAGATTATCTGCTCGAGACCTACCGGTATTGTTCCGGGAGACTCAACGTTTTCCGACGGAGGAATAGGCGTGTCGTGAACGTGCATCATCGCAACCGACACCGAGTTTTCCGCCGAGAAAGGAAGCTTTCCCGTTACCATTTCGTAGAGCATTACGCCGACCGAGTATATATCCGAGTGAAAATCAACCGGACGTCCGCTTGCCTGCTCGGGGCTGATGTAGTTTACCGTGCCTATCGCCTTGTCGGCTGCCGTGACGGAGGGAGTGTTCGATATCTTGGCAATGCCGAAGTCCGTCACCTTTATGGAGCCGTCGGCGAGAAGCATTATGTTTTGCGGCTTTATGTCGCGGTGTACCACACCCTTGCTGTGGGCGTGCTGAAGTGCCGAAAGAATCTGCACCGTGTAATGGCACGCTTCGGTCCAGTCGAGTATCTTCTTGCGATCGAGGTAGTCCTTGAGCGTTATGCCGTCGATGTATTCCATGACGATAAACTTCTGCTTGGCACTCATGGGAGAGACATCGAAGATTGCGACAATGTTCGGGTGCGAGAGCATGGCAATTGCCTTTGACTCCGTGAAGAAACGCTTTACGGCAATTTCATCGTCGTTGTTCTCCTCGTTCAGTATCTTTACCGCAACCGTTCTGTTCATAGTGAGGTCGGTCGCCTTAAAAACAATCGCCATGCCGCCCTTTCCGACAAGCTCGGTGAGTCTGTATCTGTTTTCGAGAACCGTTCCCACATACTGTTCGTACTTATCCATAAATATTGTCCTCTTTAGTAGTGATTTATATGTAAATATATGATTATATTTGCAAATTCAAAGCTTTATGAGTACGGCGGTGATGTTGTCCTTTCCGCCGCCCTCGTTTGCAAGACGTATAAGCTCAGTCACCGTTCCCGTGACGTTTTTCGGAGAGGTTATTGCGGCAAGAATGCCGTCGCCGTCAACCATGTTGGTAAGACCGTCCGTGCATAGAAGAAGGGAGTCGGGATAATCCGATATCAGGAAAGCGTCCGGCGTGACGCTGTTTCGTATTCCGACCGCACGAGTGATGATGTTCTTGTCGGGGTGGTTTGTAGCCTCGCCTTCGGAAATGCTTCCGCTGTCAACGAGTGCCTGAACGTAGGAGTGATCGACCGTTATCTGACAAAGCCTGTCGCCGCTCACGGCATAGAGTCTGCTGTCTCCGACGTTTACAATGTATATGTTTTTCTTTACGATAAGGCAGGCGACAAGCGTCGTACCCATGCCGTAAAGCTCGGGTTCTTTTTTCGATTTTGAGTAGACCTTGGAGTTTGCGTACTGAACTGCGTCGTCCATAAGCTCCGAAAAGCGTATTTCAGAGAGCTTCGACGCATTTTCCGCACTTGCGGACAGTTTTGTTTTGAGCCTTGATACAAACGACTCAACCGCAAGCGACGAGGCAATCTGACCGCCAGCCGCACCGCCCATTCCGTCGCAGACGACCGCAAGAAAGGCGTTTCCGCACAGCTTGCCTATGGGGGGGAGAAATTCGGCAAAGAAAGAGTCCTGATTGTTCTTTCGGACTTTTCCGATGTCTGTTTTTCCGCAGTAGTTCATGTGTAGACCACACCTTTCGCTGAGATTTAAGCCTCGGTTGACTCTTTCGCACTTTCTGTCTGCATATGCTGTTTGCGAAGCTGACCGCACGAAGCGTTTATGTCGGAACCGAGTTTTCGGCGAACCGTCGCCGTGATATGACGCTTTTCGAGATATGCCGTAAATTCCTCAATGCGCTTTGCGGAGCTTTTGCGGTAGCTCTTTTCGGCAACGTTGTTGAGAGGAATGAGGTTTACGTGGCAGAGCATTCCCGAGAGAAGACGGCACAATTCGTCCGCACATTCCCGTGTGTCGTTGACGCCGTCAATCATCGCATACTCAAAGGAAATACGCCGTCCCGTAACGCCGATATACTCACGGCACGCACCGATAAGCTCGTCTATCGACCACTTTTTGGCAACCGGCATCATCTCTGCACGCATCTTCTGGTTCGGCGCATGGAGAGACACCGACAGCGTTATCGGCATATCCTCTTTTGCAAGCATTTTTATTTTGTCGGCAAGACCGCAGGTTGAAAGAGAGATGTGGCGGTAGCCGATGTTTCGCCCCTCAGGCAGATTCACAAGTCTCAAGAAACGGAGCGTGTTGTCGTAATTGTCAAGCGGCTCTCCGATTCCCATCATGACTATATTCGATATTCTCTCGCCGCTGTCCTTTTCTGCGGCAAGTATCTGTCCGAGTATTTCTGATGCCGTGAGATGCCTTGAAAGTCCTGCTATCGTCGAAGCGCAGAAAGAACAGCCCATTCTGCAACCCGCCTGCGTCGAAATGCATATCGTGTTGCCGTGATTGTACCGCATGAATACGCTTTCGACACATTCGCCGTCATACATCTCGAAAAGGTACTTCATCGTTCCGTCTATCTTCGATATGTACTTTTCACGCACTTTGGGCAGAGCAATATAGCATTCCTTGTCAAGAGCTTCCCTCAGCGGTGCGGAAACATTTGTCATTTCCGAAAAGGACGAAACTCCCTTTGTAAGCCATGCAAAAACTTGCTTTGCACGGTATTTCTCCGCTTTTATGCCGTATTTTTCGGAAATGTCGGAGAAAAGGCCCTCTATTTCCGGTATGAACATACTTGATATATCGATTTTTCCGTTCTGCAAAGCAATATCCTTTCGTGATTACAACTTTACTATCTTTGCGGCAAAGAAGCCGTCCGTTTCGGTGAGATGCGGAAAGAACGTGACATAGCCGCAGTCGTCGCCGAAAATGCCCGTCGATTCGAGCCTGTAGCCATCTCCGCCGTGTTCCTCCATAAATCTTGTGACGATATCCTCGTTCTCCGCTTTTCTCAGCGTGCAGGTCGAGTATATGAGAGTTCCGCCGACCTTTAAGTACTTCACCGCCTGACAGAGAATGTCGTACTGCACCGTCGGCAGTCTCTCTATGTCCGCATAGGTTTTGTGGCGGATATCCGGTTTCTTTCCGATTACGCCGAGTCCGGAACACGGAACGTCGCATATAACGATATCCGCTTTTCCGAAGAGAGCTTCGTCGGGGGTGCGTGCGTCCCTTGCACCAACGTGTATGTTGTCAAGTCCGAGCCTTTTCGCACCGGACGAAATGAGAGTCGTTCTGTTTTCGTGAAGATCGAACGAGTAAACTTCGCCTTTTCCGTGAAGCTCTATCGCCGACGAAAAAGTCTTGCCTCCGGGACACGCACAACAGTCAACGAGAAGAGTGCCGTCCTTTGCGCTCTGCGACTTAACCGCAGACAGAACCGTCAATTGAGACGCCTCGTCCTGCACGAAAAACAGACCGTCGTCAAAGCCGTAAAGGTCTGTCGCCGGGAAAGAGCCGTCCATCTTTATTCCGACCTCGGAGTACTTGCAGGGCGACGCCTTTGCGCCGAGAGCCGAAAGAAGACTTTCACGTGTGGTTTTCACGGTGTTCACACGGAGAGTGAGGTATGGTTTAAGGTCGGCAAAGTGAAACGCAAGCGCCTTTGTGCAGTCGGCACCGTAATCCTTTTTCCAAAGCTTCAGAATCCATTCGGGAAGTCCCGTCGATACCGACAACGCCTTAAAACCGCCATCCGAAACGAGAAGCGACGGCAGTTCGTCCTTTTTGCGGCATATGCTTCTCAAAACGGCGTTTATGAAGTTTGCGGCTCCGACTTTCGTAATGCGCTTGCTTATCTCGACCGCTTCATTGCATACCGCATTGTCGGGGACTCTGTCCATGTACATTATCTGGTACACCGAAATGCGGAGAATGCAGAGTACCACGGGATCTATTTTGTCGAGCGGCACATCCGAAAACTTCGAGATAACGTAGTCAAGCGTAATAAGCCTCTCCACACTGCCGTAGAGAAGTGCGGTGAAAAAGCTCCTGTCGAGTCCCTCAAAGTTGTATTTTTTAATAACGCTGTCAAGCTCAAGGTTGGCGAAGCGTCCGTTTTTTATGCATGAATTCAGCGACAGTGCCGCAGCTTTTCTCGGGTTCAAATTCTATACCGTACCTTTCATGTGAGAAGTAGGGAATGGTCGTTACTTTCTTCTGTTTGCTATTGCAATGAGTCTTAAGAGGTTTGCCAAAGCAACGGCAAGTGCCGCAACATAGGTGAGCGCAGCGGCGGACAGAACCTGCTTCACACCGTAAAGCTCATCTCTCGAGAAGCACCCTCTCTGCGTGAGTGCGGCGAGCGCACGGGAACTTGCGTTGAACTCAACCGGGAGCGTCACAAGCTGGAAGAACGCCGCAAGAGCGAAGAAAATTATACCTGCGTCCATGAGGGGAGCGTAGCTGAATAAAAGACCGAGAAGAAAGAGCGGCATTGCAAGGTTAGAGCCGATGCTGCACACGGGAAGAATCGCCATGCGGAGCTTTATCGGACCGTAGCCGACGGCGTGCTGTACCGCATGACCTGCCTCATGTGCGGCAACGCCTATTGCCGTTATCGAGACCTTGTCACAGGTCGTGTCGGAGAGCCTTATCACGTTGGCTTTGGGGTCGTAGTGGTCGGTGAGATCGCCTGCGATGTGCTCTATTCCGACGTTGTAAAGACCGTTTGCGTCAAGTATCATTCTTGCGGCGTCCGCACCCGACATATGCTGTGAGTTGGGAATGCGGGAGTATTTTCTCGAAGCGCCGTTTACCTTTGCCTGCGCCCAGAACGCAAAAATCAGCGCCGGGACGACGAGAATGACGTAATATATATCCATGCTGTAAGCCTCCTGATAAATTCGTTTTACTTTGCGGAGAATACCTTTCCGACTTCGATTTTTCTGCCGTTTATCATATCGAGAGCCGACATTTCGCAGCTGCCCTCGGGCTTTATCGAGTCAAGGTAAACATAGCCGCTTCCGCACTTTACGATGATTTTGCCCTTTGAAGCGAAAACTATTTCACCGGGAACTGCGCCGGAATAATCTTCCGAAACGATGTCACGGCAAACATGGGATTTGCAGAGCTTGAAGATTTTTCCGTCATACAGCGTCTTTGCGGTGGGGAAGGGGAAAAGACCTCTTATTCTGTTGTGAATCTCTTCCGCACTCTTCGACCAGTCGATTATCTCGTCCTCCGGTGTGAGCTTTGCGGCGTAGGTTGAGAGAGAGTCGTCCTGCTTTACCGGAGTGAGCGTGCCGGCACGGAGCATATCCATTGCCTTTACGATAAGCTTTCCGCCGAGAGCCGCAAGAGCGTCGTACATCTCACCCGTGTTTGCGTCCTCGGAGATTTCCATGCTCTCCCAAAGAAGCATATCGCCGGTGTCGAGTCCGCTGTCCATCTGCATTACCGTGACTCCGGTTTCCGTTTCGCCGTCGATTACCGCACGCTGGATAGGCGCCGCACCTCTGTATTTCGGAAGAAGCGAGCCGTGAATGTTGATACAGCCGTACTTCGGATATTCGAGTACATAATCGGGAAGAATCTTTCCGTAAGCCGCAACAACGCACACCTCCGGCTTCAATTCTTCGAGAAGAGGGAGAATCGCACCGTCCTTGAGTCTCTCGGGCTGATACACGGGAAGTCCCGTTTCAAGAGCATACCGCTTTACGTCGGAAAACTTCGGCTTCATGCCCCTGCCGCTCGGCCTGTCGGGCTGTGATATAACGCCGACTATATTCTCTCCGGCTTCGTAAAGTGCCTTGAGAGCCGCCTCGGCAAAGTCTGGAGTACCCATAAAAAGTATTCTTGTGTCCTTCATCGGTGTCCTCCTCAGCCTTGCTCTATTTCGTCCTCGTCAAGCATACGTATGCACTTGTCGATGTAGAGTATGCCGTCGAGGTGGTCGTACTCATGGCAAAGGCATCTGCCGAAAAGCTCCGTGCCGGTGTAGGTGAAAGTCTTGCCGTTTCTGTCCTCGGCTTCAACCGTTACCGTCATCGGACGGCTCGTGATACCCCATTTCCCCGGGAGGGAAAGACAGCCCTCTGCCGCCTCCTGATGTCCCTCCTCTTTTACGATACGGGGATTGATGAACTCAACTATGTGGTTCTCGCCCTCTTCGACTCCGTCGTCTATGATGAACATTCTGCGGAGTATTCCTACCTGAGGAGCGGCAAGACCGACACCTCCCGTTTCGATGAGAGTTTCCGCCATGTCGTCAAGAAGCGTGAGAAGTCTCGGAGTCATTGTCTCGACGGGCTTGCACACCTTTCGCAGAACAGGTTCGTTTTCTTTCATTATCTGAAGTGTTGCCATGGTAACTTCCTTTCCGTAAATCAAAAAGTACTCTTACATGAGAGCCGTTGGGTTGACGTCTATCGATATAGAAACCATACCCTTGCTCTTGTTGTAAAAATCGGTGTATACCTTATTTATAAGCTGTCTCTGACGGCGTGTGTTGCGGCACTTTATTATGTAGCGCATACGGTATTTTCCGACAAGCTTGTAAATGCCTGCCTTGAAAGGGCCGTACACAATCATGCGCACGTCGCCGAAAGACGTCTTTGCCGTCATGTCGAAATCCTTGCCGAAGGCGTGAGCCGCATTGACAACGTCGCTCTCGGAGTCCGACGTGAACGTCACCGTCACGATATCGCAGTAGGGAGGAAACTCCGTCGCTCGCCTCAGCTCGTTTTCGCCTTTGTAGAACGCTTCGTAATCCTGCGTCGCCGCAAGCTTCAATACCTCGTTGTCGGGGCTGTAGGTTTGAATGACCGCTTCTCCCGGAATGTCGGCACGTCCGGCTCTGCCTATAACCTGAGTCAACAGCGAAAACGTACGCTCCGAAGCACGGAAATCACCGAGATAAAGCATTGCGTCGGCAAGCACGACTCCCACAAGAGACACACGTCCGAAGTCGTGACCCTTTGCCACCATCTGTGTGCCTACAAGGATATCCGCACCGCCGTTTCGGAAAATATCGAGTATCTTGTCGTGACCGAATTTCCCGGACGTCGTGTCGAGATCCATCCTCAATACCCTTGCCTCGGGAAGTCTCTCGTGAAGCTCCTCTTCGAGCATCTGTATTCCGGTGCCGATGAAGCCTATGTGTTCGGACGAGCATTCGGGGCATTTTGTCGGAATCGGCATAACGTAGCCGCAGTAGTGACAGACAAGCCGTCCGCCGCCGTCGTAGCCGTATTTGTGGTACGTAAGCGACACGCTGCAATTCGGGCATTCCGCCGTGTAGCCGCACAC
>CAKSCN010000013.1 GCA_934444485.1 uncultured Eubacteriales bacterium | reverse complement strand
CCCATGCCGCTCAAGCTCTACTACATAGCAAACTTCTTCAGATACGAAAAGCCGCAGGCGGGACGTTCACGTGAGTTTTATCAGTTCGGCGTTGAAATGTTCGGTTCGGAGGGCGGCATTGCCGACGCAAACATCATTGCTCTCGCCGACTCGGTAATCAAGGAAACCGGCGTAAACGCAACGCTCAACATCAACTCCATCGGCTGTCCCGACTGCCGTCCGAAGTACAGAGAGGCTCTTGTTGAGTACTTCACTTCGAGAAAGGACGAGCTTTGTCCAACCTGCCGCGAGAGACTTGCGACAAATCCTCTGCGCATACTCGACTGCAAGAGTCCGATATGCGGTGAAATTGCAAAGGGTGCACCCAAGACGGTTGACTACCTCTGCGAAAAGTGCGAGGGAGAGTTTACGAACCTCAAAAAGTCTCTCGACGCAATGAACATTGAATACAAGGTAAATCCCATGATAGTGAGAGGTCTCGACTACTACACGCAGACGGTCTTCGAGTTCGTGTCCGAGGACATCGGCGCACAGAGCACCGTTTGCGGCGGCGGTCGTTACGACGGTCTTGTCAAGGAGCTTGACGGTCCGGCTCTCTCGGGCGTCGGCTTCGGTCTCGGTCTTACAAGACTTGTCATGGCGATGCGTGAAAACGCAAAGAAGGGTCGCTTCACGCTTCCCGAAAGGGACAGACCCGACATATACATCGCTCCCATGGGCGACGCCGCTAAAGTTGTTGCCGCAGGACTTGCGCAGTCGCTCAGAACAAAGGGCATTGCGGCAGACAGCGACATCGTAGGCAGAAGTCTCAAGGCGCAGATGAAGTACGCCGACAAAAAGGGTGCGAAATTCGCTCTCGTCATAGGCGACAACGAGATAGAGAACGGTAAAGCGGTTCTCAAAAATCTCCGTGACGGCGACGACAAGCGTGAGGTTTCTCTCACAGCCGACGAAATATTTGCGGAGCTTAACAGGTAATTAAAGGACGAAAGTTCATTCTAATTGAAAGGATTGACCCAAAATGACAGAATTTCTCGGAAATACCAAGCGCACCGACTACTGCGGCACGATAACCGAAGCTAAAATCGGCGAGGTTGTCACCGTTTGCGGCTGGGTTCAGAAGCAGAGAGACCTCGGAGGACTTGTATTCATCGACCTTCGTGACAGAAGCGGTATCGTTCAGATTGCCTTTGACGAAACGAGCGACAAAGACGTATTTGAAAAGGGTACGGTCGCACGTTCGGAATACGTTCTTGCCGTAACAGGCACCGTTCGTGAGCGTTCGAGCAAGAACCCCAACATCCCCACAGGCAACGTCGAGGTTTTCGCAACGGCTGTAAAGATTCTCGGAGAGTCGCTCACACCTCCCTTTGAAATAGTCGAAAACTCCAAGGTAAACGACGAGCTTCGCCTCAAGTACAGATACCTTGACCTTCGCCGTCCCGACCTCATGAAGAACATTCTCTTCCGTCACAAGCTCACCAAAGTAACACGTGACTACTTCGATGAGAACGGCTTCATCGAGATTGAAACGCCGATGCTCATAAAGTCCACTCCCGAGGGCGCAAGAGACTACCTTGTTCCGTCGAGAGTACATCCCGGTTCTTTCTACGCACTTCCCCAGTCCCCCCAGCTCTACAAACAGCTCTCCATGGTTGCCGGCTTTGACAGATATATGCAGATAGCACGCTGCTTCAGAGACGAGGACCTCCGTGCGGACAGACAGCCGGAGTTTACTCAGATAGACCTTGAGATGTCGTTCGTTGACATGGAGGACGTACTCAAAATAGGCGAGGGCTTCATGCAGAGAGTGTACAAGGAGCTTCTCGGCATAGACATCAAGCTCCCTCTCCCCAGAATCACCTACAAGGAAGCAATGGAGCGTTTCGGTTCGGACAAGCCCGACGTCCGTTACGGCATGGAAATAATCGACCTCACCGACACCGTAAAGGGTTCGGACTTTGTCGTATTCAAAAGTGCGGTTGAGGGCGGCGGAAGCGTCAGAGCGATAAAGGCAGAGGGCGCAGTGTCGAAGCTTACCCGCAAAGAGATAGACAAGCTCACCGACTTTGTAAAGGGTGTCGGCGCAAAGGGTCTTGCATGGATAAGAATGACTCCCGACGGAATGACCTCGTCGTTCGGCAAGTTCATGACAGAGGACGAAATGGCGGCAATTCTCGCAAAGACTGAAGCCAAAGAGGGCGACGTCGTAATGATAATCGCCGACAGCAACAACAGCCACGTTCTCACGAGCCTCGGTGCGCTCCGTATCGAGACCTCCAACAGACTCGGCATCGAAAAGAAAGGTATCGGTCTTCTCTGGATTACCGAGTTCCCGTTCTTTGAGTACAACGAAGAGACCGGCAACTGGGACGCAATGCATCATCCCTTCACCGCACCTCTCGACGAGTGCATAGAATATCTCGAAACAGACAAGGGTGCTGTCCGTGCGAAGGCATACGACCTCGTTCTCAACGGCATTGAGCTTTCGAGCGGTTCGATAAGAATTACAAACCCCGATCTTCAGAAGAGAATGTTCAACCTTTTGGGTCTCACCGACGACGAGATTTCCGAGAAGTTCGGCTTCCTCACAGAGGCGTTCAAGTACGGCGCACCTCCGCACGGCGGCATGGGCATAGGTCTTGACAGACTCACAATGCAGCTTCTCGAGTGCGATTCTCTCCGTGACGTAATCGCTTTCCCGAAGGTACAGAACGCAATGGAGCTTATGACAATGTGCCCGGCAAGGGTAGACAAGAAAGCTCTCGACGACCTTGGAATATCGGTAAAGAGCGAAGAATAACAGAATATGCTTTGTGGGGGGACTTTGCGTCTCCCCTCTTTTTGCACGTAAAAACGCCGCCGCAAAGATTCGTTCCTCACGGCGGTTTTCTTTATACTTATTTTCTGTTATGCTCTCTCGAAAGCTGTCTTTGCGTCGAAACTATCAACGACCTTCATCCAATCGGTATAGGTCTTGAGGTCGAAAGGAGGCATACCGGCAAGGTAGTGGTTGTAACCGTACTCGCCGTCGGAGGTTTTCCACGCAATGATGAACATTCTCTTGTCGGAGTACATAACGGGTATCTTCGCAAGGCGTGAATTTGCGTTTGCGGCAGTGCCGAAGCGTCCCTTGACAACGTCGCAAAGCTCTCCGTTCTTAAGCTCGAACACACGGTATTCGCCGTTTACCTCACGTCTTGTGTCGTTGGAGGCGACGACGGTCACGTTCCAGCTTTCTATTTCGTCTATCATCATGAAGAACGGCTTCTGCGAACGCTTGATGTAGTTGTACGCAAGCTTCTTTTCAAAGTAGTAATCGACTATGGCGTCCGAGAACTGAGGCCATCCGTCAAGGAGATTCCACCAAATAATACCGCTCTTTGTGGGCTTACCGGCACGCATACGCTCAAGGAGGAACTTCTTCGCCTCAGCCTGAGAATACTGCGATGCGGTCGCAAAATCGTCGAGGTTGTCCGGCACTTCTCCGAATAGCTGACGTATCTGCTTATCCATTATCATCATTCTGTTGGGATTTCCCTGCTGATCCGCCGAGTGGAGTATCCATTCCTCGTTGTCGTGGTATCCCCAGACCTTGTCCTTTGTGATGAACTTCTCGACCGACTTTCTTCCGGGACAGCCGTGGTAGCCGGTTTCGCTGATGAAATGTGCGGCGTTCTCGGTGTAGAAGCGGCTCTTGAAGTAATCACGTGGACCCCAGATGTGATTCTCCGGTGCGGTTGCGTAGTCGCTCTTGGGAGAATTTGCGACCTCGTCGCTGTAGTAAGGCGAGCTTGCAAGGTAGCTTCTCGCACGGTCGTGACGGTAAAGCTCGTTCGGAATGACCTCACGGTTGACTCTGTTTATCTTCGCCGGAGTCGGGAGCGGATCGTGCTCGAGCATCTGATCGACCTCGTTGTCGCCTGCCCAGAGGACGATACACGGATGATGACGTCTCTCCTTTACGACTGCGGCGACCTCCTCACGCAGCTTTATCGCAAACACCTCGTCCTGCGGCGGATAGTGGCACGCCAAACCGAAGTCCTGCCAAACCATGACGCCGTACCTGTCGCAGAGGTCATAGAAACGCTCGGACTCATAGACGTTGCCGCCCCAGCATCTTACGATATTGCACTCGAGGTCGGCAATCATCTCCATACCTCTGTCAACCCTCTCAAGGTCTCTGCTGTGGAACACGTCGAGGGGAACCCAGTTGCTTCCCTTTGCCATAATGTCAACGCCGTTGACGTTAAACTTGAAGCAGCCGTTCAATCCGTCGGTTATCTCGGTGCGGATGAGCTTTGCGGTTCTGATACCCGTCGTGAACTTCTTCTCGGCAACCTTTTCGCCGTTGTGATAAAGCTCTGCCGTTATATCGTAAAGGTTCGGTTCACCGTAGCCGTGCGGCCACCAGAGCTTGGGATTCGGAACGTATATGTTGTAAACTCTTCCGGCGTTGTGATGGAAAGTGTGAGCCTCAAAGCTGAATTCGGACTCTCCGCATACGCCCTTTACCGAAAGCTTGTAGTCGTCGTCAGACGTTATCGCCGGGCATTCGATATCGTATAGGCAGGTGAGCATTGCGCTCGAGTCGCTTGCGTTTGTCGTAACGAGGTAGAGCTGACGTATCTCGATTTTTTCCTTTACGATAAGCTCGACGCTTCTCCAGAGTCCCGATGTGACCGCTCTCGGCATAATATCCCAGCCGTAGGAATGCGCAGGGCGTCTTATGTGCGCCGACTCGGAGTTGAGTCCCTTGAACGCCGTCTCGAAGAGAGGATATTCCTCCTCGTTTGCTTCGACTATCGGTGAACGAAGTCTTACGGCAATCTTGTTTTCACCGGGCTTCACAATGTCGGTTATCTCAAATTCGTGCGCTATCATTGCGTTTTCGCTCATTGCGAACATTTCGTCGTTGAGAAAATATTCCGCTATGCAGTCAACGCCGCCGAACTTTATGAAAAGACGCTCGTCTTTTGCAAGAGCAGGAGATGTAAACTCTCTTTCGTACCACCACTCATAGGTTTCGTACTTCTCCGCTTCACGGATGTTCATTCCCATGAATATATCCTTAGGTATTATGCCGTTTTCGGAAAGGGTGAGCTGCGCTTCTCCGGGAACCTTTGCGTCAAGTCTTATCGCATCCTTTACCGTACCGAGTTCCGACGGTGCGAAAACCTCGGCGCTTCCCTGCTTAAAGCCGCAGAGAGACCATATACCGTCAAGTGACATTGCTGTTCTCATAATGTTTCGTTCCTTTCTCTATCGCTTGTTTTACGTATTTTTCAAAGAATGTACACGGTGCGTTCAGCGCATGACCGAACACAACTGCGTTTGCACCTCTCATCGTTGCGGTTTTGTCGTACTTTCTCACGGTGAGCTTTACCGCATTCCTCGGAAGCACCGCAAACATTCTCCTGTCAAGTCCGCTCTCGAGGGCTTTCGCCGCAATGGCAAGCCTGTCGGGGATAACTATTTCGTCGGGGTCGAGAGTGCGGACGATGTTTACAAGTCCGATCGCAAGGTAGTCGCAGACATACGAAAACGCACGCATCGCCTCTCCGTCGCCGTTATTTACAAGCTCCAATATCTCCGACGCACCGAGTCTTTTGCCGCTCTGCTGTTCGTACACTCGCTCAAGCGCCGACGTTGAGCAGTAGTTCTCAAGACAGCCTCTCGCACCGCAGCGGCAAGGTATACCGTTCGGCTCGACTATCATGTGTCCTATCTCTCCTGCTCTGAGACTTCCGCCCCTGTACGGCTCGCCGTCATTTAAAAACGCCGCTCCGATGCCTTTATAGGTCGCCACACAGCAGAGGTTTGAGGGTTTTTCGGAGTTTACGAAAAGATACTCGTTGAGTGCGGCGCAGACGGCGTCATGCTCTGTAAATACGGGATATCCGAGACTCTCGAGTGCCGAGGCGGCTATCTCTCCGCTGTTTTTCTCACCGCCGTAATTTCTGGGGTACGCAACGCCTATTCCGAGAACCCGTTCTGCGTCCGTCGAGGCAAGCACTTTCTTCGCAACGCTCACCGCCTTTTCGGCAAGCTCTTCATCGCCGGAGTATGTGTCCTCGAAAATCTTCCCGGCTTTGCCCGCAATGTTGCACGAACAGCCTGCGATATATCCTCTCGTAACCTGTATTCCGACGGTATAGTACGTCCCTTTCAGCTCAAGCGACACCGGCGGACGTCCTCTCGGCGGCTTTTCGGTGTGAGTTTCCTCTATGAGGTCGTATTCGATGAGCTTCGTGAGTATTTTCGTTATGGTCGCCTGACGAAGACCCGTAAGCCTTGAAAGGTCTATTCTCGAAAGTCCCTTTGTCCTCTGTATGAGACGAAGCGTCACCGACAGATTCTGTTCTTTTATGGTATCGAGGTTTCCCCCGAGATTCGCACCGATGGCTACCACTCCCCTTAATTTATTTCACTGTGTAAATTATATCACGTCAAAAACGCTTTGTCAATAGAATTATTGTGATATTACTGTTGTTTTTTGTCTTTGTAGGCTTCACACCTCGCACTATATTGACATTTTGTATTCATTCAGCCAACATTTTATCAACCCGATGTAAAAATACACGCATTTTGTTGAAATCCGCCGGATTCTGTGTTATTATAGAAAGAGGTAGAAATTATACGGAGGAAGGTAACTGATATGAAATACATTTCAAAGCGGCTCCCGGTATTTTTTGCGGTGCTGTTCGCTTCGGCTGCTTTGCTTTTTGCTTTGCCGTCGGCAGGCGCCGCATCGGGTTTTCGAGATGTGAGTCCGTGGGCGGTCGAGATAACCGACAGCGCAAACAGAAGCGGCATCATCCCCCTCGAGATGTACACGCAGTCATACAAGAAGCCCATCACACGGCTTGAAATCGCAAAGCTTGCGGTGAATCTTTACAAGGCGTGCGGCGGCGACAATGCGGATTTGCCCGGCGACAGCGAGTATTTTTCGGACACATACGACAGGGACGCAAACCTTGCACGCACGCTCGGCATAATGAACGGCAAGGGAAACAATATGTTCCGTCCCTACGACGGTGCGACACGTGAAGAAATGGCGAAGATTGCCGTAACCCTCAAAGGACTTCTCGACGGTACGGGTGCGCCGGGTCCCGGCTGGGCGCCTTTCGCCGACTACGAAAGAATATCCGAGTGGGCGTCGCCCTATGCCGCAAAGGCGTATTACGACGGAATAATGACCGGGCGTGACGACGGCTGCTTCCACCCCAAGGACAGCATAACGGTCGAGGAAGCGATAGCGGTCATAATGCGCACCGCAAAACCGCCGCAGTACGAAAAGCCGATGATAACCTCCGTCGGAAACGGCATTGTGTCGTCGGCGGAACCGATAATCGTAACGACCGACTCTACCGAGGGCTACACGCTTTACGACGCCGCGACGGTCTCGGGAGAATACGGCGCAGTCACAAAGCTCATACTTATCGGCAAAACCTCGGGAAGCGACTACACAATACCGGCGCAAACGCTCTCTCAGAACGACATTCACAGCCTATTTACCGTGACGGAAAACGGAGTATTCTCCGAACCCGTAAACATTTTCACCGACTCCTACACACTCAAGGCATACGGAGAATATGACTCACAGCAGGGTACGATAACTCTCAAGTGGAACATGATACCGACCGCCGACATTTACACGCTGAGTGTCACCGAAAGCAGATACTCCGTCGGCGAGGGTATAATCTTCCCCAACGACACCGTGACCTACGAGGTTTCCGACAGCGGAAGCTTTTCCTTTGCCGCCGTTCCGAACAGGCGGTATGATATAGAAATACTCGGCGGAGAATGCTTTGAAATGCTGTCAGTGGCAACGCCGCCCGTATACGACAGTGAGCTTGTCGCAGTACTCGAAGAGGAAAGACCGCATTCCAAGGAGGAGGCGGAAAGACTCATTGTAAAAATCACCGTCCCCGTGTGGAAACTCAAAGGCGGTGAAAAATACGCTTCGACTATGACAATAGACGTAAACCGCCGCATTGCGGACAAATACGCCGCTGTCTTTGACGACATCTTCAACGGTGCGGAGAGATTTCCGATAAACAGTCTCGGCGCGTATTCATGGAGAGGCACAGGCTCTACCTCTGAGCACTGCCTCGGCACGGCAATTGACATAAACCCCAACGAGAACTTCTGCCAATACTCGAGCGGAAGCGTCGTCGGCTCGTACTGGAAGCCATGGGAAGACCCGTACTCGATAACGCCTTACGGAGAGGTGGTGCGTGCTTTCGAGCGGCACGGCTTTACATGGGGCGGCGACGCATGGTACAGAAACGGCTACGGCACGAGAGACTATATGCATTTCTCGTATATGGGAGGATGAGGGGCAAAAAAACGCACGTTCACGACAGAGTAACGCCGCAACGACCTTTGCGAAAGGAAGCGCAAACCGCAACCACGTACAGAAAAAGCCTTATTCAGCATAAATATAAGTCGGTCGCTTACGTATATGGTGACCGACTTTGGTATTCCCTCGGATTAAATGTATCCTGCCGCTTCTCAACGGAGTCCTCGACTCACATATATGCGCTGCGTGCGAGCCAACCTCCGTATCACATATAATCCGTCCCTGCAAAACGGAGTTTTGTGTTGGGTGAAAGCCGTTATCGGCACTGCTTTTTCATGGAAAGCACACCCTTGCAGCCCTCGTGCAAACGGTCATCGTAAACACCCGTAACCGTCAACCTCCGATAAAAAGGGAGGAGGGGAAGCAGGCACTCCCACTTCCCCAATGTACAAATATATTTCACACGACCGATACCGTTCTTTCGGCATTCGATACCGGTGCTGTGTCGGAGGATACCGGACGACCGTTTCGGCAGTCAGCCGTCCGATTCTTTCGGCAAATTCAAAGTGACACCTTAACTTATCAGAAGTCAACTTCTGTGTCGTAGTAGCAGCACTTAAGAAGCTTTTCCATCTCTTCCTGGCTGGGCTGACGAGGATTGGATCCCGTGCAGGCATCGGCAATTGCGTTCTTTGCGATCTCGGGAAGTCTCTCGAGGAATACGTTCTCGGGAACAAAGCCCTCTTCCGTCGGATAGCTGTCCTTGCCGTAATGCTTGATGCAGTGAGGAATCTTGAGGTCGTCGTTCATGCCTCTGAGGTACTTGATGAGAAGTTCGATCTTCTCCTTCTCGGTAGATCCGCCGAGACCCATGAAGTCTGCGATGTAAGCGTATCTCTTTGCGGCTGTCGGATCCTTTGCGTTGAATGCGATAACCTTGGGAAGGTACATTGCGTTAGCCGCACCGTGAATGATGTGTGCGCCGTAGTCCGCAAAAGCGGCACCGGTCTTATGCGCCATGGAATGTACGATACCGAGAAGTGCGTTCGAGAACGCCATACCGGCAAGACACTGTGCGTTGTGCATTGCGTCACGCTTCTCCATATCGCCGTTGTACGATGCAACAAGGTCATTCTGAATCATCTTTATTGCATGAAGTGCAAGCGGGTCGGTGAAGTCGCAGTTTGCGGTCGAAACATAAGCTTCGATTGCGTGGGTCATTGCGTCCATACCTGTGTGAGCAACAAGCTTCTGAGGCATTGTCTCTGCAAGATCGGGGTCAACTATCGCAACATCGGGCGTAATCTCAAAGTCCGCTATCGGGTACTTGATGCCCTTGGAGTAATCGGTAATGATGGAGAATGCGGTTACTTCGGTAGCAGTACCGGAAGTGGAAGAAATAGCGCAGAAGTGAGCCTTGCGGCGAAGCGGCGGGATGCCGAACACCTTGCACATATCCTCGAATGTAATTTCCGGATACTCATACTTAATCCACATAGCCTTTGCGGCGTCGATAGGAGAACCTCCGCCTATTGCGACTATCCAGTCGGGTCCGAACTTTTCCATTGCGGCCGCACCCTTCATAACCGTCTCAACGGAAGGATCGGGTTCGATACCCTCGAAAAGCTCAACCTCCATGCCTGCTTCTTTGAGGTATGCCACTACCTTGTCAAGGAAACCGAATCTCTTCATGCTTCCGCCGCCGACGCATACCATCGCTTTTTTACCTTTAAATGTCTTAAGTGCCTCAATAGCACCTTTTCCGTGATACAAGTCTCTCGGTAATGTAAATCTAGCCATTTTTCATTCCTCCGTAATTATTTGTTGTTTCGTTGGGGAGTCCGGAGGTCTTACCGGGTATCACCCGTGCCTTGCGCCTCTCTCCCTTTCGTTGGCACAAGTATAACACACTTTTCGGGAAATGTAAAATATAAAAGCGTGATATCGATATACATTTATCGATATAAAAAGAATGTTAAAAATGTGTCATTTTTTTAAGATGACCCGAAACGGCGACATTAAAATATTCAACCTTTTCGTGTGCCGAACAGCAAAACACACGCTCGAAGAAAGCTTTCAATCTCCAAGCGTGCGGAAGGCAATATATTGATTCTTATATGTGTACATTGCAAATAGTATATATCACATCGCAATTTTCCCTTGTTTTAACAAAAAATCAATCAAAATCGACCGAAGTATCGCCGTTTACGGCACGGAAACACATCTCTATCTGCTCACGTGTTGTTTTTTCGACGGCAAGATTTTCCGGAAGCTCGTCCGGTGCAAAGAACACTGCCTCGGTTGTTTCGCTGTTCTCGGCAAACGCACCTCCGACAAGTCCGCAAAGCACGAACACCTTGCAGACGCCGTAAGCATATACGGGAGTGTTGTGGCGGTTTCTGTCCTGCACGGCTATGAGTCTTTCCGGGCGAACGTCAAATCCCGTCTCCTCTTTCACCTCTTTTACGGTGTTCGAGCCTACCGATTCGAGAACGTCGCACCAGCCTCCGGGAAGCGCCCATGTGCCGTTGTTTTCGTGTACAAGAAGAATTTTCCCGCCCCTGAACACGGCGGCGCGTGTGTCTATCTTAGGCGTCTGATAGCCGGTTTCTCCGCAAAAGAGGTCTTTTACCTTTCCAATCGGAACATCAGATTTTTCGCTTATCATTTCCGCCGCTATTTCACGAAGCCTTTCGTATCTCTCGATATCGTATACATTGCCGGTGTACGCAAGCCCCGCCTGTGCAAGGCTCTGTATCTCAACCGCCCATTTAAGCCACTTTTCCATATTGCCGTCACTGCTCCTTTCAGTCGTAGTCGCAGAAAGCAACCGAGTTCTTAGCCTCGCTGAGCTTGTTTATGAAAAGCTTATCACGGGACGTAAACTTGTACCCGTCGGGATACGCAAGAACGTCCTTGAAGCGTCTTTCACTGTCTGCACAGCGGCGTTGAACAAGTCCGTATCTTTCCGTTATGCGCTTCGGCACAGGCGATACCCACATATACGACGACGTTATCTGAGAAAGCAGTTCAAACTGATTCGCCCTCTCGATTACGTTTATGCGCCTGTCGCTCTCGCCTTTTGACGGAGTCGTCGTGTCGGCAAGGTAAGGGACGATATTGTCATCCTGCGCTATTTCGGTGTACCTGCCCTCGGCAAGCATCTTTTCGGTGATACTGCCGCTCTTTGCAAGCTCGTGCTTTTCCGACATAAGCAGAAGATATTCGCTCTCCCAAAGCGGCTCGTGAGAGAGGTTTTTCTCGGCAAGGTAATCGAGAAAGTACTTCTCATGCTCCGGCGAAAAACGCACAACTCCTATCGAATATATGCCTCCGGCGATTCCGGAAATTGTATTAACCGAGTTTGTTTCGCAGACGGTAACGTCTATTCCGGCGTCGGTATCAAGCTCTGCGGCGTATCGCAGGAAGCCGTCCGATATATAGCTTGCTCTCGGTATCGACACTCTGAAGGTCTGCTTTGTACCGTCGGCGGCGTCGGCAATAGTCTCTATTTTGTCGAGCTTTGACACTATATCCCTCGCTATTGCGAGAAACTCCCTCCCCTCCGTCGTCGGTATAACGCCCTTTGTCGTGCGGCGGAACACCTTGAATCCGAAGGTATCTTCAATCTCGTGTATCGCCTTTGAGAGGTTCGGCTGAGCCATAAAAAGGTTCTCCGCCGCCTGTGATATCGAACGGCATTTCTCGACCTCGAGAGCGTATTTGAAAAGCAGAGTGTTCAAATCAGATATCCTCCTCTTTCATCATGTCGCCGAGTCTCTTTGACAGCACCGCAAGAGAGCCTGCCATGTTCTCGTTCTGTACAAGCACCGTATCCGGCACAGAAAGATGCGCCGGAGCAAAGTTCCATATTGCCTTGACTCCCCCGGCAACGAGTCTGTCGCAGACGGTCTGTGCGGCGTCCGCCGGGACGGTGATTATTCCTATGTGTATGTGCGCACGGCGGCAAAAGTCGCTTATCCGGTCGGCGTGAAGCACCGTTACTCCGCAGACCTCGCTTTCGCATTTGCCGAAGTCCTCATCAAAAGCGGCGATAATCTTCAGTCCGTAGGCGGCAAAGCCTTTATACGAGATAAGAGCGTGACCGAGAGAGCCGACCCCGACTATAACCGCCTCGTTTGTGTTGCGAAAGCCGAGATACTCCTCTATGCTGTCGATAAGTCCCTCGACCGAAAAGCCCTGCTTCGGACGCCCTGCGACCGTGCTTATCGACGCAAAGTCCTTTCTCACCTGTATTTCGGAAAAACCGAAGTGTGCGGCCGTTTTTGCCGCCGACACCGCCTCAGTGCCGTGCGAGCGCAGCTGCTTTAAGTAGTGCAGATAGGCAGGCATACGTTTGAGAGCCTGTACGGATATGGCGGTGTAATTGTCGGTTTGAGGCATATGTAACCCTTCTTTATCGATATTTGAATATCTTTATCGGTATTGTACCACTATTCTTTGCACTTGTCAAGCCGTCACAAAAATATTTTTTCCTTTTTGCGAAAAATATACTTGACATTTTCGGAATAAAGAGTTATAATGCACGTGGTTAGGCAGAGCTAACCAACAATTATGTGAAAGGAACGGTTACGATTATGTACAAGACGACATTGAAAATAGACGGAATGATGTGCGGTATGTGCGAAGTGCACGTAAACGACACCGTGAGAAAGATTGTAAAGGCGAAGAAAATTACCTCGTCGCACTCAAAGGGTGAGGCTGTGATAATAAGCGAAGAATTGCCGGATACTGACGCCATAGCCGACGAGCTTAAGAAAATAGGCTACGAACTCAAGAATTACGACAGTGTGCCTTACGAAAAGAAGGGTCTATTCGGACTTTTTTCAAAATAATTTGATTATTTGCTTCGGAGGGAGTTTTATCGGACACCGTTCGTGGTATAATACAGACATCAACCGAACGAAAGGTGGCAAAATAATGATAAATCTTCTTCTGACGCTGTGCGGCATTCTCAAAATATCGCTGTGCGTGAGCTGCGCTCTTTTTGCGGCGTACATAATAAACTACGATTACGACCGTGACGGCTTCACCGCCGATACCGCCGAGTCGGACGGCAACTGATTCCCTGCAAATACCGCCGTCCGTCCGATGCCTGCGGCGACGATATTTATATACTCCTTTTGTCCGAATCCGAGGTTGCGTTGACGTTTCCCCGAAACTCGGAGTCCCATTCATTTTCAATTCTCTTTCATTTTTAAATCCTCACATTTTAATCCCATATTTTTTGATCCTCATATCTTTTTTCATTTTGTTCTTTCTTAAAATTAAGGCATCGACCGCCGTCGGACTTCTGCGCTATGCATACGGTTCGGCGGCAATTTCTTTGCAAAGCACGCACGAGGGAGTTTTATCGGACAGCGAATGTTGTATAATGAAAGCACAGAAAAAAAAGGAGGCTGCAAATTGAAAATAACACTTACGGAATGCGAAAAGAAAATCTTCATTACGCTGTTGTCGATAAAATTGGTACTGTTGTCCATTCAGTGCCTGGACATCGTATCCGATTTGGTTTTTAAATTTATTCTGAAAGGATGATAAATATGATACGTGAATTTCTCGAAAGACGGGAAAAAGAGCGCAGGGAGGCGGAGTTTAACGAACGCATTGAGGCATTGCTTCCGAAAATTTATCTCATAACTCAGATTCTGGCGATTATCAATGTGTCGCTTTCTCTTGTACACCTCATTGAAAAACACGCGGGAAAGTCAAAGAGTTCCTGATACGTCAAAGCCAAACGGACTACCCCCGGCATCGGAGGCAGTCCGCTTTTTTTACATTCAGTCAGTCCCTTTTTCCTGCATTCATTCCGGAGATTTCGGCTCTGTATTCCGTCGGAGTCATTCCGAAGCGTGAGGAAAATCTGTTGTTCAGGCTTCTGACACTCTGAAAGCCGCTTTCGTAGGCAATATCGACGATTTTCATATCACTGTTTTTCAAAAGCTCAAGCACTGTCTCCATGCGGTAGGCGGACAAAAAATCTCCGAACGATATGCCGAAAAACGCATGAAATTCACGTGAAAGATAGTAATAATCGTATCCGACATGCCGCGCCACATCAGAGAGCGTTATTTTTTTCTTATGGTTTTCGCTGACATACTCTACAATTCTCGCCATGAGCGACATAGCATTCCGATCTTTCTCACACTCACGCACGCCCCCGTTTTCGGCATATTCTCCGCAAAGCGCATAGAGGCAGGCTTTCAGAGAAAGGTGAGTGTGCGTCTCTCTTCCTACAAGCTCACTCAAAAGGTAAGCGTTGACTTCCGTTTTACAATTAAATTCAAAATTCCCCGTTTTCCTCTCCATGCTCTTTATGAAATCCCCGACATAATCGGTCGAGAAAACGCAGACCCAGTATCTGCACTCCCCCTTCGGCTCGAAAGAATGTATCGCATACGGCAGACACATCCCCCACTGTCCCTTTTTGAGAAGCACTTTTTCTCCGTCGCAGATGCATCCGAGCAGCCCGTCAAGCACATAAATGACCTCGGGATTTTTGTGAAAATGCGGATTTATTACGGCGTTTTCGTACACAAAAATATTGTGATTTCTGTTTTCGGAATTATACGACTGATGATATACCCCCACACTGTTTCACTCCAAAAAGACATTTTCTTGCCGATATTATACAACATTCTGCAAGAAAAGTCAATATTTTTCTGATACAATACAGGCAACAGCAATTAACATAACGGAGGTATAACATGACAAACGAGAAAAAAGTATATCTTGTATATCCGAAAGAACTCGGCGAAATAGCACCCGAGCTTTACGGACACTTTGCGGAACACATAGGCGGAGTCATCTACGACGGCATATGGGTCGGAAAAAATTCCGACGTGCCGAACGTTAACGGTTTCAGAAAAGAGATAATCGATAAACTCCGTGCGATAAAAGCACCTGTTATACGTTGGCCGGGCGGCTGTTTTGCCGAGACTTACGACTGGCGTGACGGAATAGGCAAAAATCGCCCGACACGTCTCAATTGGTGGGGATACGAGGACGGAAAAACCGAGCCGAATACCGTGGGTACACATGAATTCATGGATTTCTGTGAGGCGGTCGGCGCAAAAGCGTACTTCGCCGCAAATCTCACATCGGTCTCTCCTCTTCACATTCGCAATTGGATGGACTATTGTCTGTCGCCGCAAGGCTCAACAACTCTTGCAAAAGAACGTGAAGCAAACGGACATCCCGCACCTTTTGATATCCCTTTCTGGGGAGTGGGCAACGAAAACTGGGGCGGCGGCGGCAATATGACTCCGGAACATTATGCAGACGAGTTCAAGCGTTTCTACACCCTCATGAAAAACGCCTTTCCAAACGTCGAATACTATATGTGCGGCGAAAACGGCTTTGATTTCGGCTGGACCGACAGAGTCATCCGCAACACGAACGGTCACGGCGACGGCTTCACCGCGCATTATTACTGCGGTACGGCAGGCGAGGCAGTCGATTTTTCCGAGGATGACTGGGACTCTCTGATGAAAAAAGCGTCTGACATGGAAGCTCTCATCGAACGCAACGTGAACATAATACACGGAAGCGGTGCCGCAACAAAGCTCGTCATCGACGAATGGGGCTGCTGGCACAAGGGCGGTTCCGGTCCGAGTCACGGCGAAAACCTGTTTGAACAGCAAAGCACCGTGCGCGACGCTCTCGTAACCGCCATCACGCTCAACATTTTCAACAAGCACTGCCGCAATATACGAATGGCGAACGTCGCGCAGCTCACAAACAATCTGCACGCGCTGTTCCTTGCCGGCGGCGATAAATGCATAGTCACACCAACCTACCATGTTTTCGATATGTACAAAGAGCATATGGGTGCCGCATCTCTCGAGTGCGTTGTGACAGACAACAGTGAGCTTTCCTCGTCGGTGAGCGTTTCGGCTTCCGTAAAGAACGGTAAAACTCTTGTCACGATAGGCAATCTCTCCTGCCGAGAGGACGCCGTTATAAGCCTTGAGGGTGTCGGTATGCCGATTCCGGAAAAAGTCGAAGCGGAAATACTTTCGGCAGACGACATTCATTCGCACAACACTTTTGAGAATCCGAATGCCGTTTCTCCCAAGCCGTATACAATAAGTGCTGATCGCTTTGTTTTGCCACGTGCCGGCATACTCAAAATTACATTCTGACAAAATAACGGACTGTCCCCGGCATCGGAGGCAGCCCGTACTTTTATTTATTTTTGATTTTATCCCAATACTGCTTTGCGGCGGTCTCGGTTTTGTTGTCGCCGTACTCGTAATAGTGCTTTCCGGCAATATCCGAGGGGAGATAAACCTGCGGATAATAGTGCGACGGATAGTTGTGCGGATAGACGTAATCCTTGTTATGCTCCGCCGACGGCTGCATTGAGTCCCGCAGATAATCCGGCACTCTCACGCCCCTGCCGCTCTTCACGTCCTCTGCGGCGGCGTTGTACGCCATATATGCCGAATTCGACTTCGGAAGCGTCGCAAGATAAACCGCCGCCTCGGCAAGGGGAAGTCTCGCTTCGGGAAGTCCGAGCCTTTCGGCGGCCTCAACGCACGCCTGCACGACGGTTATCGCAGTCGGGTGCGCAAGTCCTATATCCTCCGCCGCCATGACGAGAAGCCTGCGGCAGGGTGAGATAAGGTCGCCGCCCTCAAGGAGTCTCGCAAGGTAGAAAACGGCGGCGTCGGGGTCGGAGCCTCTCACCGACTTCTGGAGTGCCGAGAGAAGGTCGTAATGCTCGTTGCCGTCACGGTCGAGCTTCATCGCAAAGTCCGAAAGGCTCTCTGCGGCTGACGACTGCGTTATCTTTCCGCCCGTGCCGAGGAAGCAAACCTCAAGCGCACCCATGGCTCGTCTCACGTCGCCCGACACCATGCCCGAAATTGCGTGAAGCGCCTTCTCGGCGTCCTCCCTTTCGCTGTCGGTCGGCGACACCTTATATTCCTCGCAGAGCACTCCGTACGCACGTGTGAGCGCTTTTTCTATTTCCGAAGGTTCTACCGGCTTGAACTCGAACACGCTTGAGCGTGACAGCACCGCAGAGTAGATCGCAAAATACGGATTCTCGGTCGTGGAGCATATGAGTGTCACTCTGCCGTCCTCCATGTATTCGAGAAGCGACTGCTGCTGCTTTTTGTTGAAGTACTGTATCTCGTCAAGATACAGAAGTATTCCACCGCTGCCGAAAAGAGAACCCGTCTCGGCGCACACATCTTTCACATCCGAGAGCGTGCAGGTGGTCGCATTGAGACGTCGAAGAGTCATCCCGGATTTTGCCGCTATAATATCGGCGACCGTTGTTTTTCCGGTTCCGGACGGACCGTAGAATATCATGTTGGGTATGCGTCCGCTCTCAATAACACGCCTGAACAGTGCGTTCTCCGCAAGCAGGTGTTTTTGTCCGACAACCTCTGAAAGCTCTCTCGGACGTACCTTTTCCGCAAGGGATTTCATGTTTTCAGCCACTTTGCATTCTCTCTTTCTCACGCTTACGCATCCGGGTCAAGGCACATACCGCCGCAGTCCGTGAGCGACGATATAAGCGAGATATCCTCCTGCGAGAGGAAATTCTCTTTTACGGCGAAGTTCTCGGCAATTCTCGACGGCGTCACCGACTTCGGAAGCGGAATATAACCACCGGCAAGACTCCACGATATGCACACCTGAGCGACTGTCGCACCGTACTTTGCCGCAATATCGAGCATCTCCTTCTTCTCGAATATTTCTCCCGACGAAAGCGGACTCCACGCCTCAACCGCCATACCAAGCTTCTTTGAGTAATCGGCGACCGATTTCTGCGTAAAGCCGGGATGAATCTCTATCTGATTTACCATGGGCTTTATCGACGCAACCGAGAAAACATGGTCAAGGTGATGTTCGCGGAAGTTGCTCACGCCTATCGCACGAACCTTTCCGTCGTTATAAAGCTTCTCGAACGCACGCCATGTGTCGGCAATCTTCTCTTTCCATATTTCCCTTGTAGGCTTCGGACACGGACAGTGAATGAGAAGAAGGTCGAAATAGTCGAGTCCCGACACACGAAGACTCTCGTCATATGCCGCAAGAGCGGACTCATACCCCTGTTTGTCGTTTGCAAGCTTTGTTGTGACGAATATGTCGCCTCTTGCGATGCCGCTTTCTCTCACGGCTTTGCCTACCGACTCCTCGTTGCCGTAGCCTTGGGCGGTGTCAATGTGTCTGTAGCCGCACTCAAGCGCATATTTCACGGCGTTTACCGCAGTATCTCCGTTCGGCGTGCGCCATGTTCCGAGTCCGACGGAGGGGATCGTCACTCCGTTTGAAAGTATGTGTACCTTCACCTTTCACCTCTCCTTTCGCAAATCAGATGTCGAATATTCTCGCCTCGAGCGACGCACATATTTCGTGATATATCGGCAGGTGATACTCCTGCACCTTGTAGGTCTCGTGCGCCGGAGCTTTAATGACAACGTCGCAGATCCCGTCCGCACGGCATTCTCTCTCACCCGTGAGGCAGACCGTGAAAAGTCCCATGCTCTTTGCAACCTTGAGAGCGTTTATCACGTTCGCAGAATTGCCGGAGGTCGTGATACCGATAACGGTGTCTCCCGGCTTTCCGAGTGCGAAAACGTGCTGAGCGTAAATCATGGAGGGTTCAACGTCGTTTGCAAATGCCGTGAGCGCCGCCGACTGACTGTGAAGCGACAGCGCCGGGATACCCTGCTGGAGGTTTGCGGCGATAAAGTCGGCGTCATCGGGGAACGCTTTCGCAAACGCTTTCTTCTGTTCGTCGGTCACGGGACGCTTCTTTAGAAAGCCTTTCAGCAGTTCGCCAACGATGTGGTCGCTGTCCGAGCAGCTTCCACCGTTTCCGCAGATAAGTATCTTGCCGCCGGTGCGGTAGGTCTTTTCGAGTGCGTCAACCGTTTTTTCTATAGTCTCACGGCACACGGTGAGCGCCGGATATCTTTCGTAAAGAGTGTCGTTCATTGTATTTTCTCCTTTGGTGATATTCTCTGACAGTATAAGTATACCACACCGAAAGTAAGTTGTCAAGGTAAAAGTATCCGTCGAAAGAACACTCCCGTCTGCCGCTTTCGCAAGAACGCCGCTCGGCAGAAAAAACCGCCGACGGAAACCCCACCGGCAGTTTGATGTTTACCCGTTCTCCGTCACACCCCGAGTCCTGCGAGGTAATCGACGGTCTTTTTTGCGAGGAAAAAGCAGTTGACGTCGGTTGAGAGCTTCGTGAGCCACAGCGCTTTGTTTGTGATAATTCCTCTTCTCCCAAGCTCCCACACAAGGTCGTTTGCGTCGAAAACCTCCTCCTCGGCGCACGTGAGCGACTTTTTGAATTTCTCCCACTCTCCCTCGTTTTCGACAAAAGGTGCCGGACAGTTTTTGCCTGTTACGTCGTAGTGACGAAGCACTCTGTCCGCCGTCACGCCGTACTTATCCATAAGCGCACGCACAAGACGAACGGCATTGCTTACCGCATCGGTCATAAAATAATACTTTCCGTCGGCGTCCTTGCGGCTGCATATCTCAACGCCTATGCTGTTTGCGTTCCTGCATTCCGGATGCCTGTACGAAGTGCCGCCGCAGTGCCACGCCGTGTCGCAATCGTTCACGGACTGCCACACCTCGTTTTCATCGACGAAGTAGTGCGCCGACGCCGTGACGCTCCTGCGGGAAAAATACTCTGCGTTGTTCTTCGCACTGTCGCCGTCCCCGGCGGTATAATGCACCACTATGTACTTTATCTCCCTGCCGTTGCGTCCCTTTGCGTAGTTGGCAAGACTGCACGCAAGAAAATTTACGTTCTTAAGTTTATCGTTCATCAAATCCACCGTTACCTTTCCCGACTTGCGCATTTCCGTCCTCGCCGCCGCTTTCCTCTCTTTCTCTGAGCATTTCTATCGCCTTTTTCACCGCCGACGGTATCGGCACTCCCATGAGGCCTGCGTTTTCGATTATCGATATCGTTTCGTTTGCGATGTAGCCGATTATCACCGCATTTCTGATGAAGTCCGTGCCGAGAGCTATGTCGAGCCTGTAGGCTATAAGCACCACGAGAAGCGTAACGCCCTTGCGGCAGAGTCCTTTCCACCCGGCACGTGATTCGAGCGCACCGCTTTCGCTTTTCGGCGAGCTGTGGAACACTCCGGCGACGACAAGACCCATTGCGTAGTCCGCCGCCATGAATATTATAAGCGTCGCCATGCCGCTGTCCCAGCCGCCGAATATTCTGCAAAGTACGCCCCCTATCGCCGCCGTCGCAGTTATAAATACTTGTTTTGCCATGTTCATTGTTTTGCCTCCGATTAAAACATTTGTTCTGTAAACCGCATTATTTTTACCGACAAGTGACCTAACACTCCTCGGTACAGGGTATATTATAGCACAAATGTTCGGTTTTGTCAAGAGTAAATTTCGCAAAATTGTAAAAACGCAAATACAACTTTGCGGCAAACACATTTTCAATGAGGTTGAAGCTGTGTTTGCCGATGGATAGACATAGCGTAAAGAATCGGTTTTAACGTAACATCAATGCGGAATTTCCCCACAAAAAAAAGGAACAAGGTACTTTTCAGCCTTGCTCCAACAATCCGGAATGTCATTAAATCAAAAAAACTAATTCGCTTCAATGCCTATTCCTTACAAATCCCGAAATCAGCATTGCAACAATTCCCAGCAACAAATAGACAACCGAATATAGGACAAACGCCGTTTCTCCCGGATCAAAGAACAGCCATACGCCGACCAAAAAGAACAATGCCGTAGCGATCGGCGTCCACCAAAACGTCTTTATATCTCTGCCGGCATATACGCTGGTACAAATTGCGTAAACAGGATTTAACGCAAAAAACAGAATAAAGCACACTGCCATTCCGCCGTCGCCCTTTACAAACGTGACCGTCAGCCACGGCAATACGAGCATGATCATCGCAGAGGTCATCAGCAAGGGTATGTTTTTTTTCATAGTTTTCTCCCTTTTTCAAGTCACCTTTACACATATAACGGTAACAATAGCCCCTTCAACAAAACATAAAAAGCAAAACACACAGTAAGATCACACACCTGCCAATCGAAATACGTCCATGCCCGCCTTTCTCACGTTTCGCTCAGCACAGGCGACCTTGTGGCACATCACGCACATTGCTTAATGCTGCTTGGTTCCCCACCTGACATGGTTCACAAGGCGCAATTGCACAAGACCCATACATCAACACGAAGCCGTGAGCGGCTGCGGTACAGGCGCACCCCTCAAGGCAGGAATTCCCCTCTGCTGTAGCGGATTGCAGATACAGGGCACCGCTGCCTCCCCGGATAGTGTGACCTTACTGCGTGCTTTGTCTGCACGCATCTTAATGATGCTCTGGTATTATACCACAAGTGAGCGGTTTTGTCAATAGATATTTTTTTAATGTTTTGTTTTGAAAATACGTAAGGGTAATCGGCGTGCGGTTGTCCTTTTTGCGCCACTATTTTAATTATACGCATTTTACACTTAATTATTTAACTTTAATTACACTTATTTAAAATATTTCTACTTTATAATGGTGTAAAATCATAATTACTAAGGGGAATTAACAATGAGAAAGAAAATTTTCGCCGCATTGGTGTCTATGCTCTTCGCCGCCGCTCTTTTTTCCGGGATTTCCGCTCATGCGGCAGAGATTGTGGACAGCGGCTTTTGCGGCGGCGAGGGAGACGGATCCAACCTCACTTGGACACTCGATAGCGAGGGGACGCTGACTGTTGTGGGTAATGGGGAAATGGGGAAATATATAGACTGGCTGGAATCCTATTCCCCTTGGTATGGTTTACGAGCTTCGATAAAGAAAGCAGTAATAAGCGAAGGCGTTTCGGACATTGGAGTGTACGCTTTTTTTAAGTGCGGCAACCTTACTTCGATAACTGTTCCTGAGAGCGTAACAAGCATTGGAGATTCTGCCTTTAATGGTTGCAATAGTCTTACCTCGATAACTATTCCGGAAAGCGTAACGAGTATTGGATTTGCTGCCTTTAGAGATTGCAGTAGCCTTTTTTCGATAACAATTCCGTCCAACGTGTCATACATCGACACTTCTGCCTTTTCCGGCTGTAGCAATCTTACTTCGATAACACTTCCGAACGGCGTAAAAAGCATAGGAGATTCTGCATTTTACAATTGCAGCAGTCTTTCTTCGATAACTATACCTGATAGTGTGATGAGTATCTACAGTCATGCTTTTTACGGTTGTAGCAGTCTTACCTCGATAACTATTCCGTCGAGCATGACAGGCATAAGCGAATCCACATTTAAAAACTGCAAAAAATTGACTGACATCTTAATTCCGGACAGCGTAACATATATCGGAAGAGAGGCTTTTGATAACACCGGTTGGTACAACACTCAGCCTGACGGCGTAGTATATGCCGGAAATTGTCTTTACAAATACAAAGGTGAAATGCCGTTCGGAACGGAAATTACCGTAAAACCCGGAACTTTCAGCATTTGCCGTGACGCATTTTGGGGTTGCAAAAATCTGACATCAGTGACTATTCCTCCGAATGTGGATATTGGCGTCGCTTCCTTCAGCAATTGCAACGGATTGACATCGGTTATTATCCCGGAGGGGACTGCACGTATTGAAATGCAAGCCTTTTACAGATGCGGCAATCTTACTTCCGTGACTATTCCGGTGAGCGTAACGAGCATTGCAAGTTATGCCTTTGCCGAGAGCGATAACTTAAGGGAAATCCGTTACGCCGGCACAAAATCGCAATGGAATAGTATTGACTTTACTTCAGGCAATGATAATCTGAAGAACATCAAGGTAATCTACAACTACACTCCGCCCCTCCCCGTCCTCTCAACCGACATCCGCTCCTACGTATTCGGCAGCGAGATAGAGTCGTACAACGTGAACGGCTCGACGTGCATAGTCGCGGAGGATCTCATGAATTACGGCTTCACGGTTGTATGGGACGGCGTGGCGAGAACTCTTTCGATAACGCACCCGTCGGACGACTTCACGCAGGCTGAAAAGAAGAATTTCGGTGCGAAGAGCGGCAGTATCGGCGAAAAGCTGACGGAGACCGTGCCGACAGATATCGTCACCTACGTGAACGGCGAAGAGGTGCAGTCGTACAACATCGGCGGCAGAACCGTTATCTACATCGACGCCCTCGGCGTTTTCGGCGGCGTAACGTGGGACGGTGGCGCAAGAACCATTTCGGTGGGGTGAGTGACCGCTTCTTCTCGGTGACAGGTGCCGGAGTCGTTTAACAGCCGTTTTGACGTTTGGCAGCCGCCTCTGTCCGCCGACCGCAGACTCAAAAAAAGAACCGCTCCCTTCCTCTCGGTTGGGGGCGGTATTCTGTCGGGGGAACGGAGTGTGGCACTACTCGTGCGTAAAAGAGCGTGTATACAAAAACATTTGCACGAAAAAGCTTGCATTTTCCTTTCGGATATGTTAAAATTAAGCAAGAGCAAAAGAAAGAGGGTGCGGAGCATGAAGTGCGATTACGAAGTATTCAAAAAGCTGTTGTCGTGGAAAACCGAAGGGAAATACTGCATTGAGGTCAACTTTGCCGTTGACGGGAGCGAAAAGTACTGCGACTGTTGGCTCGGCAAAATGCCCTCTCCCGACATTCCGGGGACTGATGCGTATTGGTACGGTCTCGTTGCCGACGGGAGTGAGGAATACGACTTCACAAACTCGGAGGATATGCTTTCGTCAAGGGTTTTCGGCGGCAGAAGCCTTACCGAAATATGGGAGGACGTATCATTTCTCGAGATAGACGGCTGTGAACCCGAACACCGTATTGAGCATTATATGGAGTTTATTGAAAGGCAAAAAGACGGTCGGTATTCGTAAACCGTGCGGTGTTTTCGCCGCAACAAGATGTTCGCCGCAACAGAATGTTGCTTGACTTTCCGCCCCGCGCGTGATACAATAAAGGTGTAAACCAAAAGTCAGAGAAAGGACGTCAAACACAATGGAAACCAAAGAAATAATACTCTCTCTCCGCACGAAAAGCGGTATGTCGCAGGAGGAACTTGCGGAAAAGCTTTATGTAACGAGGCAGGCGGTATCAAGGTGGGAGAACGGCGAAACGCTGCCGAACCCCGAAACTCTCAAGGCTCTGTCGAAGCTTTTCGACGTATCGATAAACACGCTTCTGGGTTCTCCCCGAACGCTCATCTGTCAATGCTGCGGAATGCCGCTTGACGACACATTGATAAGCCGAGAGCCGAACGGCGAGTTCAACGAAGACTACTGCAAGTGGTGCTACGCCGACGGGAAGTACACCTACGACGACCTTGCGGCACTCACGGATTTTCTCGTTTCGCATATGTCGAATGACTCTTTTCCGCCCGAAAAGGCACGTGAGTATTTTGAAGCGATGCTGCCGAAGCTCTCGCATTGGGCGAAAAAGTGAAAAGTGCGCCGCACGTGTTTGTTTGTTCGGACTTTTGAATTGCGGCGTGCCGAAAGGCGAGTAAATAAAATAAGGAGAACTGACAGAAGCGGTTCTCCTTTTTCGTTGGTATTTATTTTGAATGAGGCGGTGCGGCTTTGACCGTCCTCTTGCGACTCATTCCCCGAGCGAAGTTTTCACGTTCACGCAGACCTTTTCGTCATAGCAGGTGAATATTTCATCGACACGCTCCTTGTCGCCAACCTTCGTAAATGCGCTCACGAGCGGAACGATAATCATCGACGCAAGCATTGCGAAAGCTCCGCAGTTAATGGGAGACGCAAGAAACGAGGGGAAGATTTTCGGGCAGAGCATATTGAGAACCATAATTCCCGTGCCGAAGATAAAGCTTGCCCAAACCGCCGGCTTCGTGACACGCTTTGAGTAGAGACCGTAAAGGAACGGTGCAAGGAAAGCTCCTGCGAGCGCACCCCACGAAATGCCCATGAGCTGAGCGATAAAGGTGTTCTTGCTGTTGTACTGCGATATTGCGATAACCACGGAAATTGCAATAAATACTACAATAAACGCTCTTATGAGGAGCATTTTCTTTTTGTCGCCAAGCTTCTTTACGATGTGACCGTCAATGAGGTCGAGGGTGAGAGTCGAGCTTGAAGCGAGAACAAGTGAGGAGAGCGTTGACATGGACGCCGAAAGAACAAGCACCACGACCACGCCTATGAGAATATCGGGGAAGTTTTCGAGCATTTTGGGGATGATTGCGTCATAGCCGACAGCCGCAGCGTCGATGTCGTAAAGCCGTCCGAAGCCTCCGAGGAAGTAACAGCCTCCGGCAACGACGATAGCGAAGAGAGTCGAGATAACAGCCCCCTTATCTATCGCTTTTTCGCTCTTTATCGAGTAGAACTTCTGCACCATCTGAGGAAGTCCCCACGTGCCGAGGGAGGTAAGTATTACGACGCAGAGAAGTCCGACGGGGTCGGGACCGAAGAACGACGCAAACACGCCGGGGACGTCGGATACCGCCGGGTCATTCACTCTTGCAAGCTCGGCGAGAGCGTTCGTAAAGCCTCCGTTGCTTCCGAGGACTCCCGCAATAACGGCGCATATGCCGCCTATCATGATTATACCTTGAATAAAGTCGTTTATTGCTGTCGCCATGTAGCCTCCGGCGATTACGTAGATACCCGTGAGAACCGCCATTGCAACGACGCATACCTCATAAGGAATGTCAAACGCCATGCCGAAAAGGCGTGAGAGTCCGTTGTAAAGAGATGCGGTGTACGGAATGAGGAACACGAAAACGATAATCGACGCACCGATTTTCAGAGCCTCACTGCCGTATCTCGAACCGAAAAATTCGGGCATCGTCGCACTTTCGAGCTTGTGGGTCATAACTCTCGTTCGTCTGCCGAGAACCGCCCACGCAAGGAGCGAGCCGAGAAAGGCGTTGCCGAGTCCTATCCATGTTGACGCAATGCCGAACTTCCAGCCGAACTGACCTGCGTATCCGATAAATATAACCGCCGAAAAGTACGATGTTCCATAAGCGAAAGCAGTGAGCCACGGGCCAACGGATCTGCCGCCCAGAACAAAACCGTTGACATCCGTTGCGTGCTTTCTGCAATTGATTCCCACGCCGAGCATTACGGCGAAGAATAAAACAAGCATGATAATTTTTACTGTCATTTTAAACCAATCCTTTCTTTAAATAAGGGCATCGGCTTTGGTTTTTAACCCGATACTCTTTTAAATTTTGCGCAAACACCGTGTTTAAACGGTGTTTGTTGAGGACAGATTTAATTTCCGACAGCTGTTT
>CAKSCN010000012.1 GCA_934444485.1 uncultured Eubacteriales bacterium | reverse complement strand
ACATGAGCATCGACGAAATAATAAAGCATATCGGAGAATGCACCGACGAACGTCTTTTCTTCATCTACGAGGCGATGAAGCGTGAGGTTTCTCTCGAAAAGATTCACGAAATCACGAAGATCGATATGTGGTTCTTACACAAGGTAAAGAAGCTCTGCGACTTTGAGAAAAGTCTCATCAATGCGGAGATATCCGACGAAAAGTACCTTGCGGCAAAGAAAATGGGCTTCCTTGACAAGACGATAGAGTCCCTCTCCGGAAAGCCGCTTGAAAAGAAGCTCTATGCGTCGTACAAGACGGTTGACACCTGCGCCGCAGAATTTTCGGCAGAGACGCCCTACTTCTACTCGACCTACGACAGCTCCGCCGACAGTGCGGAAAACGAAGCAAAGGCGTTCATCGAGTCGAAGAAGAACCGCAAAAAGACGGTCATCGTGTTCGGCTCGGGACCGATACGCATAGGTCAGGGCATTGAATTCGACTACGCCTGCGTTCACTGCGTGTGGTCGCTCAAGAAGCTCGGATATGAGGTCGTTATCGTGAACAACAACCCCGAGACAGTCTCGACCGACTTCGACACCGCCGACAGGCTTTATTTTGAGCCGCTGAACATCGAGGACGTAATGAGCATTATCAACACCGAGAAGCCTTACGGAGCCGTAGTTGCGTTCGGAGGTCAGACGGCGATAAAGCTCACGGCAAAGCTTGCTGCGGCAGGAGTGAAGATACTCGGAACGTCAGCGGACAGCATCGACGCCGCAGAGGACAGAAAGCGTTTCGACGCACTGCTTGAAAAGCTCGAGATAAAGCGTCCTGAGGGCCGCACGGTATTCACCGAGGAGGAAGCGGTAAAGGTTGCGAAAGAGATAGGATATCCCGTGCTTATCCGTCCGTCCTACGTTCTCGGCGGTCAGAACATGATAATCGCTTTCACCGAGGACGACATACACGAGTACATGAAGATAGTCCTCACGCACACCGAAAAGAACCCCATACTCATCGACAAGTACCTCTCCGGCACGGAGCTTGAGGTGGATGCGATATGCGACGGACACGACATTCTCATCCCCGGCATAATGGAGCATATAGAGCGTGCCGGAATACACTCGGGCGACTCGATTGCGGTATACCCGGCGTGGAACGTGAGCGACGCCATGAAAGAGCGTATAATCGACTGCTCGCGCCGCCTTGCGCTGAGTCTCGGCACGAAGGGTCTTATCAACATTCAGTATCTCATCTACAACGACGAGCTTTACGTAATCGAGGTGAATCCCCGTTCGTCGAGAACCGTTCCCTACATCAGCAAGGTGACGCACGTGCCCATGGTTGACCTTGCGGTGCAGGTAAGCGTCGGAAACGAGTCCGACCCGGAAAAAACGGCGTCTCTCGCCGACCTCGGCTACGGCACGGGACTTTACAAAAACTCGCCATACTACTGCGCAAAGGTTCCGGTGTTCTCGTTTGCAAAGCTTCTCGACGTCGATAATCAGCTGGGACCCGAGATGAAGTCCACGGGCGAGGTTCTCGGCATAGCGAACACTCTCGAGGAGGCGCTTTACAAGGGCATATCGGCGGCAGGCTACAAGCTCAAGAAGAGCGGCGGCGTGCTGTTCACGGTGCGTGACATAGACAAGGACGAAATGGCGGACGTTGCGGCGAAGTTCCACCGTCTCGGCTTCAAGCTTTACGCAACTCCCGGCACGGCGGCACGCTTTGCGGCGTCGGAGCTTCCTGTGACGGTATGCGGAAAAGTCGGCGACACCTCTCACAAGAGCGAGTCGGAGCTTATCGACGAGGGAGTTATAGATTACGTTGTGTCAACGTCGTCGAAGGGGAGAAATCCCACAAAGGAGAGCGTTCGTCTGCGCAGAAAGGCGATAGAGCGCAGTATTCCCTGCCTCACATCGGTTGACACGGCAAACGCTCTTGCGGACAGCCTTCTCTCGCGCTATTCGTCGTCGTCGGTCGAGATAGTTGACATAAACCACATGAGAAGCGAAAAGCTCCGCCGCTGTTTCACCAAGATGACCGACTGTGCTAACGACTACATCTATTTTGACGTTTCGGGGCTTCCCATCGACAATCCCGAGGGACTTTCGGTGCGTCTTTCCGACCGTCACAACGGCATAGGCGGCGACGGTGTTGTTCTCATAGGCAAATCCGAGACGGCAGACGCCGCAATGCGTATGTTCAACAAGGACGGCAGCGAGGGCAAAATGGCAGGCAATGCGATACGCTGTGTTGCGAAGTACCTTTACGACAACGGCATTGTGACGAAAACCGACATGACGGTCGAAACGGCAAGCGGTATCAAAAATCTGCACCTCACGCTCAGAAACGGCAAAACCGCAACGGTGTGCGTTGACATGGGCAAGGTATCGTTCAAGCCGTCGGAAATACCGGTAAACCTCACAGGGGACGAGGTCGTCGGTGAGAAAATAAGCGTTGGCGGCTACGACTGCGAGATAACCTGCGTATCGGTCGGCAACCCTCATGCGGTAATCTTCTTCGGCGAAAACGAGAGCGTTGAGAAGTTCGACGTATGCGGCAAGGGCAGTGCGATAGAGAATTACACCGACATTTTCCCCGAGAGGACGAATGTTGAGTTTTGCCGTGTGATAAACGAAAAGACGCTCCTTTTACGTGTTTGGGAGCGCGGAAACGGCGAGACTCTTGCCTGCGGAACGGGTGCGTGCGCTGCGGCCGCCGCTGCGGTAAAGAGAGGCTTCTGCCCCTGCGACACCGACATTTCGGTTCATCTGCCGGGCGGCAAGCTTACCGTGAAATGCGCCTGCGACGGCACGGTCTACCTCACCGGAAGTCCCGAGACTCTGTTCACGGGCGAGGTTGAGATATAAAACATAAGCACATAAAACAGCGAGTCCGCACCCCCGAAAAAGAGGTGCGGATTTTTATACTGCGCATCAATTCAGTATATTCTGTATTATTTCGACGATAACCGGTCTCCTTTCGGAAAAAGCACCGTAGCCGAGAACGTGAGTGCCGAAATAAGCCGTGACGTTTCTCGTTCTGTCAACAAAGTAGTAGGCGCACGCCGCACCGCCCCAGCCGAAGTCCGGTCTTTTCGTGTCACCCTCGCACGGGCACTGCTGTCCGAGTCCGTAGCCTCGCTTGTCCTTTACCCAATACGACGGCATATCACGCTGTTCTTTGGTTATGCGGTTTGTCGCAAGAAGGTCAACCGTCTCTTTTTTTAGAAGCTTATACGTGCGGATTCCCTCGAGAAACTTAATGTAGTCGTCCACCGACGAAACACAGCCTGCGCCTCCGCTCTCGTACTTCGTACCGATTCTGTAACCGTTGGTCTTCGGGCATTCCACAACTTTCTTTTCCGCCTCGTTGTATATGTACTGGGTCACAATGCTGTCGATTGTCTCGGCGTCCGGGAGGAAAGTCGAATGCTCCATGCCGCAGACGTCGAAGATGTTTTTCTTCACGTACTCGCCGAACCTCATTCCGGACACGACCTCTACAAGTGCGGCAAGGACGTCGTGGCAAAGGCTGTACTCCCAGCGGAAGCCCGGCTCAAAGAGAAGCGGTTCTTTCGCAAGGTACTTCATCGTCTCGACCGTCGGACATTCGCCGTTCGTTTCCTCACGGCACTTTTTCAGCATGGGTGAATTGAGGTCGTAGCTTAAGCCGGCGGTCATGGTGAAAAGGTTCTCGACGGTTATCTTTTTCTCTGCCGGGACGACGCCGCTTTCGGTTCTCACCGTCATGTTGCGAAACTCCGGCATATAGCGCCAAAGCTCGTCCTCAAGCTTTATCATTCCCTTTTCGTAAAGCTGAAGTGCGGCGGTGCAGGTGATGAGCTTGGAGCATGAATAAATATTGTAAAGCTCCTTGCCGCTCACGGTTTTTGTTTTTGCGGCGTTTGTAAATCCGTTTGCACGGCGGTACACGCATTCACCGTTCTGCATAACAATGCAGTCGTAAAACGGTATTCCGTAATCTTCTATAAAACTGTCAAGTGTTTTTGTAAGCTCTTCAAACATGGTCTTTTCTCCCTTTCGGCGAACGCCTTTATTTCCTGACCATTTTATTACATTCCGCAAGCGTTATCAAGTGCCGAATTGTAACAATTCAAAGTCCGAACAAGGTTTTAAGCTCGGACATTCTCTCTTTCGTCGGCACGGCAAACCTTTCGCACTCCCTGCCGAGTTCACGGTACTTATGCTCACCCATGGCGTGGTACGGCAGAAGCTCGGTTTTGTGGGGGGGAAAGTGAGATAAAAAGTCACGTATGCGCTTCATTTCGTCATCGTCATCGTTGACCGACGGGATAACCGGTATGCGAACCCACACATGAGCGTGAGCCCCAAAGAGCTTTGCGAGGTTATCAAGTATGCGCCCGTTCGGTACACCGGTGTACTTGCGATGCTTTTCACTGTCGTACATTTTCACGTCATACAGGAAGAGGTCGGTGTACGGAAGCACTCTCTCGAAGCTCTCCCACGGAACGTCCCCTGCCGTATCAACAGCGGTATGTATACCGTTCCTGCGGCACTTTTTCAGCATCTCATCAAGAAATTCCGCCTGAAGCATACACTCTCCGCCGGAAAAGGTCACTCCGCCGTCAGAATTTTCGTAGAAACTCATATCCTTTGCGACCTCATCATAAACCTCGTCGACCGTATATTCTCTTCCGCAGATACGCTTTGCACCGGAAAAACACACAAATTCGGCATCGCTTGCGGTGACATTCCGGCATCTTCCGCAGCCGGTGCATTTTGACTTATCGAAAAGCATCTCCGGCACTGCCTTTTGACTTTCAGGGTTGTGACACCACGCACACCGAAGATTGCACCCCTTTAGGAAAACAGTTGTCCGTATACCGGGACCGTCTTGAATCGAAAAACGCTGTATATCGAATATCGTTCCGGTCTTCCCTTTGAACGGTGTCATAATTCCATCTCCGTTCTTGCAATGATATTATCCTGCAATCCCTTGGACAGATTGTTAAAATAGTCGCTGTATCCACCCACACGCACGATGAGATTACCGTATTTTTCGGGATGTTTCTGCGCCTCTCTGAGTTCTTGACCCGACACAACCGAAACAGACAGCTGTTGACCGCCATTTTGAAAATAGGTCCTTACCAGCTTCGCAAACGCATTCTCACCGGCGTCGGTGGCAAACAGCGTTTTTGTAAACTTGAGGTTCAGCACATGACCGCTTTTGGCAAGTCTTTGCGGCTGACGCACAACCGAGTTGAGAAGCGCCGTAGGACCTTTTTTATCGTTACCCGGCACAGCACCCACACTGTCCGCAAACAAATCCGAATTTCTTCTCTTGCCGCTCGGAAGCGCCCCAACACTGCCGCCGTAAATTGCCGCACGGTTGAATGTACTGCACCCTCCTCCGTATATACCTCCTCGGAAGGTACGCTTAGTGCCGAGGTACGAGTAAAAGTGTCCGACAACCATTGCGCAAAGCTCGTCAACCTCGGGGACATCGTTTCCGAACTTTGGGAACGACTTAAAATCGAAAAGCATTTCGTCGTATCCCTCGAAATCGCAGTCGAGAGCCGCAACGACCTCGGAAAGAGTGTACTTTTTACGCTTGTACACATACTCTCGAAGTGCCGCAAGAGAGTCCGCCGTGTCGGCTATACCCTCGGCGAGAATCTGCCCATGACCGTAAATCGGACCGCCGTTTTTATAGTCGAGTCCCTTTTCCACGCATCCGCAGATCAGATTGGAGCGAAGCGGATTCGGTGCATATTCGGCATAAAACTTCTGTGCGTAATTCGACATTTCGACAACAATGTCAGTCATATACTCAACCTCACGCTTATATGCCGCAAAGAGCTCATCGAAAGTTTCAAAGTCCGTCGCATCTCCAACGTCAATTCCGAATTTTTCGTTTGAAAGCGCACATTTTCCGTTGTGAAGGGCAAATTCAAGGCATTTTGCAAGGCTAAGCTCACCGTCCTCAAGTCCCATGTGCGACTTTCCGAATATGTCTATCTGATTGCATCCGTTCATGCAATAGTTATGTGCGTCAACAGGTGTTATGCCGAGATCCTCGAGTGCCGGGCATACGCATTCGTCGTTGTAGAGTGCCGGCATGCCTATTCCCGTAGCTATGGTTTTCGCCGCCTCGGCAAGAAGTTTGTCCGGCGTTGCTGAGCTTATACGCATTGTGATATTTGGCGTGTTGTACTTATATTTTCTCGCAATACGGAGAACATCCTCCGTTATGACGTTGGAAAAATAACCGCCTTTCTCGTCACTTCCGCCTATACAGAGATTCCATGCGCGTATACCCTTGAAAAGTTGCCACAGACCCTCCATATACTCCGTTCTTTCCTTCTCGGTACAGCGTGTGCAGTAATCGTCCATTGTGTAGTCGAACCGACCGGGCGAGTCCACACCGTCAAATATGAAAACAAGCCAGAACATAAGACACGCTTCGCGGAAATTCCGCGGTTCGTTCTTCGGGACATTCTCAAACGCCTCTGCAATCTCTTTTTTCCCCAGAGAATACGCCAATTTGCGAGCACGCTCGCCGAGTATATCAAGTGCATCGAGAGACATTGAGAGAGACTCATAGAAAGCTTCCTTGCCGGGGTTTACTTTTCTCCCGAGAGCCACCCTTGTGCGAAGTCCGGCAGTACCCATGTGCAGAAGCATATGGTAGTCCGGATTTCCGTGACCTATCCATGTTCCGCCCCAACAAACACGTACTTTTTTGCCGTTTTCGCAGGGAATGTCGCCCTTGAGCTTGCGCCAATCATCAGGTATTACGGCTTCAAGTGCGGTACTCGTGTCGAGAGGAAGCATATAATCCATGGCACTGCGTATTTCGTCCGCAATCCCGGGATTTTCCTCCATGCTTTTTTCAAATCCGACCTTACTTGCCGATATACCCGTATTGCAGGCGTAAACCGCACCGAACGAGGGATTTCTCCGGTCCTTTATCGTTACATACAGACCGTTTCCGTCAATCTCAAGCGGAACAAAGCGGGCATATTCTCGGAGTCCGTTTGCGATACGGCATCCAACGTCGTCGCAATCGGCATTCATATAACCGTATGCGAACGGTTCAACCTCACGAAGTGTTTTCATGCTTATCAGACCTCCTTTGCAGAGCTATCGTCCATATCAAAGAGGCTGAACATCCTGTGATGTTCCCCAAACCGTAATTTCCTCAATTACGACCTCTTTCGGCTGAGATGCGCAATACCACACGGCGTTTGCGATATCTTCCGCACGGAGGGACTCGACTACCTCGCCGATCCCCGAGCCTCTCTGAAATCCGGTACTTGCTTGTCCCGGCATGATACAGGAAACCCTTATTCCGTACGGTCTCAGTTCGGCATAAAGTCCCTTTGAGAAGCTGAGAAGACCCGCCTTTGCACATCCGTAAACCGTCCACGACGCCCACTGATGGCGAGCGCAAATCGAGGAAATATTGATTATCACACCATCTCTTCGGTCAATCATTACCGGTGCAAAAACCTTTGAACCGTAAATGGAGCTTGTGAGATTTAGTGCTATTATCGCATCGATATTTTCCCTTGTCTGATCGACCGTGTTGACAATACTGATTCCGGCTCCGGCGTTATTGACGAGAACGTCGAGGTGTCCGTAATCTCTCACGACCTCTTCTTTCAGCTTTACCCAACCGTCAAAATCGGTGACATCAAGGGTATAGCCCTTATCAAACCCAAATTCTTTGATGCACTTTTCGACCTTTTCGGAGTTTCTTGATGCAATGAGGGTAATATATCCGTTTCTCTTAAACACCTTTGCGGTTTCAAGTCCGTATCCGCTGGTTGCTCCTGTAATAAGCACTGTTTTCATTATAATTCCTCCTGTTTGCTTCTTACTTTGAAGAATATTTTTCGGTGGGGTAGCTTATTTCGTAACTGTTTGAGTTTACTATATCCATAAATCTTACGATTGCACCGTTGCCGTAACAGCCGTAAACATAGATTGAATCGTCCGTGTCACAGCTTATTCCCTGAATGTACCCTGTGATGCCAAGCTTTTCGAAGCCCTCTCTCGCACACGGAGTATTAACAACCTCATCGGTTACGGTGTCGATGACCGATATGGAATCGTCGCCGTCGTTAGAGGCTATAACGTACCTCTCGTCGCATGTCATGGTAAGTCCGCAGCTTCCGACTCCCGTCGGGATAAGCTTCAGAATCTCGCACTTTTCTACATCAATTACGGCGACATAGGCACGGTTTTCATTTCCTCTGTGGCAAGCTGTATATGCCCTTTTCTTGTCGTGTGAAAGAACGAGATCGTCGCTTCCGGAAAGTCTTTCGTCATAATCAATGAATATCGACGGTTCAAAGTTATTTGCGGCATCAAGCAGATACAGCTTTGCGGAACGCCATCCGGCACAGAGATAAAATCTGTCCTTATCTATAAAATTACCCTTACCGCCGATTTCGGAACGGAATTTTCTCTCCGGCAACACCTGAGTTCTGAAAGCAACACGGATTTTTTCCATGTCATTTATGTTTTCTATTACCTGCACTCCGCCCTCGAGGTCGTGTACAAGCAGCGTGTTTCCGTCGGGAAGAACATTTGTGGCGTAGATTTTTCCGGTATCGACTATTTTTTCAACCTCAAGGCTTTTTATTCCTATGCAATAAAGACCCTCGAAGCAGGCAATATAAAGATATCTTCCGTCGCCGGAAACCGCATGGCAGTCGGGCTTTGTGCCGACCTTTATCTCTTTTACAAAGTCAAGTGTCTTTCTGTCATAGACGCAGACGCTTCCGTCGCCGTGTGTAAATTCATACGGTTCCGGAGAGCCGTACATTCTGTTTGGTCTGAGCGGTTCGTAGTGCATGGTTTTTCCTCCCTTATTATCCATCATATCCGAGTCCGTGCGAAATTTCCTCGGCGGCTTTTTTTACAAGCGGTACAACATTTTCTTCAATTTCTCTCGAGAATCGGTAGACCGGGAACATAACGTCGATGCCGGCAACGCATTTTCCCTCTCCGTCAAACACCGGTGCGCCTATGCAACGAAGTCCGTTCATATATTCCTCGCGATCATAAGCAATTCCGTTTTTACGGATATCGGCAAGCTCGTCTCGGAGCTTAACCGGATCGGAAATTGTATTCTGCGTGAGTGGGTCGAGAGGTACACCGAGAAATTTTTTAAGCTCATCCTCCTCCGCAAATGCAAGAATCGCCTTTCCCGCCGCTGAACAGTGCGGCAGAATCAAAGAGCAGGTTTCGGCATGTATACGTATGGGGTTTGTCGTTTCTGACTGAAGCTGAATCACCGCGCGGTCGCCGTGTATCATAATGAGCTGAGATGTTTCTCCGGTTTTGAGAGTAAGGCAGTCGAGAACAGGTTTTGCAACATTGTTCAGCGTCATATGACGTTCCGCCGCTTTCCCGATAAAGTAAAATTTGCTGCCGAGAACATAGTGACCGCTTTCCGAATCGTTCACCAGATATCCGTTATCGCGCATAACGGAACATATCCTGTACACCGAGTTAACGGGACTTTCCGTGAGCCTTGCAATTTCATTTATCGAATATCCGATATCTGCTTTTGCGAGAAGCTCAATGATCACAAGCATCCTTTCGACTGCTGGCGCCGAGTATTTGTTTTCCATCTTTTCCTCCATGTAAATCATTCTGTATACAGTATAGCATACTATATGTGGAATGTCAAGAGCAAAACGAAATTTTTAAGAAAATTTTTTCGACTAATCTTCCCATGCCATATGCCGCTTCCGGTACGCTTTGACTCATCAAAAAGCATCTCCGACACTGCCTTTTGGCTTTCCGGGTTATGACACCATGCGCAGCGAAGATTGCCCTATTGAAAAAATACAGTTGTCCGAGTGCCCGGACCATCAAGGAAAGATGCTCTTTGAATATCGAATATTGTTGCGGAATTTCCTGCACTTTCAAGCATTATCTCTGCTCCGTCCTTTTGATTATATCGTTCTGCATACCCTCGGAAAGTCTCACGAAATAGTCGGAAAAGCCCGTCACTCTGACACGGAGATTAGCGTAGTTTTCCGGAGTTTTCTTTGCGTTCAGCAAATCTTCCTTTGACACATAGGTGAGCTGAAAATGAACTCCGCCGTTTTTGAAGTAGGTCTCGAAAAGATAAACAAGCTTCTCAAAGCTCTCGTCGTTTCCGACAAGCTCGGCGTCGAGAGATATATTCGTGACTGTCGAACCGCAGGCTATGGCGTGAGGGTCCGCCTTGGCAAGCGAATTGAGAAGAGCCGTGAGTCCGCTCCTGTCTCTGCCCTCGCTCTGACCGAAGCCGAATTTCAGCATATCGCCCGAGCGTCTGCCGTCGGGAGTGGCTGCGGTTATAGTTCCTAACTGTCGGTGGTGGTCATTGTAGCCGACAAGATCGCCTATAAGGAAGTGATAGCCGAAAACATTGGTTTTATCCTTGAGGTAACGGTACATACTGTCATAAAACCGCCGTGCGACCGAATTTGACGTCTCGTCGTCGTTGCCGAAGAAATGTCCTGTTTTGATAATCGTTTCACGAAGCTCTTCGAAACCTTTCCAGTCGGCGTTAAGCGCTGCGATAAGGTCGGTCATCGCAACCCTTTTCTCATCGAAAACAAACTGCTTCACAACAATAAGAGAATCGATAACGTTCGTAATTCCGAGAAGCATGGGAGACGCTATCGCAACCCTGCCGCCGCCCTTTGTGAGGCTCAGCGCATTCTCGATACAGCCGTTGAAGAAAAGACTTGAAACATAGTCGGTGTCTCTTGCACGGATAAGATTGTATTTATCGTCGTAATCGCATATTATATCCATGGTCTCACAGAGCTTTTTCTCAAACAATGCGAAGAACTCGTCGAAGTCGGCACACTCGGCAAGCTTTTCGGAGTCGTCACGGAAAAGGTCGGTAACACATCGAAGTATGTTGCCCTTTGAATTACCGCCTGTTATCGAACCGAGAAACGCAGGCTCGTTGCATCCGACCGTTGTATAGCCGGTCGCCGTCTCAAAGGGAATGCCGCATATTTCGGTGTAACACTTCAAACGCTTTTCGTCATTTGTAAAAGCAAAACGCTTATACCTGTCGTGTCTTTCGGTATCAAGGACAAAGCGGAACACCTCGTGCGGAGTTTTCTCTGTCCACCTCAGCGTTATCTGCGGACAGAATATCGGAAGCTCGGCAAGGCTTTCCACGATAAGTCGGGAAATATCGCAAAAGGCGTCTTCGCCGTTCGGAAGATATCCCCCGATGCAGAAATGCGACTCTCCGCCTCGTGTGAAATTGGGGCTGTTTACACTCGTTTTCGCCTGGAGCATTAAGAAAAGCTCCTGCAGGTATTGTTTTGCTTCGTCACGTGTCAGAGTGCCGTCGGCGAGATCCTTTTCATAAAAAGGCGCAAGATATCTGTCAAGCGTTCCCACGCTGTCGGGATCCGCACTGTAGCAGATGTATATCGCAAGCACAGCTTCGTAAAAGGACGACGGTTTGGTTTTCGGCACCTTCAGAAGAGCCGCCGAAAGTCTTTCGAGATTTTCCCGATGTTCCGCTTTTTTCACCCTCTCCGCAAATTCGGAAACTCTTTCCGAACACTTTTCTCCCCATGCAATAAACGCTTCCGCAACCTTTTTCAGCGACTCAAGGTAATCGATTTCTTCTTGTTTTGCATGCTTTGATATCGAGTCGTCTATTTCCCCGATGATGCCGACAATTCCCTTTTCCAACACCCTTTTATAGTCGGCTGTTGCGTGCTGCCACTCGTTTGTCGAGATGCCGTCTATGTTTTTACAGTAGAAGTTCTTCATGAGAATTGCCTGTGTTTCACGGTAGCCTCCTCTGTTGAAGGCGTCGCCGACCACGGAGCCGTCAAAGCGAAAGAAGCCGGTAAAACGCGAGTACTCCGTGATTTTCGGCTCTTGGTTTATGATATATTCGCAAAGTCTTTTTACGTCGCACTTTTCCCTCGGCAAAAGAAGGTCTTTGACGTCAAACTCGGTTTTCACGGGATTTACATACATTTCCCCACTAAGGGTAAGCTCTGTGAGCTTTTCAATTCTCTCTGTCATGGTTTTCCTCCGATAATGAAATTTTACGTCTTCATTATACTTTGCCGTCGGAAAATGTAAATGTGAAACGCTACGTTTTTGTGATTTATTACTGTCGGATTTCAAAAAAAGCGTGTTTGTGCAAAGTGTTTGCAAATTATTCATTGCAATGCTTCGGCAAACGTGATACAATGCGAATATACTTCAAAAAGGATGTGTCAGGCGTGAAAGTGTTTCCGGACGAAAAAACCGTCATTGCAAAAATACACTCGGTCAACAGATACGACCGAGACACCGTGCCGAAGGTGCCGAACGAATACAGCTCTTCACTCGGTCATTACGAGCTGATATACATCTTGAACGGAGAAGTACTCGTCATGGCCGACGGAACCGAGATGCAAGATCTTCCCGGCACAATAAGGTACCTCCCCAAAGGCAGGATGAAAGGAAAATATACGTCGCTTCCGTACAAGGTTCCGTTTTCATGTATAGACATATATTTCGACACCGATTCCGCAATGCCGCTCCACGCCTTCAACTTTGAAGCGGACAGAGAGTATCGCGACAAATTCGCAAGGCTTCTCGGCATTTGGCAAAAGAAAGATATAAATTATTACGCCGTATCGATGGCGGTTTTCTACGATTTAATTGCGTGTCTGCAAAGCGAGGCGGGAGGGTACCTTTCGGACGCACAGCGGAAATATATGGAAAAGGCTCACGAATATGCGGTAAGGCATTTTACCGACGCCGACTTCGACTATTCCGCTCTTTGCCGCGAAACGGGACTGAAATACTCTCATTTCAGCGTGCTTTTCGGAAAAAACTACGGTATGTCTCCGGTGAAGTACATAACAAAAATGCGTGTCGATTACGCAAAGGAGCTTCTTATCACCGGGCGTTACACTGTCACACAGATTGCCGAAATGTGCGGTTTCTCGGACGTATACTATTTTTCTGCGGTGTTCAAAAAGGAAACCGGCTTTTCACCGACAAGGTACTCGGTCATTACATGATCATTTATAGAAATTTCTTGTAATAACCTCCTTCTGCCATTCGGGAGAAAGCGAGGTAAACTTAGCCGAAAATCCGCAAACTCTCACGATTAAGTCGGGATACTTTTCGGGATTCTTCTGTGCGTCAAGCAAGGTTTCCTTTGATACGCAGTTAAGCTGAAGCGATTCAACCGCTGTTCTTGCCGCAGCCCTCAAAAACGCCTCGCATACGTCAAGAGGTGTTGTCCCCGGGAGAATTATATTCAGCACATTATCACCGGCAAGCTCCGTCTTGTCAAGCGCCGCCATAGAATTTATTACATCGGTAACAAACGGAATTTTTTTAAGTCTTGACGGGGTAAGACCCTGTGAAAAATAGTCGCCGTTGTATCTTCCGTCAGGTGTGGCAAGCGTTTGTTCTCCCCAAAATCTTATTTCCGTGTAGGTCAAATGTCCGAGTTTTACCCTTCCGCCGTATTGTCCCGTAAGCTCTGACAGCATTTTGTAAAGATCCGTGTTAAACCTTTTCGCCAAAGCACAGGATTCTTTACTTCCGTCACCCCAACCGCAGCAGTTTATTGCATCAAGACGCATTTCATCATGCCCGTTCCAGTTGTTTCTTACCGCACCGAGCATTTCTTTCAGCGTATATTTTCTTTTGTCAAAGCAAAGCGTTTTAATCGCCAGAAGAGAATCAACAATATTTGGAAATCCGACGCACATATAAGTTTCGTCACTATACCTTGAACCGTTGTTTGTAAAATCGCTTCTGTTTTCTATGCAATCTCCGAACAGCGACGAAAAAAACGGCAGCGGGTCAACCTGTTTCCAAATATGTCCGCCTATTGCGGTGATTCTGTTTCTTTCTTTGAAAAGTGTATTTATATTGTCACAGGTTATTTTATATACTTTCTCAAAGCTCTCTGCATTGTCAATAGCGTCAAAGTGCATGCCTACTTCATCCATCATATCCGTACGGTTATGGATTTGATATTCAAACGCTTTTAGGAGATTAACGTAATTTCCGCCGTCTTTGCGACCGCAGCAATTTTCTTGTATCCCCCAACAGCCGGCTACAACATAATCTCTCGCATCCTCTTCGGATATGCCGCTTCTTATAAGCGCAGGAATTGTTGAGTCATCGTTATGATACAGAATCGTACTTGTTCCGTGTATCACAGGCTCGTCAATCAAATCAAGATATTCTTTCGGCGAATCTGCCGAAAAACGGCATTTTATTTTAGGAAATATAATCTTTTCTTCGGCATTTGCTTTCAGAAATATTTTTGTAAGATCATTAAACAGCGGCTTTCCGTCTTTGTCACAGCCGCCGAGAACATAGGTGTTTTCAAGCTCATGATCTGCATATCCCACCATTTTTCCGTCATGGTCATAGGAACAGTCGAAGATAATTAAAAACTGTGAGACAAGCTCATATGCCTCATCCTTTGTCATTCTGCCGAACTTTATATCCGCCTCGTAAAAAGGCAGCAAATCCATGTCGACACGACCGAAGGAGTTCGGTCCGATTCCTTCGAGTGAACCCATGACCTTTCGCATAAAGGCATACGTGTTCAGTGCTTCATAAAATGTTTCGGGTTTTTCCCACGGACAGCGTCTTGCCGAAGCCGAAATCCTTTTCAGATTTGTATTATCAGGTTGTGCTTTTAATAATTCATCCGCCTTATCAGCGAACTTTTCACCTATTTTTTTTACGCATAGCAGTCCCTCGCATACTGAGGATAAAAACTGCTTTTCCTCGGCATTTTCCGCAGCGTTTAATGCGTTTCTTGCATCTTTATATACGCCTTTTAATCCTTTTTCAAAAATCGGTCTGTGATTTATCAAAAAATGCTGCGTGTCATCGTTATATGCGCCGCATATCAGGTAAAACCTCTCTTTCATCTGACGATTTTTCAAATCCCATGTTTCCTTATCCTGTTCCCTGAATTTATGGGAGTTTTTCCAATATGTCCAGCCGCCGATATGCCTTGCTCCGTGATAGTCTCTCGCTCCGTCGGAAAACCCCGGAATAATTCCCGTTTCATAGTAAAACGGTGCATATTCAAACAAAACAGGCTCCGCAATGTCCGAAATTATTCTATATTGCAAAACCTTCATATCGTATGCTGACATATTTTTGTCATATAGCGCATCAAGCCTTTTTGTACCGTCCTCAAGATACTTTTTCGCATTCTCGTACGACACGATACTGTAATAATTCTTGATTTCATTACGCAATTCATTATATTTCATTTTTCTCCCGCCTTTCCGCAAGTTTTTCTTGCACTCATATTATAACACTCACCGCACACAATGTAAATATATAATAAGGACTTTTTGTGAAATAAGGAAATTGTTTCAATGCGTTCATACGTACTTTTCATGTGTGCCGTATCATGTATGATGTGTATATACAGTGCGACCGTAAAGGAAGGTAATTGTCATGCGTTTTGAAAATTTGAGAATTAAGGAAACGGATATTGTGGTAAGATTCACGCCGGATGCGATGAATTTTACATCAACCTCAAAAAAACATCACATTGTTGGTATACAAATCAGCGGCAAAGCTGAACATATTTTCGCCGACAAATCCTTTGTCATGGGAGAAAGCTGTGTGTATTTTCTCAATCAAACGGACGATTACAGTGTAAAAGTACTTGAAAAAGGTGTGGCATTCTCGGTTCATTTCAAGACCTATGAACCGATTGAGACCGACAGCTTTTGTGTAAAAATCAACAATCCTCGTAAAATCATCGGTCTCCTCGAAAGAATCGAGCGCTTATATTTATCGGCTTCGGACGAGCTTTCCTTGATGTCAAAAGTATATGATCTGTGTTCCGAGATATCTTTGGTCCGCAGCCGCCGGTATCATCATTCGGACGAAAGGATTTTCCGTTCAGCCGAGTACATGAAGACACATTTTTCTTCCGTCGACTGCCTTGCATCGGCGGCACAGCTTTGCAGGGTATCGAGAAGACACTTCAACACTCTTTTCAGGAAGCATTACGAAACAACCCCAAATAAGTATCTTACCGATTTGCGAATCGCCCACGCTAAAAAGCTGTTGTCCGCAGACGGACTCTCCGTAACACAGATTGCCGAAATGTGCGGTTTCTCGGACGTATACTATTTTTCTGCGGTGTTCAAAAAGGAAACCGGCTTTTCACCGACAAAATACCCGTTCTGAACGGTCGATAACGCTTGACAAAACGCACGGTAAGTGGTACAATATACGCATGAACGGCGCACAGCGCAACGAAGGGTTTGGTTTTTATGAAAAGAACAAGCGGTGTCCTCATGCACATATCGTCGCTCCCCGGAGAATATTCCTGCGGAAGCTTCGGAAAGGAGGCCCTCGGTTTTATCGACTTTCTCGCCGACAGCGGCTTTACGATATGGCAGACTCTCCCGTTCGGACTTGTGGACGAGTGCAACTCCCCTTATAAATCGTACTCTGCCTTTGCCGGAAATCCTTACTTTGTTGACCTTCCCACACTCCGTGAAGAGGGACTTGTCACCGACGACGAGCTTGAGCGTTTCCGTCAGCAGACTCCCTACAGCTGCGAATTTGTAAGGCTTTACCACACACGTTATTCACTCCTCATGAATGCGTCGAAGCGTGTAAAGAACCGTGAGGAAATAGAGAGCTTCATTGCTTCCGACAAGTATCTTGCGGATTTCTGCCGCTTCATGGCTCTCAAGGCGGCTAATCACGAGGCTTATCATGCGGAATGGACGGTGTTCGATACCGACGCAGAGATTGAGTTTATGTGGAAGTTCATTCAGTATGAATTCTTCCGTCAGTGGGCGAAGGTCAAGGAATACGCAAACTCCAAGGGTATAAAGATAGTCGGAGATATACCGATATACGTCGCTCCCGACAGCTGTGACGTCTGGGCAAACAAGGAGCAGTTTCTCGTTGACGAGGACGGTCACCCGAGGTGCGTTGCCGGAGTTCCCCCCGACTATTTCTCCGCCGACGGTCAGCTCTGGGGCAACCCGATATACGACTGGGCGCACATGAAAACCGACGGCTACAAGTGGTGGCGTGACAGACTCTCGCATATGTTCGATATGTTCGACGGCGTGAGAATCGACCACTTCCGTGCTTTTGAGTCGTACTGGTGCATTCCCGCCGACGCAAAGACGGCACGTGAGGGCAAGTGGGAAAAGGGTCCCGGCAAGGAGTTCATCGACGTCATAACCGAGGTCGCCGACGGCAGACTTGTAATTGCGGAGGACCTCGGAGATATCACGGAGGACGTTGCGAAGCTTGTCGAGTACAGCGGCTTCCCGGGGATGAGAGTTCTTCAGTTCGGTTTTCTCGACGACGCCGACACGCCTCACAGGCCTTACAACTACATCAACAACTGCGTCGCCTACACCGGAACGCACGACAACAACACGCTTCTCGGCTACGTTTGGGATCTCGACCCTGCGACACGCACAAAGCTTCTCGAATACTGCGGCTACACCGCTCCCGACTGGGACAGAGGCTACGACAGCATAGTCCGCACGATGTATGCAAGCGCCGCCGGTATTCTCATTCTGCCGATACAGGATCTTCTCGGCTACGGCTCTGACACAAGACTCAACATCCCCGGCAAGGCGGACGGCAACTGGCAGTACCGTGTCACGCACGATCAGCTCGGAAGCATAGACCGTGCAAAGTACAGAAGGCTCAACTCTCTCTACGGAAGAAAGTAATCCGCCGTGCCGCAAGGCTCTGTTTCAAGTTACAGCGAAGTCCTGTTTATGGGACAATACACATGATATAATTAAACCGCAGAGTAAAAAATAAGCTCTGCGGTATCTTTTTATGTAAGGGGAGATTTTGCCGTGAAGTACAAAGCACAGAAAAAGCATCTCGGCGAAAGCAGACGTCAGCTTCGTGTGTGGCTTGAGCGCGAAAAATACGAGCGGCTGAAGCGGAAAACGAGCGACAACGGCGTAAGTATATACCGTCTTGTCAACGATTTCGTTGACGGCTACCTTGATTCGCCGAACGAACGAAGCCTCAAATGAGCTTCTTTGTGTGGAGTCCCGAGCAGGAAATGGGTTCGTCTCCGGCAAAGAGGTGCGAGGTGTCGCCGATACCGACGAAAATACCGTGCGCTATGGGTCTTGACGCAAGGTGACGTTCCATGTAAAGAGTGGTCACGGAAGAGGTTGGAAGAAATACGGAGTTCCACACGGGGACAAGCGGCATATTGAGAACGTGCGAAATGAGAGCCGTACCGAGTCCGAAGTGGCAGAAGAGAGCTATGGTGTTCTCCTCGTCGGCACCGTCCGCTATTCCGTACATACCACTGTCGTCACGTGTATAGCCGTGAGCCGCCGTGAATGAGTCAAACTCTGCGCACACTCTGTCGTAGGTTTCAACGACCTTTGAGTCACGGAGGATTTCGGCGTTTTTCCAGTTTTCGATGCTGTAATTGTCCTTATCCTCCGTCCAAAGCTCGGGCGGCATATTCCAGCCGGAGTGAAAATTCTCGTAAAAGTCGGTGGTGTACTCAGTCTTTATCTTTGCAGGGAACTCACGAAGCCAGTCGAGAACCGTGGGGGTTATGCCGAGCTTTCCGGCGGTGGGTGCGGCGGTGAGCTGTGCTCTGCCGTGGGGGGAAACGTAAATCTCCTTTATGCCCTCTTTTATCAGTCTTTTCGACAGAAGCTCCGCCTCTCTTGCTCCCTTTTCCGTGAGGGAATCGGTGGGATAATAGGGGTCGCCGTGCCGTATAATAAATATTCTCATATGTAACCTTGCCTTTCCGTAATTGCGGACACCGTAATTATTCACCCTGAATTTTACCATTTCATCCTCAAAACGTCAATATAAAACGGGATAAAATACAAAATTGCGTATTTTTTTAAGAAAAGTGTACAAAAAAAGCCGAGCCTCACGAAATGAGACTCGGTTTTCGTTTATGCGGCTTTACTTACGCACCGGCACAAACAGTTTTATGTAGAAAACAAGGACGACACATACGGCAAAGGCTATTGCGGAAAGCACCTGCTGTGCGTAGACCTCGCCAAAGAATGCGAAGGTGTTGCCGTTTTCCTGAATATGCTTCACGATAAAGCTTCCGACTATCGAGGAAAGGAATCCGACCGTACCGCCGAGTGCGTACTTTATTCCGAGTGCGGCGGCTCTGTCCTCATGCGGAACGTAGTCGAAGGTGATGTTCATGAGTCCGCTGTTTATACCTGCCATCGCAACGGCATACAGGCAATAGTAAACCGTGAACATAACCTTTCCGTTCGAGGGGACGGTGAAGATATTGACAAAGAACGCAAGTCCCGCTATGCCGAAGCAGAGAAGCAGCATTTTTGCCCACGAATACTTATCTGCAAGTCCGCCCAAAAAGCGTGAGAATCCGGATCTCACGAGAGAGTATAATATCGTAATAACGGCGCAGAACTTAAGCGAGAAACCGAGGTCGTTTGTCTCGTAGACGCCGTAGAACGACACGGCAATTCCCGTTGTTACGTACCAGAGGACGTCTATCATAAGTATCTTCAAAAGCGCCTTATTTGTAAAGGTCTTGCGCACTGCCTCGCCGAAGCTTACCTTTTCGTCGGTTGCCGTCTCTTCGGGCTTCTCCTTTACGATGACAAGCGACACTGTGTGAAGCACGGCAAGGACAAATATTGTTATGCCGCAGAGGGTAAATCCCATATTTTCGTCGCCGATATCCTTATAGTGGTCAACGACAGCTCCCATTGCGTAGGAAAACGCCATGCCGCCGAGAAGAGAGATTATCTCCTTGTTTGCGGTGAAACGTCCTCTCGACTTATCCGGTACAAGCGACATGAGCCATGAGAGTTTATAGGGCTGTGCAATATTTGCGATTATGTGACCGCCCAAGAACATCACGACAAACACCGCCACCTTCACACTCTGCGGAAATCCCGTGCCGGGAATGAGGTAGAGCGACACGAACGTGAGCTGATTCACAAGGTGAAGCACCGTTACAAGAAGCTTTACGCCGTGACGGGGACGGACAAACACCGACACCAGCTGCATTGTAAACGCAAGAGAGGCAAGCTGAGTTACTATACCTGCGGAGGCGTCGCTCACGCCTGTTCTTGTCAGAAGCGTGGCGAGAAACGAGTCCGAGATGAGCATGGCGATGAAATACTCGAGTGCGGCTTCGATTATGTACGATATTCGGCTTGTACGGTAGATATCCTTCTCGGGTTTGAGTTCGGTTGCGGTCATATACACCTTTCCTTTCTTTGAAACATCTACAATTATACCGTCTGTGCGGAAAAAGTCAATAGGTTTTTGTACGAAATAATTTCGTAGTGCAAGGCATTATATACCAATTTGGAAACAAGCGTGCTTCCTATAATTGCCAACAGTGAATAATTGACGAAAATTCTTGACAGGAGCTATATTTTATGGTATACTTTTATTATTAAGGGTGCAGAGTGGAAAATTGCACCCCAATTTCTGAAGGACACGGTGCGCTATGAAGGTCTGCGGAGTTATTTGCGAATACAATCCGTTCCACAACGGTCACAGGCTGCAAATCGAAAAGCTTCGCAATATGGGTTACTCGGTCGTATGCGTTATGAGCGGAAGCTTTGTCGAACGGGGAGAGCCTGCGGTACTTCCGAAAGAGGTGCGTGCGGAGTGTGCGGCGGCGTCGGGGGCGGATCTTGTTCTTGAGCTTCCTTTTCCGTTTTCGTGCTTCGGTGCGGAGAGGTTTGCGATGAGCGGCGTTTCGATAATGCGGAGCTGCGGCTTTATTAACACTCTCGCTTTCGGCAGTGAGTGCGCCGACATATCGCTCTTATCGAGTGCGGCAGACTACCTTCTGACCGACGGCTTCAATGCGGCGGTTGCGGAAAAAATGAGTGCCGACCGTTCTCTCGGCTTTGCGAGGGCAAGAAGCGCCGTACTTTCCGAAAAGGTCGGGATTAACCTCACACAGCCCAACGACATTCTCGGGGTCGAATATATAAAGGCGCTCAAAAAGCTTCGTGCGGACGGCATATCGCCTATCGCTCTTCCGAGAACCGGTGCGCCTCACAACGGAACGTTTTCGTCCGAGGACGGCACTGCAAGCGCATCGTACATTCGCCGTGCGATACACGAGGGAAACACGGGAGAGGTACTGCGCTACGCAACGCCCGAGACGGCGAAGATGCTTTCGCACACGGTGACGGTTGACGTCGATATGCTTTTTCGACTGACTGCGGCTGCGATACTCTCACACGGAACGGACGGACTTTCAAAAATAGCGGAAATACCGAGCGGACTCGAACACAGTCTTTACGATGCGGCATTCCGTGCGGAGAGCTACGGCGAGCTTTTTGAGGCGGTGCGTGCAAAGCACATAACGGACACCAAGGTGCGGCGTATGCTTCTGTTTGCGCTCACGGGAGTGACGAAGAACGAGGCGATGTCGCTTCCGCTGTACACGAGGGTTCTTGCGTCGAACGACGAGGGATACAGACTCTTGAAGCTTGCGAAAAGCACGGCCGCCGACGGTTTCACGCTGATTTCGGGTGCAAAGCACCTTGCGAATGCGCCGATTGCGGCAAAGCGTCAATTTGAAAGAAATGCCGCCGCCGAGAGGCTTTTGTCTCTTTTTACGCAAGGCGCGTTCGGCAAAACCGTAAAAAAGGAGATGCTTTTGTGAAACTTCTCTACCCTGCCGTATTCCGCAAAGAGGGGGAAGCGTTTTGGGTTGAATTTCCCGACCTTCCCGGCTGTCAAAGCTGCGGCGACACATTTGAAGAGACTCTCGGAAACGCAAAGGAATCACTTGAGGGATGGTGTCTTACCGTGCTTGAAAGCGGAAAAACGTTGCCCAAGGCGAGTACAGCCGAAAATGTTGCGGTTTCGGTCAGCACCGACAAAACGGCACGTGTGTGCGTCGTAGAAACGGAACTACCTTAACACAAAATACGCTGTTTGCAGGCATGAGCGCAGCAAAAAATAAAACATTTGAAACTTCGGAGGAAAACGCCATGAAACTCGGAATTATAGGAAACTGGAACAACGAAGATTTTTTCAGGTTTGCAAAGTCAAAGGGGCTTGAGTGTCTTGAATTCTGCATGAACGGCGGCAGTGACAGTGCGGCAATTCTCGCCGACGCCGCAAATATAAAGGAAAGGCTCGATCGTCACGGACTTTCCTGCTGTGCCGTAGGCAGGTGGGGCATGAAGAGAATTGACGACGACGGGAACGTCATCCCCGAAGCTCTCGCTCACGACAGGAACATCATATCCGTTGCGGCGGCGATAGGTGCGCCCGTGTTCAACTGCGGCTGCAACTTTGCGAAAAACAAAACCTTTGCCGAGAACTGCGACATCGCCTCCGACTACTTCAAGGGTCTTATCGAATACGCAAAGCCTCTCGGCGTGAAGATTGCGGTGTACAACTGCTCATGGGAAAACGACGTCTACGACGAACGCACGTGGGAAACGATTCTCTCCCGTGTTCCGGAGCTCGGTCTTAAATATGACGTTTCTCACTGCGTGAACAGAGGCGGCGATTATCTGCGTGAAATGGCGAAATACGGAAACAGGATATACCACTTCCACCTCAAGGGTTCGATATACATCGACGGCAAGCGTTTCGACGATCCGCCCATCGGACTCGATTCCACAAACTGGGGGGCTGTCATGAATATGCTCTACTACCACAACTACAATGGTACGCTTTCTCTCGAACCGCATTCTCCCGAAAACTGGACGGGAAACAAGGGCCTCTGGGGCATCGAGTTCTCGATAAACTACATAAAGCCCTACATTATGCCGGAGGATTACGTAACCGATTACCCGAAGGAATTCAAGCCGTGGTAAACGAAAAAGGCACGGCGGACGCAACAAAAACAAAGGAAGGATACATACCGTGGCAAATCTGAGAAACTTTTTTATCACATTCTGCATATGTCTTGTCGTCTTTTCGCTTGCGGCGGCGAGCATTGTAAAGTACTTCACGTCGGGCGGTGCCGACAACCCCAACGAGCTTCCCGTGACAAATCTCCCCGACCCCTCGGACAACGACGTCGTCGAGTTCGGAGACGGAAGCATAAACGAGGAAAGCATCGTCGGAGACACGTTTTCGGTTATTGTCACGGTGCTTGACAACGAAAAAACGAGGGTAAAGAGCGCCTGCGTGATAAAGGCGGACAAACAGCTCAAAAACTACTGGTTCATGGCGTATCCGATGAATATGCTTGTCCCGGTTGACAACGTTGACACTCCCCTCTCGGATATTCTCCTTTATCACGACCGCGATTTCTTCTACGGCAAGCTCTATGCGATAACCGGCGTTGAATTCGACTACAGGCTGGAGTTTACCGAGTCGGGACTCTCGGAGCTTATCGACAATCTCGGCGGACTTAACTACAATGTGCCGCAGGACATGGTGGAGTACGGCGAAAACCCGAGCATTGCCACAATCAACCTCAAGCAGGGCGAGCAGACGCTCAACGGCAGAAAGGTACTTCAGCTTCTCAGGTTCTCGAACTACGAAAACGGTGTGCAGGGAATGTGCGCAACGCAGACGAGTGTTGCAAAGTCGATACTCTCCCTTATTTCATCGGCGAAGCTCGACTACGTAAAGGAAAACATCTCGCTTCTTCTGGGGCTTGCCGACACCGACTTTACGGCTGAGGTCTTTGCGGCAAACGAGGGAATGATAAGCTCTTATGCAAACTTTATAAAGACAGAGTCTCAGTATCCCGGTCACGAAACAGAAAGCGACAACGGCACAAAGGTATTTATCCCGGATATAGAGTCGGCAACCTCGAGGTTCAGACAGTACAGATAAGCGTGTAATTTGCAAAACAAAAGGCACCGCAGCGTTTTGAGGACGTTACGGTGTCAATTTTTTGTATCTTCCGCAGTTGTGCGGTCTGTCAGCGCATTAGAGCATGGGAATAACAAGCTCCGCCACAAAGACTGCCGCACAGCACGCCGCCGCAACACGCAAAAGTCCGAGGTCGAGCCACGCTGTTGCGATTCCGACGACAAGTGCGATAATACCGGCGGTCATATTGTCCGAGGCGTGTATCATCGACGGAAAGGTCATGACCGCAAGAGTCACCGTCGGCACATAGCAGAGGAACGAGCGCAAAAACCTGCTCTTTATCTTTCTGTTGAACAGCGTGAGCGGAAGCACCCTTATCGCATATGTCACGGCAAACATTATGAATATGTATATATATACGTTATGACTCACGTTTCACACCTCCGTATCCTTGTCGCTCACGGGGAAAAGAATTGCGGCGACCGCTGAAATCACGACCGTGAGAATGATGGTTCTCGTTCCCTCGGAGAGTGAGGAAACAACCGGAGCTTTCGACGCCGCAAAGGAAAGTGCGAAGCACACCGCAACAAGCCCGGCAAGCACTTTGCTCTCCTTTGCCTTGGGGATTATCACCGCAAGGAACATTCCGTAAAGTGCGACGCCGAACGCACTGACAAGTCTTGCCGGCATAAGCGCACCCGCAAGCGCACCGAGCGCCGTACCCAAAACCCAGCCCGGAGAAGCAAGGGAAATTGCGCCGTAGACGTAGTACGGGTCAAGCTCTCCCCGCCTTGCGACGGCTATTGCGAATATTTCGTCGGTTACGTAATGACCTATTATCAGCTTTTGGTAAAGCGGCATATTGCGGTTCATTCTCTGACTGAGTGCGCAGCTCATGAGAAGATATCTTGCGTTGGCAATGAGCGTTATAATGAACATCTCCGCATACGGCGCATCGGCGGCAATTACCGTAAAGCCTGCGTATTCGCCCGCTGAGGCATTGTTGAGAAAGCTTGCGAGAGCCGCCTCGAAAACGCCGAGACCTATATTTTTCGCCGTTATGCCGAGTGAAAACGACACGGCGAGGTATCCGAGACAAATCGGCAGTCCGTCGTGCATACCGAGACGAAACGAGTCTCTCTTACTTGTATTCGGCAATGTCGAAGTCTGTTCCGACATATTTATAATTCCACCCTTCGGCTGTATCTTTATGCAAAATTATAGCACTTTGTTTACCTTTTGAAAAGGCGATTTTTTATAATAATGTTATAAAATTTTATTCGGCAAAGTACATTTCGGTCGTAAAAAGAACGGAGGACGGAAAACCGCCCTCACAGTGTATCGTAAAACCATATATGCCGGGATTTATCAGTCGCAGACCTTGATGTACTTCCCAAGGAACTTCGGAAGAATGAAAGCAAGAACTGCCGTGAGAATTATCTCGGGGATCATGTAAAGACCGTTGTAGAAAACGGAGTAGAACATTGCAAGCCCCGCACCGCTCATTCTCGCAAGAACCCACTCGCCGAATGCGCCTGCCTCGGAGAAGAACCACTCAGCCCAGATTCCGAAGAAGATTGCGCCCGAGATGAAGTGGCAGAGGTATCTGAGAAGAAGTCCGAAAACAGCGCCCTCACAGAGAGCAACCGACGGATTCTTATCCTTTTTCGAGAATATTCCGGCAAAGCCGATAACGGTATATGCGGCGATGTAGTCGATAAGGCAAACGAGAATTGCCTGCCACCAAATCATTTGGCTGTCGCCGGGGAGAAAGAAGGACGCAACGACCTTTCCACCGAGAAGCATCTGAATAATCGAGAAAACAAACGCACTGCCGAGTCCCCACTTAACGCCGAACATATAGGCGCAGATTACAATCGGAAGCATACTTGCGAAGGTCATACTTCCGCCGAAAGGAAGCTCAAGCGGAAATATCTTCGAGATAAGTGCGAGAGCGGTTGCCATTGCGACGAGAATGGCACAGGTTGAAAGTTTTTTTGTGTTCGTCATAAGAACAGCTCCTTAAAATAAAATACCGCACTTAATATCGGTGCGGTAAATAAATTGCAGAAGCAACATTTAAATCTCCCTACGCCGGTATTATCCGTACAGGTTTAAAGGGTTCGCAGACAGTGCGTTTTGCACCGTTCCGCATCTCAGCCTTACAAGCACCCCTGATTATTAAGTTCGGTTCGGTGAGTATTTTATCTCATGACACGACATTTTTCAAGTACTTTTTGTAAATTTTAAAGCGGAAAAAGTCGGATTACCGCCGCTGAATTAGGCTCGTCTCGGAATATCTCCGACGGAATATCGTAAAGCTCAGCGGAAGGAGAACACTTGAGTGCGCAAAGACTTTCTTTCGACATTTTTTACAAAAGATTTAATAAATACCGTTTATATTTCAACCGCAATGCGCTATATTTAAAGTATCTTACATATAAGGGGGATTTATATCATGGTATGTCCTAACTGCGGAAAAGAAGTCGCATCCGGAACAAGATTCTGTGAGAACTGCGGCGCAAAAATCGAAGAGCAGGGTGCTCAGAACGGCGGTTACTATGCATCGCCCATACAGTCCGCTCCTCAGCCTCAGGCTTCCGTCTACAGAGAACCCGTAACGGCAGGCGGCTACATTCTCCGTTATCTCATCAACCTCATTCCGGTTGTCGGCTGGATCATCTACATCGTAATGCTGTTCGTATGGGCAGGCGACAAGACAAAGGAAGAGTCCTTCAACAACTGGGCAAAGGCTCAGCTTATCCTCATGCTCATCGGCGTTGTAATCACAATTCTCTGCTTTGCTGTTTTCGGTGCGGCTCTCGGTTCGCTCTTTAACGGTATGTCGAGCTATATGTAACTTAAAACGGCGCAAAAAGTTAAGTCGGGGTTTCCTTTGCAGGTACTCCGACTTTTTTATGCTTTCAGCGTCCCTTTAAGAATCTGTCAACGACAAGCTGTCTGAACCGAGGAGAAAGCGAGGCGAAATATGCGGTAAATCCCGTGACACGCACGACAAGGTCGGGGTAAAGGTCGGGGTTTTCGTTTGCACGCATAAGCTTTTCGCCGTCAAGGACATTTATGTTTATGAGAGTGCCGCCTCGGGCAAAGTGTCCCCTGATAAGGTCGGAAACAATCTGCACGCCGTCTTCAATATCGGCGACGCATGGGTCAAACTCAAGTTGGAGGGGGGCTGTGTTGCCGTATCCGCACTGCACCGATGCAATACCGTTCGACTGCGCCGTCACCGCACCGTCGCACCTGAAGCCGGGGTTGGGGTTTGCCCCGTGAGAAATAGGTTCACCCTTTTTTCTTCCGTTGGGAGTTGCACTGACGGCGTTTCCGTACTCTATCGTTCTC
>CAKSCN010000011.1 GCA_934444485.1 uncultured Eubacteriales bacterium | reverse complement strand
GAATACGACGGTCTCGCCGTTCTTTTTGAGCTTTTCACGCCAGGCGTCGCTCACTCTCGGGTCTGCAAGAGAGGTCTTGTTCATCACGAGTATTCTCGGTTTTCCGGCAAGTAGCGAATCTATACCTGGGTTGCGGCTCGATGCCGGTATGCGTGCGTCGCAAAGCTCTATTGCAATGTCCACAAGACTCAGAGCCTCGGTTATCTCACGCCTTGCTTTCGCCATGTGACCGGGATACCACTGTATTATTTTCGATATGCGCCGCTCTTTGGGCTGTGCGTCAGGCGACTTTGCGTTTTTCTTTGCCGTGTTCGGACGCCGTGAGGGCGCACCTTTTCCGTATGATTTTGCACCGTAGGGTTTGCCGCCGGAATTTGAGCCTCGGCGTGCGCCGCCGTTTTTGGTGCGGTTTTTGTTTTCGGGCATATATTCTACCTTTCGTTTATGTCAGATGCTTTGCCGTGGGGTTACTCTACTTTGCCGAAGCCGGAAAAGGGGAATAATCTGAAGTATACCTTTCCGAGGCAGTTTCTCGTATCGACCGTACCGAAATAGCGGCTGTCGGTGGAGTGGTTGCGGTTGTCTCCCATGACGAACATCTCGCCCTCGTCGACAGTGTAGGGGTAGACGACGTCCGTTCCTTCGCCGGTCATGCGGGCGCCCTCTTCAAAGTTTACATACGGCTCGTCGAGAGCTTCTCCGTTTACGTACACCGTCCACGTGTCGAAATCTATGTCAACGATATCGCCCTCGGTCGCAATGACACGCTTTACGAGAGCCTCGTCTCCGAAGGAATCGGTGCGGAGTATTACGACGTCGCCCTTGGTCGGAGTGTAGAAAAGTCCCGAGACGAAAATCTTGTCGTGGTGGTGAAGCGTCTCCCTCATGGAGTTGCCGTCAACGGTTACGACACGGCAGAACAGCGTGAATAAAAGCATCACCATGCAGATTGCCGTCATGAAGATTTCAAGTCCTTCGTGCGTGCTCTTTACGAGCTTTTCCGACGCAGGCACGGTTTCCTCGGGAGTGTTTTTTACGTTTTCATTCATATCCATTGTATATCCCTCCTGTAAAAAATACGGGTTGCGAAACGACGAATTCCGTGATTTTGCGGTGAAAGTGCCGCAGGGCATAAACGCCCAACTTGTATCTTTATATTATACACTGTAATTGTGTCGATTTTACTGTCATTTTTTAAACATAGCTCTGCAAAAAGTAAAACCCCGAACCGCACGGAGCGACTCGGGGAGTGTAGACATATGAATCCGGCTTTGCGCTTACGCCGAAACCTTTGCGTCGTCGTGACTCTTCATGATAATCTGGAAGATTGTTACCGCACCGACAAGCAGTATGCCGACGATATCGGAAACCGCACCGGGGTAAATCATGAGAAGTCCGCCGATGATAACGGGGATTATCTCGTATATCTTCATCTTGCGGAACATGAAGCCCTCAAGACCTGCCGAGAGTGAGAATATGCCGATAAGGGACGTAACGATGATAAGAGCAACGTCGGAGGCTGTCGCACCGATAAAGAGCATCTTGGGATTGAACGCAAATATGTAGGGGATGATGAACGCCGCAACCGCAAGCTTCGTGGCAATTACGCCGGTTTTAAGCGGATTGGAGTTCGCAATTGCGCTTCCGGCATACGCTGCAAGAGCGACGGGAGGCGTGATGTCCGCAACGATACCGAAGTAGAACACGAACATATGCGCCGCAAGCATCGGAAGTCCCATCTTGATGAGTATGGGGGCGGTGATCGTCGCCATGATGAGGTAGTTCGCCGTCGTGGGGACGCCCATTCCGAGGACAATACAGGTTGCCATTGTGAGGAAGAGCGCAAGGAAGAGGTTGTTGTGAGCAATGGGAACGATAACGCTGATGAGCGTCGAGCCGAGGCTCGTTATCGTAACGACTCCCGCAACGATGCCGGCAAGACCGCACGCAAGAGATACGCCCATTGTGTTTCTCATGCCCGATTCAAGAGCTTCGAGAGAGAGTCTGCCGGATTCTCTGGTGTGCTTTCCGAAGAAGGAAGCGACGATGTAAACGAGACCTGCGAGAATCGACGCATTCTCCAGCTTCATCTTGCCGAGAAGCACGAAGAGTATAAACGAAGCAACCGGGATTATGAGAAGGCATATATCCGTAATATCAGACTTTGTGTCCTCGGAATTCTTGAGCTTGCCCGCAATTTTGACGACGTCGGTTACAAGCATGAGAGCCATTGTCGTGAGGATTGCCATGCACGCCGACTGAGCCGGAGTACGGTTGAAGGACATGAGAGCGACGAGCACGACTATCGGCAGGAAGAGATATCCCTTGCGGAAGAAGAGTTTGAAGAAATTCGGAATGCTGTCCTTGGGAAGCCCCTTGAGACCGAGCTTCTTTGCCTCGAAGTGTATCATCATGAAGATACCGGTGAAGTAAAGTATAGCCGGGAGGATTGCCGAAATGGCGATTGTGACGTAGGGAAGACCCGTTATCTCACTCATGAGGAACGCCGCCGCACCCATGATGGGAGGCATTATCTGACCGCCCGTGGACGCCGCCGCTTCGACTGCCGCCGCAAACTCGGGCTTGTAGCCTATGCTCTTCATGACGGGGATTGTGACGCTTCCGCTTCCGACGGTGTTCGCAACCGAGCTTCCGGAATACATACCCTCGAGAGCCGAGGAAATGACCGCAACCTTTGCAGGACCGCCCGAAGCGTAGCCGGCAACGGAGTTTGCAAGGTCAACGAAGAATCCTCCGATACCGGTCTTTTCAAGGAAAGAACCGAGAATTATGAAGAACACGATGAACGTCGAGCAAACGTTGAGAGGCGTTCCGGGAATACCGTTGGTTGTGTAGAAAAGGTTGTAGATTATCGATTGGGGAGTTTTGCCGTACCAAAGCGCATATACGATGAAGCCGCCCGCAACGAAGAGTATCGGAAGACCCACGGCACGTCTGCAAAGCTCAAAGAGAAGGACTATGCCGATAACCGCCATGACCTTATCGAGGGTGTTTATCGCCGCCGCACGGTTTGTTACCGCACGGAAGTTAAGCGCATAGTAAAAATACGGCGCAGAACCGGCTATTGCAAATACGAAGTCGTACCACGGCACGAAGTTGTGAAATTTCGTCTGCTTCTTGTAAAGCGGATATATAAGGAAGCCCAAAAAGATGATTATACCCAAAAACGCAGACATTCTCGCCTGGTCGGGGAGAGTTACGAAACGTGTTCCGAAAACAAACACGGTAAATGCGAGAAACGCAAGCTTTATAAGTTTTGCGGGGAGACCGCTGAACTGACGTGTGTTCGACTCACGGTCAAACTCCGCCATAAGCTCGTCGGCGCTCTTCTGAACCGCACCGTCGTCCGCAATGTGCGCACTCATCTGAGAGTTCGCAACGGGAGAGGTGTCTCTTATTTTCTCGGACTCTGACAATGTTATTCCTCCTTGTGTTAATTATTCTCATCGTCCTCGTTAAGCCGCCACTTCGGCTTTTTGAGAACTATGGCAATGTGCGCATTCTGTCCGCACATCTTTGTGAGGCTGTATTCTCTGCTGCGTATCGTCAAAACGTGGTCATATACGGTTCCGACTATGTACTTCACCTCGGGAAAAACAGAGTTAAAGCCGGATACAACCATGTTGCCGTCCTCGTCGTAGGAAAGCGTCTGCCCTTCTTCAAGAGTACTCTGCACGCCTGCACCGAATGCCGAATAGACCGTTTTTTCCGCAACGATTTTCTCATCGTGTATGACAAAATAATCGGTCACCGGGCTTTTGTTGACGGAGTGAATAAAGGAAACCGAAAACTCCGTACCCTCGGGTGCGTTAAACGCACGGTAAACCTTGCCGGTCTCGGTGTTGTATATTTCAATGCTCGCCGGAAGGGTCTCGCGGTAGAGTGCGAGAATCACTATTAAAAACAAAACCGCGACCGCAAGAGCCGCCGCGGCAGTGTTCTTGTTTTTGAACGTAAAGTTCCTTAAATTATTCAGCAATTACGCCGATTTCCTTAAAGTACTTTGCAGCGCCTGCGTGCATGGGCACTACGGAGGGGATACCCTCAACAGCCTTTGCGCTGTCAAGCTCTTCACCCTTGGTGTAAGCCTCGGCGATCTCGTCCTTGTTCTCGAAGATAGCCTTTGTGATGTTGTAAACGGTGTCCTCGGAGAGGTCGTTGTCAACAATGTATGTAGCCATAACCGCAACCGTCTTTACGTCCTCGGTTACACCCTCGTAGGTGCCTGCCGGGATGGACTGACGGGTGTAGAACTCGTACTGAGAGGAAAGCTCCTCGAACTTGTCGTCGTCAACGGGAACAACCGTGATGTCCATGCCCATTGCAAGGTCGGTGATAGCGGTTGTGGGGATGCCCGCAACGCAGAAGAAAGCGTCGATCTTGTCATCCTTGAGAGCGTCTGCGGACGGACCGAAGCCGAGGTTCTGCTTGTTGATGTCCTTGTCGATGTCGATGCCGTATGCCGCAAGAATCTGCTTTGCATTGAATTCAACGCCGCTGCCTGCGTCGCCGACGGAAACACGCTTGCCGGCAAGGTCTGCGACGGATGTGATGCCGCTTTCCTTGGAAGCAACGATCTGGCAGATTTCGGGGTAAAGGGTTGCGACTGCGGAGAAGTCCTTTATCTCGGTGCCCGCGAAGAGGTCTGTGCCGGTGTAAGCGTAGTACATAACGTCGTTCTGAACGATAGCCATGTTAGCTTCGCCTATCTGGATAAGCTGAATGTTTGCCTTGGACGCGCCTGTGGACTGAACGTCAAACTTTATGCCGGTCTTGTCCTGAAGAATCTGACCCATTGCCATGCAGTAGCCGTAATACGTACCTGTGTTGCCTCCGGTTGCGAGAACGATCTTTTCGTCGCTCTTGTTTCCGCAGGATGCGAGAAATACAGTTGCAGTTGTGAGAAGTGCGAGAATAAGCGCAATACTCTTTTTCATGATTTTTCCTCCAAAGTATAAATTTTGAGTAACAAAAAATTTTTGCCTTGTACCTATTATATCAAACCTGAAAGCATTTGTCAAGTATTATGCAGAAAAAATGCTAATCTTAACGAAAAAATAACACGTGTTAAGAAAATATGCAGAAATTTCATCTGCCTATGCAAAAAAGAAACAAAATAACGCTCCGCGGACGATGTGCGGAGCGCAAAACGCATATATTGCGTAAAAAAGGCGGACGGTTCAGTCAAGCTCGAACACGCAGGTGAGCTTCGGCTGTGCGCCGGTTACGGGGTCGGAAGTCATTATGAGTATATCCTTCATATATTCGTCCCATCTTTTCACAACCTCGCTCTCAGTCTGAACCTTTGCGGCGTATTCCGCACCGTGTTCGCACTCGTAGTAGCCGAAAAGCTCGTTTCCCGTGCTCCATATCGTGTAGTTCTTTATCCCGGCGGCTTTGAGGACGTCCTTCATCTCGTCCCATATTGCGTCGTGGCGTTTTTTGTATTCCTCAAGACAGCCCTCCTTGATGTGCGCTTTCCAAGCATATTTTTCCATGTCATTCACTCCTTAAATTTCTTTTGCCTTGTTTTTGCGGAATTCGCTCGGCGAAAATCCCGTCTCCTTTTTGAACGCCTTGCTGAAATAGAACGGGTCGGCAAAACCAACGCTCTTTGCTATGTCGAGAATTTTGGCGTTTGTGTTGGTGAGTAAGAACTTTGCGTGACCTATCCTCAGCTCCGTGAGATACCTGTGCGGAGAAACCGACATTTTCTGTGTGAATACGTGCGAATACCTCGAAACGCTCATGCTGCACATTTTCGCATAGTGCTCTATTCCGATGTTTGCTGCGAAGTTGGTTTTCATTTCGTCCACCGCAACGCTTATATCCGAACCGCTCGAATACACCTCACGCTCCGCATTTTCGTCGATTTTGCGCTTGAGGTGCGTCAGAAACCGAAGCAAATACGAATTGCACATATTTTTCCAGCCGGTTTTCTTGAACTGAAGCTCTTTGATGATTTTCTCGGCGCAGTGCCTGAAATTGCCGGTGTCGGAGACCTCGTAGACCGTGAAGGCTTCTATGCTGAAGGTGCGCAGAATTTCGCCGGCGAATATCCCCGTGAAATGCACCCACACGGCGTTGACGGGGTCGGAGAAGCGGTAGTCGTTCTCGACGTGCGGCGGTATCAGTATAAAGCTGTTCCGACCGACCTCGAGAGTTTCGCCGAAGTGGTTTAAGGAAAGATAGCCGTCTATTATGAGGATTATCTGAAAATCCTTTCTTCCGTCGGGACGGTAAGTTCTCGATTCTTCGGAGATATTCTCGAAAATGCCGCAGCAGTTCACCTGAAGATAGTCGTTGCTCGCAAGATTGTTATTGAGCGTTACCCTGTCGTTTATGCCGCCGACCGTTATAGCCATTTGTTTCACCTCACCCTATTGTAATTATACATAAGACATTACCTATTGTCAAGTCTCGGCAGCAGAAAATTCCATTCAAAAAGCAAAAAAATTTATGGTTTTCCGCAACAATTGAATGTAAACTGTATGCGTAAAGAGATTACACTCGTAAAAGAGAAAGGATGACTTCAAATGTCAAAGATAAAGCTTGAAAACCTGCGCACCTTTGCCGTAAAGGCGCTTCTTGACGCCGGAGTGAGCGAAGCGGACGCCGAAACCGTCGCAGACACCCTCATAACGACCGACACCTTCGGAGTTATGACCCACGGCACGAAGAACCTCGCCGCCTACATAGAAAAAATGCGTGCCGGAGGACTCGACGCCAAGGCTGTGCCGACCGTTGAATGCGAGGGTCCGGCGTTCGCCGTTATAAACGGAAACCGTGCAGTCGGAATGGTATCGGCGTGCATGGCGATGAACCTTGCCGTAAAGAAAGCGAAAGAGGTCGGAGTAGCATACGTCGGCGTTAAGAACAGCTGCCACTTCGGTGCTGCCGGCTACTACTCAAATATTGCCGCACGTGAGGGACTTATCGGTCTTGCAATGAGTAACGCCGACCCCGTTATAGCCGTCCCCAACGGCAGAGCGAAAGCGATAGGAACGAACCCCTTCTCGTTTGCCGCACCTCTCGGAAACGGAAAGAGCGTGTTCCTTGACATAGCTCTCTCAAACGTCGCCGCACTCAAGGTCATTGCCGCAAAGGAAAAGGGCGCACCCATTCCCGATACATGGCTTGTCGATGAAGAGGGACTTCCTACCTCGGACGCATCGAAGTTCCCGGCAAACGCAAGTCTTCAGCCCATGGCGGCGCACAAGGGTTACGGCTTTGCGGTTCTCGTCGAGATACTTGCCGCAGTCATGACGGGTGCGGGAATACTGAGCGAGGTGACAAGCTGGAACCTCGATATGTCTGCCCCCAACAACGCCGGTCACGCTTTTATCGCAATAGACGTGTCGAAGATGATGCCCATGGAGACCTTCACGGCAAGAATCGGAAAGATGGCGAAGGAGTTAGAGTCCGGGCCTCTTGCCAAGGGTGCCGAAAAGATCTTCCTCCCGGGCGAGATGGAGTGGACAAGACGTGATAAGGCTCTTGCGACGGGCGAAATAGAGATAACAGACGCTATGGCAAAGAGCTACAGAGAGCTTTCCGCAAAGACCGGCATACCCGTGGAGATAGAAGACTGAAACAATATATTACATAATATAAAAGGAGATTTTTAAAATGGAAAAGACAATGTACGGTATTCTTAAGACGACGGGCATATGCCCCATAATGGTAGCTCCCGAGCTCGGCTTTGCCGCAGACGCCGCTCACGCACTTGCAGAGGGCGGACTTCCCGTGTGCGAGGTTCTTCTTCACCGTGACGACGACTCCCTTGCGAGAATCAGAAGCATTGCAAAGAACGCACCCGAGGTAATAGTCGGCGCAGGCTCGGTCATTTCGATAAGAGACGCCGAGGAGGCGATAGAGGCAGGCGCAAAGTTTTTCGTTGCTCCCGGCTTCGTTCCCGAGGTGGTGGAGTTTGCACAGAAGAAGAATATGCCCATTCTCCCCGGTTGTGTTACCGCAAGCGATATCTCCATGGCTCTCAACTGCGGAATCAACATCCTCAAGTTCTTCCCCGTTTATCAGATGGGCGGTGCGGACACTCTCGCTCAGTACCACGGCGGACCTTTCGGCAAGGTTGAGTGGGTCGTAACCGGCGGTCTCAACGGCAAAAACTTCCTCCCGTTCGCAGGCATAGACTACGTTCTCGCTTCCGGCGGCGACTGGATGTTTGCCGAGGGCGGCGCAGTCAACGACAAGAACTATGACCTCATCGTCGAGAACACACGCAGAACAATAAAGGACGTCCTTGACCTTCGTGCGTCCAAGAGATAACATCGGGCGGTGATTTTATGTCGAAAATGAGCTTTGATTTTGAGGGAAAGAACGTAATGATAACCGGTGCCGAGAGGGGTATCGGTCTTGCGATAGCGAAAGGCTTCGCACGCTGCGGCGCAAACATAATAATCGCAGGTCTTGCCGACGAAGAGTTCCCGAACGCCGAGAAAGCGGTAAAGGAAGAAGGGGCGGAGTGCTTCTGCATTCACACGGACGTCTCCGACGAGGCGTCAGTAAAGAACACGGTGAAAACCGTCCTCAATAAGTTTTCCCGCATTGACGTCCTCGTAAACAACGCCGGCATAAATAAGCTTGCGCCGGCAGAGAAAATGCCTCTCGAGGTTTGGCAGAGAATACTCGGCGTAAATCTCACAGGCACTTTCCTTATGTGCCGCGAGGTCGGTGCGTCAATGATAGAGAACGGCGGCGGAAACATCGTCAACATAGCTTCGATGTCGGGGCTTGTGGTAAATCCGCTTCCGCAGCAGCAGTGCGCCTACAACAGCTCAAAGGCAGGAGTTATCATGCTCACAAAATGCCTTGCCAACGAGTGGGCGCAAAAGGGAGTTCGTGTCAACGCAGTCTGCCCCGGCTTTACGAGAACGCCGCTCACGGCAAAGAGACTCGACACGCCGAACGACCCAGCAGTCAAAAAATGGATAGGCGGCACGCCGATGGACAGAGTCGCACTCCCCGAAGAAATGGTGGGAATCGTACTCTACTACGCAAGTGAGTATTCGTCCTTCACCACGGGAACGTGCATACCGATTGACGGCGGCTATACCTGCCTGTAATGCAAACGGAGGAAACAATGAACAGCATAAAGGATACATTCAAGCTATACAACGGCGTCGAAATCCCGTGCATGGGACTCGGCACATGGCAGTCTAAGGACGAGGCGGCAACGCTTTCCGTGCTTTCCGCACTCTCCCACGGTTACAGACTCATCGACACCGCCGCCGCTTACGGCAATGAAAAGGGAGTCGGAGAGGGAGTGAACACAAGCGGTCTCGACAGAAAAGAGATCTTCGTGACAAGCAAGCTCCGCAACGCCGACCACGGATATAAGTCAACCCTTGCCGCATTTGAGGGTACTCTCGAAAGACTCGGACTCGATTATCTCGACCTCTACCTCATGCACTGGCCGAACCCCGTTCAGTACAGATTTATGTGGAAAAAAGCGATGCGGGAAACGTGGCGTGCTTTCGAGGAGCTGTACGGCAATGGAAAGATACGTGCCATAGGCGTGAGCAACTTCATGCCGCACCACATCGAGGCTCTTATGGAGACGGCGACCGTGAAGCCTATGGTAAACCAGCTCAAGCTCTGCCCCGGAATAACTCAGACCGAAGCCGTCGGTTACTGCCGCAAAAACGATATAGCGGTCGAAGCGTACAGTCCTTTCGGCACGGGTAGAATCTTTGCCTCCGAGGTTATGAAGAAGCTTGCCGAAAAGTACGGAAAGACCGTCGGTCAGCTCTGCCTCAGATGGTGTCTGCAAAACGGCTTCGTGTCTCTTCCGAAGTCGGCAAACCCCATGAGAATAAAGGCAAACACCGAGATATTCGACTTTGAAATCTCGGCGGAGGATATGAACGTCATCTCAAAACTTGAGGGCTTCGGCGGAGAGCTTCCCGATCCCGACAACATACTTTTCTGATATGAGAATAAAGAATACGGATATGCTCACCTCGCACGGAAACATAAGAGGACGCGAGATTGTAACAAAGCTTCTTGATGCGGGACTTGACTCTCTTGACCCGTATTTCCGTGTAAAGAAGTTTATAAGGGTCGAAGACGGAAAAATTTACATAAACAACGACGGCTTCGAGATGCGTGACGATCCGCACTCAGGTTCTGTCACACTTGACCTTGCAAATTACGACAGGGTTCTTGTCATCGGCGCGGCAAAGGGAGTGCAGAGAGCGGCTCTCGCCTTTGAAGAGGTTCTGGGAGATGTCCTCACGGGAGGTCATGTCATCGGAAAGCACGGTGAAGAGATAATCTGCAAAAAGATAGGCGTCACCCTCGCAGGACACCCGATGCCCGACGAATGCTGCGTTGAGGGCTGTCGTAAAATCGAGGCGCTTTTGGGAAACGTCACCGAGCGTGACCTCGTGTTCACAGTGTTCGGAAGCGGCTGCGGTTCGCTGTTTACGTACCCGGCAGGGGATATCACGATTGACGATATATCGGCGTTTACGCACATGATGCAGATCGAAAAGGGCGTGCCGACAAGCGACCTCAACCCGATAAGAACGCACATAGACCGCTTCAAGGGCGGCAGAATAGCAAGGCTTCTTGCAAAAGCGACTGTCATCAACACCGTCACTGCCGACCCGTCTAAGATGAACACTCCGGTGCTTCGTGTGCCGTACTTCGAGATGCTTCGTCACAACACGTTTTTCCCGACCGTCGCAACCGCTTCGACCTACGCCGACTGCATAGACATAATTAAGCGTTACGACGCATGGGAGGAAACTCCGGAACCGATAAAGAAGCATCTTCTTGCCGGAAACCCCGAAACCGAGAACATGACGGTCGAAGAATACGAAAGTCTCGGTCAGCGCTTCTTCGGTCTCATTTTCAAGGACGCAACGGTTTATCCGACCGTGAGAAGAAAGGCGGCGGAGATGGGAATACGATGCGTCATGCTGTCCGAGTACACCGAAACCGAGGCAAGTGCGGCAGGTGCCGTTGCGGGAAATATCGCTCTCTGCTGTGAAAGACTCGGCGAGCCGTTTTCCGCTCCGGTTATTCTCATGTCGTCGGGCGAGAATGTTGTCACCGTCGGAAAAGAGAGCGGCGTCGGAGGGCGCAATCAGGAGTATTGTCTCAGTGCGGCACTGAAAATCGACGGCAGCGACAGAGTCGTTATAGGTGCGGTCGATACCGACGGCACAGACGGTCCGGGCGGCTTTAGGCTTGACGGTGCGCCGAATTGCCTTGCCGGAGCGGTTGTTGACGGATACACCGTGAAAGACGCCGCACGCATGGGACTTGACCTCAAGAACGCACTCAAAACGCACGGCACGAGCGAGCCTCTCTGGAGACTCGGAAGCGGAGTTGACGCAGTATCGGGCGTTTCCGCACTTGACTTAAGAATAATTTACATAGGAGAATGATAAATGAACGGAACACTTATAAAATCCGTAACGGGACGTCAGGTCTACACCAACAGAGGAAAGCCCGGCGTGGAGGTAGTCGTTACGACCGAAAACGGTGCGGTCGGCAGAGCGATGTGTACCTCGGGAATATCGATAGGAACGCACGAGGTCGATTTCACTTTTGACGGCGGCGCAAGGTTCGGCGGCAAGGGAGTCACCAAAGCGGCGGCAAGAGTCGCAGAGGTAATAGCGCCGGCGATTATCGGCATGGACAGCGCAAATCAGGCGGAGGTTGACAGAGCGATTCTTGCAATCTGCCCCGACGCAAAGGAAAAGCTCGGAGGAAACGCCGTTGCGGCGACAAGTGCGGCTGTTCTCAAGGCAGGCGCGGCGTCTCTCGGCATACCGCTTTACCGTCACATAGGCGGAGCCGGCGCAATGTATCTTCCCGTTCCGGGCGTTGCGATGGTGGCAGGCGACGAACGCTACGGCGGCGGTATCACGACTCCCGGCGGCAAGCCCACGATGTCGGTTATGGCTTACGGCTTCGACACTTTCTCGGACGCTTCGTATGCGTGCTGGGAGGTTCACACAAGGTGGTCGCAGAAGATGAAGAAGCTCTTCGGAGGACTGCCCAATATCAGAGATTTTATCTCCGTCCCGGCGGGAGTCTATCACGACGACCGTGAAATCTGGGAGGATATGCTTAAAACCATCGAAGAAGCCGGTTGCGAGGGAAAAATGGGCTTCCAGATGGACGTTGCGACCGATACCTATCACAACAAGGCAGACGGAAAGTACTACGGTCTGTTCAACAACACACCCAAAACGAAGGACGAGCTTTACAGCTTCTATATGCGCATTATAAACGACTATCCCTTCGTGATAATCGAAGATCCCTTTAACGAGGACGACTACGAAACCACCGCCGCTCTCACAAAAGAGTGCGGGATACAGATAGTCGGCGACGATCTCTTCACCACAAATCCCGAGCGTGTCGCTTACGGCATCTTAAAGGGTGCGGCGAACACCGTTCTTTTGAAGGTAAACCAGGTCGGCACTATTTCCGAAGCTCTCGAAATGATAGAGTACGCTTACAAGTTCGGTTACGCCGTTATGCCCTCCGACAGCAGAGGCGAGGGTGCGTCGATAGCGGATTACGCAGTCGGCATAAACGCAGGCTCAATCCGCGAAAGCGCAATAGGCGACAGAGGAAACCGCTTCCTCGAAATAGAGGCGGAGCTTGGTTCTGCGGCGAAGTTTATAGGCGCAGCCGGACTTAAGGGCGAGAAGAACATCGCAAGAGCAAAGAAAGCGAAGTGAGGAGGAACTGTATGTACAAGCAGTATATAAACGGAAAAACGGTAGACGGTCTCGGCAAAAAGCTTGACGTTTACAATCCGGCGACCGACGAAATCGTAGGCACTGTCGGCTGTGCTACGGCGGAGCAGACAAAAGAGGCTCTCGAAGCCGCAAAAGAGGCGTTCAAAACATGGTCGAAGACCTCGGTAAACGAGCGTGCGGAGTGGCTTTACAAATTCAAGGCGGCGTGTACCGCAGAGAGAGACAGGCTTATTGACCTTGTTTCGTTCGAGTCGGGACGTCCGTACCCTGCGGCGTGCGGAGACGTCGATTGGCTTCTCACAAGCCTTTCCTACTATGCGGAGCAGGCGAAGAGAATCGAGGGCGAGGTAATGCCGCCGCTTAAGGTCGGCGAGAAGACCAACTATCAGATCGTCACAAAGCAGCCTGTCGGCGTGACCGTCGGTCATCTTGCATGGAACTATCCTCTCGGAAACGCAAGCATCAAGCTTGTACCGGCAATTGCCTCTGGTTGTACCTGCGTGATAAAGCCGTCGAGCGAGACACCTCTTGCGACTCTCTGCCTCGGCGTTATTGCGGAGAAGATAGGTTTTCCGAAGGGTGTACTCAACATAGTCGCAGGTCCTTCGGGCGAGGTCGCAAAGACTCTCAACGAGAGCAAAATCCCCTCTCTCATCTCGCTTATCGGTTCTTACGAAACGGGACTCAAGCTCATGGAGCAGAGCACGACGTCTCTCAAGAGATATTCGCTTGAACTCGGCGGCAACGCACCGGTAGTCGTTATGCCCGATGCGGATCTTGACGCAACTGCGGCGAATATCGTTGCGAAAAAGGTCGGCTTTGCCGGTCAGACTTGTGTAAACTACAACAGAATATACATCCACGAGAGCATATACGAGACCATGTGCGAAAAAATCTCGGCTGAGCTTGACCGTGTTATTCTCGGCAAGTACAAGGACGAGGGATATGTCATGGGTCCGCTTATCAACAAGGAAGCAAGAGACAGAATGCTTTCTCTCATCGACGACGCCGTTGGCGGCGGTGCGACTCTCGTCAAGGGCGGTACGGTTCCGGAGGAATTCAAGGTCGGAAGCTATATGACCCCGGCGCTTCTCCGTGACGTCAACGACTCCATGCGTGTGTCTAAAGAGGAAATCTTCGGACCGATTATCCCCATTCAACCGTTCTCGACTCTCGAAGAGGCGATTGAAAAGTCCAACGACACAATCTTCGGTCTCTCGGCTTACTTCTTCGGACACAACACAAAGGAAATGAGCGATTACTTCGAGGGCGTCACCGCAGGCGAATTTTTCGTAAACGGCGGCATCGGCTCGGAGTTTTCTCCCCACGCCGGCGCAAAGCAGTCGGGTATCGGCTGTGATAAGTCGAAGCACTCCCTTGAGGAATACTACCGCATAAAGTTCCTCTCCATGATTCCGTAAGGGGGAATATGCGTGAGCGAAAAATTTGATTTTATCGGCTTCGGCGACCCGTTTCTCGATCTTGTCGTGAGTCTCGGAAAGCTTCCCGAAACCAACACCAATACCCGTATCGACGAATACGTCTTTCAGGGCGGTGGAAACGTACCCACAGCGGCCGTTGCGGCGGCTCGTCTCGGAATGAAAGCTGCTCTTGTGGGCTGCGTCGGCGACGACCTTTTCGGAAAAATCGGACTTTCCGACCTTGCGTACAACGGCGTCGATATCTCGCACATGAGCGTGCAAAAGGGCAAAAAGAGCAACTTCTGCATCTGCGTGACCGAGAGCGAGGTTGACGGCAAGGAGTTCATAAGCAAGCCCGGCGACTTTGAAAGCATCGCTCTTTCGGAGCTTGACGAAGAGCTTTTCCGCTCGACCCGTCTTATGCACGTCGCGCTTATCACCGAGGCTGTCGCAAGAGCGTGCGATATCGTTCATGAGTGCGGAGGCAAGGTGAGCGTTGACGCAAATTATTACAGAGACTACACCTACAATTACTACGACAAAATCGATATTTTCATAGGCTCGGAGCTTTACTACACGTCGTTCTGCGCCGACAAGGGACTGAATGCCGGAGAGTATGAGAAGAATATGCGTCTTCTTATGACCTACGGACCGGAGATTGTCATCTTCACGTTCGGTGCGGACGGCTGCCGCGGCGTTTACGGGGACAGGTACTTTGAAATCCCGGCGCACAGGGTCGAGGTTGCCGACACCACGGGAGCGGGCGACGTTTTCCACGGTGCGTTTGACGCTTTTTACCTTATGGGTTACGGCGTGGAGGAGTGCGCAAGAATGGCGACCGGCGTTTCCGCAATTAAGTGTACCCGTCCCGGAGGACGTTCGGGAATCCCGACGCTTGACGTGCTCAAAAAGTATCTTGATACCGGAGTTATCGACTATACGGAAATAGACGGACGTGTCGAACATTATAAGAAAGGAATATCGCTTTAAGGAGGATTTGGATAATTATGCCGAATTATAAAGTAAAAATCGGCCTTGTACCGCTTCGCCGTGATTGTACTCCCCGTCCGGGACTCTTCAACTGGGAGTATGCCGAGGAGAGAGGAAGAAAGACGGTAAAGTACATAAAGGAACATTTCACGACCGACAAGGTTGAGTTCGTTGACCTTAAGGGAGTAATCGACGTTGAAACGCTTTGGTCGCAGGACGACGTTGACAAGGTCGCAGAGCATTTCAGAAAGGAAAAGGTGGACTCCATAGTCCTTATCCCGGCAAACTTCGGAAACGAAGAGGCGGCAGGCGAGCTTGCAAAAAAGATGAACAAGCCCGTTCTTCTCTGGGGACCTCAGGACGACACCTTCTATGAGGACGGCGGCAGACACACCGATACGCAGTGCGGACTTTTCGCAATGAGCCGTCAGCTTACCCGTATGAACGTAAAGTTCACATACATAGAAAACTGTCCCGTCGATTCCGAGATTTTCGCCGAGGGACTCGAGAGCTTTGCGAGAGTGACCTGCGTCGTCAAGAACTTCTGCGGAATGCGCATAGGTCAGGTAGGACTGCGTCCGAAGCCGTTCTGCTCGGTAATCTTCAACGAGGGTCAGCTCATGGAGGACTTCGACATTCACATAATCCCGATAAACCTTGCGGTTATCCGCACGAAGTTCGAGGCAATTCTCACCGACAGAAAGGATGAGCTTCGCGAGGGTGCGGCGAAGATAAAGGAAATGTACGTCACCGACGCCGACACCGACGCAAACCTCGAGAAAATGTGGGCGTTTGTCATAATGTATAAGGAGCTTTTCGAGGAATACAAGCTCGATGCAATCTCCGCCGAGTGCTGGACCGCAATGCAGCAGCTTGTCGGAGCAATGCCCTGTACGTCCTACGGTATTCTCGCTGATATGGACTACATCATAAGCTGTGAGAGCGATATGCACGCCGCAATGACGCAGGTTCTTCTGAAGTCGCTCACCTTCGGCGAAAAGAAGCCGTTCCTCGGCGAGTTCACGACCCGTCATCCCTCCGACAGAAACGCCGAGCTTCTCTGGCACTGCGGACCGTTTGCCTACTCTCTGCACAGAAAGGACGAACCGTGCTACTGCAAGAATATGCGTGAGTGGTTCCGTGTAAACGAGGGTCACTACACCGTCGCGCGTATCGACCAGGATCACGGAAAGTACACTATAATCGCCGGCGAATGCGACAGCACAACCGGACCGTACACCTTCGGCACTCATATGTGGGCAAAGTTCGACAACCTTGCCGCATGGGAAAGAAAGCTCATTGAGGGACCGTATATTCACCACGTATCCGAGGTTGAGGGCGGCTTCACCGACGAGATAAGAGAGGTGTGCAAGTACATTCCGGGACTTGCCATAGACGAAGTGAGGGGTTAAAATGAAATACACACTTAAAGAAATACTCGACCTTGCGGAAAAGGGAAATTTCGCTGTTCCGGCGTTCAACGTGTACAACCTTGAGACTCTCATGGGAGTGGTCAACGCCGCAAAGGAAAACGGTGCGCCGGTTATCATTCAGATGTACAGCCGCCTTTTCGACACCGACACGGGAAAGTTTCTTGCTCCGGTAATCAAAGAGATGATGAACGAGCTTAAGACTCCCGTTGCTTTCCACCTCGACCACGGCGCAGGCTTTGCGGAGTGCGTAAGAGCCGCACGCATCGGCACGACGGGAATAATGATAGACGCATCGACTCTTCCCATTGACGAAAACATCGCCGCAACGAAGAAGGTCGTCGATTTCTGCTGCGAGATAGGCGTTCCCGTTGAGGGAGAGCTCGGTCACATCGGCTCAACAAAGGATGAGCATCAGGCTGCGTTCACCGAGGTTGCCGACGCTGTCAAATACGTCGATGAGACGGGAGTCGATGCGCTTGCGGTTATGGTCGGAACGGCGCACGGAAAATATGCGAAAGCACCCGTACTCGGAATTGACCGCATAGCGGAGATCCACGGCGCAGTGGGGGCGCACCTCGTGCTTCACGGCGGCTCGGGAGTGCCGGACGATCAGATTACGGCAGCGGTAAAGGCGGGGGTCAGAAAGGTAAACTTCGGCACGGACGTTTGCTGTGCGTTTATCGAGGGTTACGACGGACTCGACCACTATTCCGCTCCTCTTGATGTCGTTATGGCAAAGACATCGGTTTTCGTCAAGAACTTTGCGGCCGAAAAGATAAAGCTTCTCGGTGCGGCAGGACGCTTTTAAGATCGTTTCGTTAACTCGTTTCGCAAAACGAAGTTTTGCGAAACGGAGGAGATTCGTTCGCTCGCGCAGAGCTTGAGGCGCTTTGCTTCTCTGCGCTCTCGAATCTATAGGAGAAAAATCCGTGGCACATGTCCCCGGATTTTTCAAAGTAATTATATTCGGACTTCGTCCGAAAAAGCGAAGAGGCTTTTGAGGCAATTTGTATAGACCGTATTCGGAGAAAATAAACCGAAAAATCACGCATACGGTGCAAAAATTTGAGAAAAACTCTTGACAAACCGGAAAATGTGTGATACAATGACGTTTGTAAATGAGCAATGGCGTTCATTCCCTTCGGGGAGTGGGCGCTTTTTTTGTTGTGATTTTGTTGTGAAAGGAAGAAAGCAGTACATGAAACTTGAAGGAGAAGTGCGTATACCGTCCGGCTGCGCAATATCGGCGGTCATATCGAGAGACGGCGAAAGAATGACCGGGGAAAAGATAACCGAAAGCATGATTCCCATGCACGACCGCTCAAACGGTCTCGGCGGCGGCTTTGCCGGTTACGGAATATACCCGGAGTATAAGGATATGTATGCGTTCCACCTGTTCTACAACGACAATGCCGCACGGGTTGAATGCGAGAGCTACTTAAAGGACAGCTTCGAGATTGTGAAAGCGGAGAACATACCGATACGGAAAATCCCCGAGATTACCGACGTTCCGCTTATCTGGCGGTATTTCGTCGTTCCGCTTTCGTCGGTGCTTGCAAGGCTTCAGCTTGACGAGAAAGAGTACGTCGCAAGAAGCGTTATGAGCATCAACACAAAAATCGATGGCGCATACGTCTTTTCGAGCGGCAAGAACATGGGCGTTTTCAAGGCGGTCGGCTTTCCCGAGGACGTCGGACGCTTCTACAGACTCGATGAATATGAGGCGTATTCGTGGACGGCGCACGGCAGATATCCGACCAACACTCCCGGTTGGTGGGGCGGTGCGCACCCGTTCGCACTTCTCGATTTTTCGATAGTCCACAACGGCGAGATATCCTCCTACGACGCAAACCGCAGATGTATCGAGATGTACGGCTACAAATGCACGCTCCAAACCGATACCGAGGTAATAACCTACATTGCGGACTACCTCATGCGCCGTCAGGGACTCACCCTTGAGGAAACGGCGTCGGTGATTGCCGCTCCGTTCTGGAGCACTATAGCAAAGAAGCCTGCCGCCGAAAGGGAGAAGCTCGAATACCTGAGAAAGGTCTACCCGAGTCTTCTCATAACGGGTCCGTTTTCGATAATCTTGGGCTTCGATGGAGGTCTTATGGCTCTCAATGACAGACTTAAGCTCCGTTCGATGGTCGTTGCCGAAAAGGACGGCAGAGTTTATATCGCAAGCGAGGAAGCCGCTATAAGATCCATGGAACCCGACGTCGATAATATCTATTCACCCGGCGGCGGAGAACCCGTAATCGTCAGAGTAAAGGACGGTGCATATTGATGCCGATACAGTATATATTCCCCGAATTTGAAGTAATAAGAAACCCCAACCGCTGCGTTGCCTGCCGTGTGTGCGAAAGACAGTGCGCAAACGAGGTTCATTCGTTCGATCCCGATACGGGACTTATGATGTCGGACGAGTCGAAGTGCGTTGACTGTCAGAGATGCGTATGCCTCTGCCCCACGAGAGCGCTCAAAATCGTGAAGAACGACTGCACGCTCCGTGAAAACGCCAACTGGCAGAACGACACGGTAAAGGAAATCTACAAGCAGGCGAATACCGGAGCCGTGCTTCTTTCGTCGATGGGCAACCCGAAGCCGCTTCCCGTTTACTGGGATAAGATTCTCATCAACGCTTCTCAGGTCACGAACCCTCCGATAGACCCTCTGCGTGAGCCTATGGAGACGAAGGTGTTCCTCGGAAAAAAACCGGCAAAGCCCGAGAGAAACGCCGACGGCTCGCTCAAAACGACTCTCACCCCTCAGCTTGAGCTTTCGATGCCGATTATGTTCTCCGCAATGAGCTACGGCTCGATAAGCTACAATGCACACGAAAGTCTCGCAAGGGCGGCAAAAGCTCTCGGTATATACTACAACACCGGCGAGGGCGGACTGCACGAGGATTTCTACTGCTACGGCGAAAATACGATAGTTCAGGTGGCGTCCGGACGCTTCGGCGTGCATGAGGACTACTTAAATGCCGGTGCGGCGGTAGAGATAAAGATGGGTCAGGGCGCAAAGCCCGGTATCGGCGGACATCTCCCCGGAACGAAGATTGTGGGCGACGTGTCGAGAACACGTATGATTCCCGAGGGTTCGGACGCAATATCCCCGGCGCCGCACCATGATATATATTCGATAGAGGACCTCCGTCAGCTCGTCTACTCTCTCAAAGAGGCGACGCATTACAAAAAGCCGATAATCGTCAAGGTCGCCGCCGTACACAATATAGCGGCAATCGCAAGCGGAATTGCAAGAAGCGGTGCGGACATAATCGCAATAGACGGCTTCAGAGGCGGTACGGGCGCCGCTCCCACGAGAATAAGGGACAACGTCGGCATACCGATAGAGCTTGCCCTTGCGGCGGTTGATACAAGACTGCGCGACGAGGGTATAAGAGACAACGTCTCGCTTGTTGTCGGCGGAAGCATACGCTCGGCGGCGGACGTCGTAAAAGCTGTGGCTTTGGGTGCTGACGCCTGCTACATCGCAACGGCTGCTCTTCTTGCTCTCGGCTGTCACCTCTGCCGTACCTGCCAAAGCGGCAAGTGCAACTGGGGTATCGCAACTCAGCGTCCCGAGCTTGTCAAGAGGCTCAATCCCGATATCGGAAGCGAAAGACTCGTAAATCTGCTCACCGCATGGCAGCACGAGATAAAAGAGCTTTTGGGCGGTATGGGTATAAATTCAATCGAAGCGCTCCGGGGAAACCGACTTATGCTCAGGGGCGTGGGACTTACGGGAAAGGAGCTTGAGATTCTCGGTATCTCACACGCAGGAGAATGAAACGTATATATGTAAACGAAGAAAGATGCATAGGCTGTCACCTGTGTGAGTATAACTGCGCCTACGCAAATTCCGGTATTCACGATTATGTCAAGGCGCTCAAGGGAAAAACGATATATCCCAACATCAGAATAGAGGGCGATGAGGACGACAGAGATTCCGTTCTTCAGAAGGACAGGATAACCTACGCCGTTTCGTGCCGTCACTGCGACGATCCGATCTGCGTGAAAAGCTGTATCTCAGGTGCGCTGACAATTGAGGACGGAACGGTCAAAATCGACCGCAGAAAGTGCGTCGGATGTCTTACGTGCGTGCTTGTCTGTCCGTTCGGAGCGGTGCGTGAGAGCGATGAGGGGGTCGTCGGAAAGTGCGAGCTTTGCACGAACAATGCGTGCGGAAAGCCTGCCTGCGTCGAGGGATGCCCGAGCAGAGCTATTGTTTTTGAAGAGAGGTGAGGGGAATGTCAGCTTGCAATGATATCGTAATAATCGGAAACGGTGCGGCGGCGGTAGGCTGTATCGAGGGCGTCAGAGCGCATGACAAAAAGGTAAAGATAACGGTTGTTTCCGCAGAGAAGCACCCGGCGTATTACCGACCTCTTATCTCGTATTATCTCGAGGGCAAGAGCGACCCTGCGCTTATCGGTATAAAGAACGACGGCTTTTACGCCGAAAACCGCGTTGACATAATCTACGGCAAAAAGGCGGTGTCTCTCGACGCAAAAGCGAAAACCGTGCTTCTCGACGACGGAGAGGTCGTCCCTTACGGCAAGGTCTGTATTGCGGCCGGTTCGTCGCCGTTTGTGCCGCCCTTTGCCGGACTTGACAGCGTGAAGAAAAAGCACTCTTTCATGACGATAGACGACGCTTACGCACTCGAGAAGGATCTTTCACCGGAAACACGTGTGTTCATCGTCGGCGCCGGACTCATCGGTCTTAAATGCGCCGAGGGTATACGAGAGAGAGTCGCCGATGTGACGGTATGCGACCTTGCCGACAGAGTGCTTCCGAGTATTCTCGACGAGGAATGCTCATCTCTCATGGCGGAGTGCCTCGAAAAAAACGGCGTCACTCTCATGACGGGAGACAGCGTCGAACGCTTCGATAAAAACACGGCGTATATGAAGAGCGGCAGGACGGTCGGATTCGACGTGCTTGTCCTTGCGGTCGGCGTGCGTGCGAATACCTCTCTCGTTAAGGACGCAGGCGGCGACGTCGGACGGGGAATAGCGGTCGATACGCACATGAAAACCTCGCTCTGTGATGTTTACGCCGCAGGCGACTGCGCGGAATGCACCGACATCTCGTCCGGCACGAAAAAGGTCATCGCAATTCTCCCGAACGCAAGAATGCAGGGGCGTTGTGCCGGAGCGAATATGGCGGGAGCGGACGAAGAGTTCACGAAGAGCGTGCCGATGAACGCAATAGGCTTCTTCGGTCTTCACGCAATGACTGCCGGAACAAGGTTTTCCGCAGAGGACGGCGGCAGAGAGTATACCGTGCGGTATGACGGCGGCGTGAAGAAGCTGTTTACGAAAGACGGCGTTCTCACGGGTTTTATGATGGTCGGTCACGAGGACAGAGTCGGAATATACACCGCCATGATAAGAGAAAAAACGCCGCTCGGAGAGCTTGATTCGGAAAAGCTTCTCGGTGTGCCGACTCTCTCGGTGTTCGGCGGCGACTTCAGAAAAAAGAAACTCGGAGGTGAAGGATGATGACTGTAGACGCAAGAGGAGTGGGCTTTGCCGAACTTAACGAACGCATACGTGAAAGCAAAGAGGAAAATGTCAATATAGTCGGCTGCCTCGGTCAGCGGTTTATCGCCTGCGGAATGAGCGACAAGCACGTGACCATAGACGGTGTGCCGGGCAACGCCATGGGCGCATACCTCAACGGTGCGGAAATCTTCGTCAACGGCAATGCACAGGACGCAGTCGGCGACACGATGAACAACGGCACGATAGCGGTGGGCGGCAATATAGGCGACGCTGCAGGCTACGCAATGCGAGGCGGAGAGATCTACGTAAAAAGAAACGCCGGCTACCGTGCCGGCATACATATGAAGGCGTATAAGGAAAAAAAGCCGGTCATGGTCATCGGCGGACGCGCCGGCAGCTTTCTCGGGGAGTATCAGGCAGGAGGATATATCATCGTCCTCGGTATTGGCATCGGAGATAAGCCTATTGTCGGCAACTTCCCGTGTACCGGAATGCACGGCGGCAAAATGTTTCTCAGAGTGAAGTACGGCGAGAGCGGTATTGACTTTCCCGGTCAGGTCACGGCGAGAGAAGCAACCGACGAGGACAAAGCCGAAATACGCCGCTTCGTGAAAAAGTACTGTGAGCTTTTCGGCGAGGACGCAGACAAAATCATGGAGTCGGACTTCACCGTCGTCTCTCCCGACAGCAAGAACCCATATAAGCAGATGTACGTGGCGAACTGAGAAGAGCGGCGCTTACGTTACCTTTTCACTGCCGCTCCCGACTTTGGTATGAACTCCCCCGGGGTTTTACCGGTAGCCGCTTTGAATTGCCGTATGAAGTGGAAGACGTTGTTGTAGCCGACCTCAGCCGCCGCTTTACCGACGGTGTAGTCTCCGGATTGCAGGCAGTGCCGTGCTTTTTCGACTCTTGCGCCGATAAGGTCGCTCGTCGGAGAAATGCCGAACAAATCCTTGTACAGAGCGTAAAAGCGTGACTCCGAAAGCGACGCCGCAGCCGCCATATCGCTCACCGTCCATTGCCTTGCGACGTCCGAGAACATTGCGGTGCGGAATGCCTTGACTCTCTTCACGGTCTCGCTGTCACGGCTTACCTCACGCTCACCGTCGTAAACGGCACGGGATATCCTGTAGAAAAGCGTGTGCAGAGTCGAGTCGCAGATTTCGGCAAAGTGGCGGCGTGTTCCGGCGTGTTCGCTCTCAAGGGTGAATACGGTGTCCGTGATGTACCGTGTGTTCGGAGGATAATAGAGCGTATCGAACGAAAGACCGCACGAATTCATAAGCTCCGGGACGTCGCCTCTCAGGTGCATCCAGTCGTGGATTATCGCATTTTCGCCGTCCGCACGGAAATACTGCGGTGTGTGAAGGCCGTACAGTATAAAAGCTCCCGGTGAGGTCGTTATCATTTTTCCGCCGTACATTATCTCTATCGGCGTGTGAAACATTAAGAATATGTAGTCGTTTTCCACGCCGTTCGGACGGTCTATCACGAAATTCTTCCCCTCGGGCCATGCGTGACGTATTTTTACTATCTCAATCATGTTTTTCCTCTTTATGTTTTGATAACAACGTAAATATAGCACAGATAAAACCTTTTGTCAATAGGATATGTCAATAAAAAAGTAGGTTTGTGCATTTACTTTCACATGTATTTGTGATAGAATGTGACAAAAGATAACACTTCATATTTGACAATATACGGAGGAATTAACAATGATTTACAGAACAGAGCATCCCAATCCTCAGTTTGTCCGTGAGGAATGGGTCAATCTCAACGGAGAATGGAATTTTGCAATTGACACAGGCGTCAGCGGACTTGAAAGAGGTCTTGTCGGCGGCGAGGGCGATGGCTACGACAGAAAGATCAACGTTCCTTTCTGCCCCGAAAGCAGACTTTCCGGAGTTGAGGTTAAGGATTTCATGAATGCGGTTTGGTATCGCAGAAGCTTCAACGTTACGGAAAAGCAGCTCTCCGGCAGAGTGTTTATACACTTCGGCGCAGTTGACTTTGAAACAGAGGTTTTTATCAACGAAAAGAGCGTCGGAAAGCATAAGGGCGGCTACACTCCGTTTGCTTTCGACATAACCGATTACGTCACCGAGGGTGAGAACTTCGTCGTTGTGTTCGCAAAGGATCTCATGGGAAGAAACGGCGCACCTCGTCAGGGACTCGGCAAGCAGTGCATGGGCTACATCTCAAAGGGATGCAGCTACACACGCACAACCGGTATCTGGCAGACGGTTTACCTTGAGTTTACACCGAAGAGCTACATCGAGTCCTTCCGTGTATACCCCGACATAAAGAACGCCTCTCTCACCGTAAAGGGTATCGTAAAGGGCGAGGGTAACGTTAAGCTCGAAGTGTTCTACGACGGAAAGCCTGTCGGCAGTGCGGAAAAGAGATGCCGTGATTCCTTCAATGCGGAAATCGCTCTCTCGGAGCTTCATCTTTGGGAGGTAGGAAAAGGCAGGCTTTACGACCTCAAGCTCACATTCGGCGACGACGTCGTAAAGAGCTATTTCGGCATGAGAAGCGTCGGCCTTGACGGCAGCAAGTTCCTCATAAACGGCGAGAGCGTGTTCCAGAGACTCGTCCTCGACCAGGGCTTCTACCCCGACGGCATATACACCGCACGTGACGACGAGGAGCTTGTGCGTGATATTAACCTTTCGATAGCCGCAGGCTTCAACGGCGCAAGACTCCACGAGAAGGTGTTTGAGCCTCGCTTCCTTTACTACTGCGACAAGCTCGGATATATCGTTTGGGGCGAGTATCCCAACTGGGGACTTGACCTTTCGACTCCCGAGGGTTTTATCACGGTGCTTCCCGAATGGATGGAGGAAATGAAGCGTGACTTCAACCACCCGTCGATAATCGGTTGGTGTCCGCTCAACGAAACGCTCAACTATCATTTGCAGTCGAAACAGGATCCGAGATGCGTAGCGGAGCTTTACTACATGACCAAGTACTACGACGAAACACGTCCGTGTATCGACACAAGCGGATATACGCATGAAGTGACCGATATATACGACGTTCACGACTACAACCAGAACGCCGAGAGCTTCCGTGCAAGGTACGATGTTCTGAAGGAAGGAAAGGTACTTGAATTCAACACTTACTACAAGCAGACGCACAGAGGAGAGCCGGTCTTTGTCAGCGAATACGGCGGAATCGGACTCGACCTCACAAAGCCTAAGGACGGCGGCGGAACTGCATGGAGCTACGGCAATGCGGCGAGAACCCGTGAAGAGTTCGTTGAGCGCTACAAGGGTCTTACCGACGCTATGCTTGACAACGAAAAGATTAACGGTTTCTGCTACACCCAGCTTTACGATATAGAGCAGGAGCAGAATGGTCTTTACACCTACGAGAGAGATCCCAAGGTCGATATTGCGGCAATACACGATATAAATGTACGCAAGGCGGCAATAGAGGAATAATCCGGAGATAAACGGGACAAACAGGATAAAATGGATAAAAAGAAGGACGCAGGTTTTGAGGTCTGCGTCCTTTCATTATTTGCGTTTCTTGCCGGAGACTTGCATTATCTGCCCATTTCTCCGACCCTGCGGAGAATTTCTACTGCCGGAGCCGGTATTCTTCCGAGGTGGTCGGGACCTACGTTGAGAAGGTAGTTTACGCCTCTGTCGTTGAGGTGCTTCTTTATGGCGTATACCTTTTCGGCGTCTTTCCAGTTGTCGTCGAAGTATTTGAAGCCCCAGGTGTCATTGAGGGTTGCGGGGGACTCGACGAGAATATCCTTCATGTACTCGTCGGGGATTTGGTTATCGCCCATTGAACGGTAGTCGCCGAGACCGTTGCCGATACGGGTGTTGACAAGGCAGTCGGGCTGAAGAGACTTTACAAGGTCGAAAAGCTCTCGGCTCTGTTCGGACGTTATTGTGAACGGCGTGTCGAACCAGATAAGGCAGAGATCGCCGTACCTCGTGAGTATTTCCTTTACCTGCGGAATTATTTTGGCTCTGAAGCACTGCTCGAAATTCTTGTGTGCGTTGTCGGGGAAATCCCAGTCGTTTGTCCATGCCATCTCACCGCAGTTGTCGTGACCTCTCGTGTAGCCGCCGCCGTTCGGCTCGTGCCAGTCAAGCTCCTGCGAATAGTAAAGTCCGAGCTTCATTTCGTGCTTGCGGCAAGCCTCGGCGAGTTCGCCTATGATGTCACGACCGAAAGGTGAACCCTTGACGCAGTTGTAGTCGTCGTAAGCCGAATCGAAAAGGCAGAAGCCCTCGTGGTGCTTGCTTGTTACGACCATGTAGTTCATGCCTGCCGCCTTTGCGGTGAGAACCCATTCCTCGGCGTCGAAGTATATCGGATTGAAAATCTTTGCGAGCTTTTCGTACTCTGCATTCGGAATGCGGTACATGGACTGAATCCACTCTCCGATGTGCGGTATGCGCTTTCCTCTGTACTCTCCGGCGAGAAGACTGTAAAGTCCGAAATGTACCATCATGCCGAATTTTGCTTCTTCCTTGAACCATTTTTTGTTGTCCATAATGCCCTCTTTTCTGTTGACAATAATCGAACGACGTGATATAATATTCTCTATGATAACGTACAAATATTATAGCACTTATCGGCACGGCGGTCAATGATACATATCGACGGCGTATTGTCGAAAATCGACTTTATGGGGGTGAGCTTACGGAAATCGGAAGAATAAACTGCTACGGAAACGGCAGAGTGCCGCAGAAATGGTTTCTCGCCGAATACGGCGGAATAAACCGCCTGTACTACATTCACGGAGGTAAAGGAACGTATACCGTCGGCGCAAAGACACGTCCTTTCAGGGAGGGCTTTCTGTACTTTACCCCATATACCGCAAATTTTAAGTTTTACAGCGATCCGGACGACGGACTCATCCACACCTACGCAGACTTTGAGCTTATACCGCCCGTCATATGCGGCGACATCCTCGAGTATTATCCGCACGGCGATGCAATGTCAGAGGCGGCTCTCGGTGTATTTCTTTCGGGAGCGGTGCAAAACGATACCGACGGTAGGTGGCATATTGACAGACTCCGCAGAAATCCCGAACTTTTTGCCCTCTGCATGAAGAGCATAACCTACCTTGTGTCGCATATGGCGCAGGTGAACGGCGTTGTGAGCGTCAGCGATGAAATCGTCATATCGGTTTTGGAGGAAATGCTCGCAAATCTCGGAAAACCGTTAAGCATTGCCGACGCCGCCGCGGCAAGGTTTATCGGCACGGACAGCCTTATCCGCCGTTTCAGACGGGTACTCGGCGTAACGCCGTATGCGTATCTCAAGGCATTGCGCATAAGAACCGCAATGTATCTCATCGGCGACGGTAAAACCCTCGAAGAGGCGGCAGAGGCTGTGGGGTATGCCGACGCTTCGTCTTTGAGCCACGCCATGGGCAAGACGGGAGGAGTTGCGGGGAAAAGGGTGTAAAGTCCTTGAGTTAACAGCAAGTTCACGAAAAGCTTACATTGTGTCCTTGAAAGAAAGTGCGTTTTCAGTTATAATAACACGGTGTAATGGAAAATACTTTACACCTACCCGAAACGGTGAACGGAGAATCATATGGCACAAAAGGATCTGTGGGTTTCGGAGCTTCTCGACTATTATTCGGCACTTCTCGACGAAAAGCACAGAACTGCGGTCGAGTATTACTACAACGACGATCTTTCCCTTGCCGAGATAGGCGAGCTTATGGGAATGACCCGTCAGGGAGCAAGAAGCCTCATACAGAGCGGACGGGAGTCTCTTCTCGGATTTGAGGACGCTCTTCATCTTGCGGAAAAAACGAAAAATGCGGACAGCCTGTGCGAAAAGGCACTCTCGCTTTGTGCGGAGAACAACGGTGCTTTCGCAGGGATATCCGAAACGATAAAGGAAATACAGCGTGAAATACAGCGGTAAATCGAAAGGGGGGCGAAGAATTCCGTGTTTCAAAGCCTGAGCGACAGACTTACAAACGCCTTCAAGCATTTCAAAAACAAAGGAAAGCTCACGGAGGAAGACATAAAAGAGGGAATGCGGGAAATTAAGCTCGCACTTCTCGAAGCGGACGTCAATTTCAAGGTCGTCAAGGAATTTATAAAGAAAACCTCGGAAAGAGCGTTGGGTGCGGACGTACTCGAAAGTCTTGTGCCGGCGCAGATGATAGTCAAGATTGTAAACGAGGAGCTTACGGCGGTCATGGGCGGAGAAAACTCAAAGCTCACGATTTCTCCGAAGCCTCCGACGGTTGTAATGATGACGGGTCTCCAGGGCGCAGGTAAAACCACGCACACAGGCAAGCTCGCTCTCATGTACAAAAAACAGGGCAAGCGTCCTCTTCTTGCGGCGTGCGACGTATACAGACCGGCTGCCGTAAAACAGCTTCAGGTTGTCGGCGGCAAGCTTGAACTCCCTGTTTTTGCCGTAGAGGGCAGTACAGACGCGGTCGGAATCGCAAAAGCAG
>CAKSCN010000010.1 GCA_934444485.1 uncultured Eubacteriales bacterium | reverse complement strand
GGATTGAAATCCGTTATTGCCGCCATTTTTTCATAGATGTTCATGTCGCTCCCCTCACAGGGAGCGTGGATTGAAATACCACGGCTAAAGCGGCATGGGGGAACTTTCTCTCGTCGCTCCCCTCACAGGGAGCGTGGATTGAAATTCTCGGCGCAGACAAAAATCTTGCAAAGTTCGGCGTCGCTCCCCTCACAGGGAGCGTGGATTGAAATGAAGTTGAAAGTACGGAAGACCCAGACGCAGGGCGTCGCTCCCCTCACAGGGAGCGTGGATTGAAATGATTTCAAACGGTCGTATAATCGCCGTGTCTTCGGTCGCTCCCCTCACAGGGAGCGTGGATTGAAATGGGTACTTCAGGCGTTCCCTCGGGGACGAAAAAAGTCGCTCCCCTCACAGGAGCATGGGTTGAAATAGCGGCAACAAACACAGGCAATTATTCAGCGGCAGTCGCTCTCTTCACAGGAACGTACAAATGAATAGATAAAGGAGGTTTATTATGACACCGTTAACAGCTGTAGCGCTGTACATCATCATCAGCGCATTGACCAAGCCGATAATTCAGGCAATATCAGAAATTATTTCCAATCGTCAAAACAGGAAATAAAGCAGTACAACTGTATCCAATCGAAAAGCAAAACCGGCACATTTCTCTGTCTACGATACGCCTAAAACAAGCACAGAACCCATTGCCTGTGCTTTTGTTTTTTACAATAATAAAAGTACGCACAATACATATTGTACGTACTCTCTTTTTATATGTACGGTGTTTGGGTTACTGCCCATTCAACCCATTTCAAATTATGAATAAACTGTAAACGTGTAAAGCAATTTACTTTACACCCTACTTATTCAGCAACCCATCCGCATAAACAAGCAGTTTAGCCCTGTCGACCGCCGAAAGCTTATTATAAATGTTAAGCAGTTCGGCGGCGTTGACATCTCCGGCGGCGGAAGTGCCGACATCATCGGACTTGCCAAGTAGGTATTCGGGGGATACGCCGAAAAAATCCGCTATTTGTGGGATGTATTTATTATATGATGTGGTTTTACCGCTTTTCCACAGCGAATAGGCGTTCTTGTTTACCCCGAGAAAATCCGTTAAATCTTTCTGCCGTTTCCCTTGCAATGTCAGCAGTTCGGCTATTTTGTTCAAAGTATCCAAAATCACACCTCAAATTTTGTGCAGTTATACAAAGTTTAAAAAAGTTATAAAAAGTTATTGACAAACGGGATTTGTTGTGCTATAATCCTAACCGTAGCAAGGAACAACGGTTCCGAACTACAGAAAGGAGTGAGCCGATGAAAGGCAACAAGCTGGACCCGTTCGTGAAGTACTTCCGGGAGAACCGGAACGAAATCATAAACGGGTTGCTTGTTGGGATTATCCTGATAATCATCGAAAAACTGATAGGATAACCACCCACGGCACGGGAGCGGATAACACCGCTCTCGCCACTCCGAGTATAACATAAACCGAGGTAAAAGTCAAGTAAACAATTAAAGGAGGTTTTGTTATGACACCGTTAACGGCTGTTGCGCTGTACATCATCATCAGCGCAGTGACCAAGCCGATAATCCAAGCGGCAGCGGAAATCATCGCAGAGAAAAAAAGAAAACGCAAGAAATAAGCCAAAAGCACGATAATCACAACAAAAAAAGAAAAGGAGAAAAAAGAAAATGAAAAAGGAAATTAAGTATTACGTAATCGGCGGACAGTATGCACACTATCTTTACGGCGGCGCACCTACATTAATCGGTGCAAAACGCCTTGCAACAAAAAACGAAGAGTACTGGGATAATTGGCAGGGCTGGCACAAGCCATCAATTTACAAGGCAGAAGATACCGAAATTTGCCATAACTTTTACGGCGCAAGCAGATGCCCGAAACCGTGGGCAGAACCGATTGACTGACACCCACACCACACGCACCGAGCGGAGCGGCAAAACTCCGCACCGTAATGCAGCCGAGGACGGTTACAAGCCCGTAAAAATGCAGAGTACGAAATATAAAAACCACCGAAAGGAGGCACACCGCATGACAGCAACCGAAAGAGTAACCCGGAACATCGCAAAGCTCGTGAAGGAGAACGGCACACCGTGCGCAGAGCTCGGAAAAGCGTGCGAGGTCACGCCGAGAATGATTGCATACATCATCAAGGGCGTGAAAATCCCCTCGATTCTCCTCGCCGAGCAGATTGCCGAGTTTTACGGCATCGACATCACGGAGCTTTTTAAGGCGTAACGCCGCTACGGCATTCATACTAAAAGAAGCACAGGGTTCCCGCCCCGTGCTTTCGTTTATTTTACAGCAAAATGCAGATAAGACCGCCGCTGCCCTCGTTTATGATGCGTCCGAGCGTTTCGGCAAGCTTCATTCTCGCCTCTTCGGGCATATGCGCAAGCTTTGCGTTGAGTCCCTCGTTGACAAGCTCGTGGAGCGACTTTCCGAACATATTCGATTCCCATATTTTCGTCGGGTCCTCTTCAAATTCCTTGAGTAAGAACTTCACCATATCCTCAGACTGCTTCTCGCTTCCGACTATCGGGCTTACCTCCGTCTCAATATTCGCCTTTATCATGTGTATAGACGGTGCGGAGGCACGGAGCTTGACACCGTAACCGCCGTTCTGCTTGACTATCTCCGGCTCTTCAAGCGTTAAGTCCTCGACCGACGGCGTCACTATTCCGTAGCCCGTCGCATTCACCTGCTGTATCGCCTGCGATATTCGGTCGTACTCCTTCTTCATCTTTGAAAGCTCGCTCATTATGCCGATAAGCGACTCCTCACCGTCAAGCACAAATCCCGTTTCGTCGCCGAGAACCTTGTAAAAGAGCTTTTCCGGCGTGTTTACCTCAAGGTGACAGCTGCCCGTCGAAAGATCCGTGCTCTTCTGCGTCACGGTAATTCCGAAGTCGTTTTCCCCTATCGCACCGAATACGCTCTTGACCTCTCCGACCTTTTCCACCGCCTCCGCACTTTTCAAAAGCCTGTCGTAGAGCTGTTTTTTGAGCGGATGCATGTCCTCGAGAGAGTCTATCCACTTCGGAATTTCTATCGCTATTTCGCTTATCGGGAACTCCGTCAGCACAAGCTCAAGTATCTTCTTTATGTCGGTTGCGTCAAGCTCGGTGCAGTTCACAAGAGCCACCGGTACGCCGTACTCGTCCTCGAGAGAAAGCGCAAGGTTCACCGCCTCTTCTGTCGCCGGATTTGCGGAGTTGAGCACTATCACAAACGGCTTGTCTATCGCACGCAGCTCGCTCACAACACGCTTTTCGGCGGCGACGTAGCTCTCCCTCGGAAGCTCGCCTATCGTGCCGTCGGTCGTGACGAGAACTCCTATGTTTGAATGCTCCGAGATTACCTTTTTCGTGCCGATTTCGGCGGCTCTGTCAAACGGCATCTCCTCCTCCGACCACGGCGTCAGCACCATTCTCGGCTTGCCGTCCTCAGTCACTCCCATAGCACCCGGAACGACGTACCCGACGCAGTCTATCATTTTTACGTTGAAGTGCGCATTGCCGTCAAGGTTTACCGTCACCGCCTCGTCCGGGATAAACTTCGGCTCTGTCGTCATGACGGTTTTTCCAGCGGCGCTCTGCGGCATTTCGTCGGTTGCACGCTGCTTTGCACCCTCGGATTCGATATTCGGCAGCACAAGAGTCTCCATGAACCTCTTGATAAAGGTAGACTTACCGGTTCTCACGGGTCCCACAACTCCTATGTATACGTCCCCTCCCGAACGTGTCGCTATGTCCTCGTAAATGTTGTACTCGTTCATTGATATAACCATTCCTTTCTTCGGATCTCGGCGATCCCGCTTTTATGCGAAGCTCCGCAATACCTCCGATTCCGTCCGCTTGTTGTAAATTTGTATATGAATATGCCGGCGGCGGCGCAAATATTACAAACTCCGAAAAACACCTTTTGCGACAGTTTTCACACCGCACACGCTGTATAATATTTCCGTCAAATGTAAAGCTTTTGTGTAGCTTCTTGATTTTTTCCGCCGTCGGTGGTATACTTATCGTGACGATGTGTGTTTGCACGAACGAATGAGAGGTTTTTAAAATAAGAGAGCTTCATATAAATAAAAACGACTCCGGTCAGAGACTCGACAAGTTTCTCTCGAAGGCAATACCGAATCTTCCGCAGTCGCTTATGTATAAATTTTTACGCAACAAAAATATAAAGCTTAACGGCAAAAAGGTGTCATACGACGCTCGGCTCAGCGACGGTGACGCACTCACCTTTTACATATCCGACGAATTTTTCGACGACGGCAAAAAGAGCGGTGGACGTGACCTTTCTGATGAAAAGCTCGACCTTCGCCCTGAAGAGATAGTTTTCGAGGACGGCAACATCATGATAATCGACAAGCCGCAAGGCGAAACGGTTCATCCCGCCTCACCCGACGAAGCAAAGTCCGGCAAGCCCGGAAAAAAGAGCGATGGTATTTGCCTTATCGACCGCATACAGGGGTATCTTTACAAAAAGGGCGAATACGACCCTGCCGCCGAAAACAGTTTTGCGCCGTCGCTCTGCAACAGGCTCGACAGGAACACGGGCGGTCTTATAATTGCGGCGAAAAACGCCGAGGCGCTGCGTGTAATGAACCTCAAAATTAAGGAGCGCAGTATAGTAAAGACGTATCTCTGCCGTGTACACGGTGTGCCGCAGAAAAAGAGTGCGGTGCTTCGGGATTTTCTGTACAAGGACAAATCGGAAAACCGTGTGTACATATTTCCGACCAAGGAAGCCGCAAAGAAGAAAATGCGCATAAAGTACGACGACGACATAAAAACCGTCGTGACAAAGTACGAGGTCGTAAAAAGCACGTCCTCCGACTCGATACTGCGTGTTGAGCTGATAACCGGGCGCACACACCAGATACGTGCGCACCTCGCCCACATCGGCAATCCTCTTGTCGGAGACGGCAAATACGGTATATCACACGGAAAAAATGCGTCGGACAATTACCAGAGACTGTACTCATACAGCGTGCTGTTCACCGAGGGTTCTGACGACGGAATACTCTCTTACCTCGTCGGCAAGGAATTCTTCGGGCGAAACGAGAAGATTATTGAGAAATAAAGACGGTTTGACGTCACAATGAAAGGAGTGTTCGGAGAGAATTGAAAAAGGTCGTTGATTTTTTTAAACGTTCGGCGGCAGTACTCATATCAAACGGCATTCCGGACTCTGCCGCAGAGCTTTCGTACTATCTGCTGTTTTCGTTTTTTCCGATATTGCTTACGGTAAACTCGGTACTCGGTCTTTTCCGCATAAACGTCGGCAACCTCTCTTTTCTCGAGCTTCTCGTCCCCCATGCCGTCCTGAACTTTATCACCGACTACACCGAAAGAAGCTTCGGCGGCGGCTCGATGTGGTTTCTCTTTTTGGGAGTTTACCTCTCGCTTTGGTCGGGGTCGAAGTACATAGCGTCCCTCTTGCAGAAGCTAAAAAGCATAAGCGGAGCGGAAAACGAGGGTTCGCTTATCCGTGAGCGGCTTTACGCCGTGCTTTACGCAACCATCTTCCTTGTTCTGTCGATAGTTTCGATAATGTTTTCGGTTGCCGGGCACCAGTTTTTCAACTACATCATGGAAAAGCTCTCGCTCGACGGCTCATTTCCGGATATGTGGCTGACGCTGAGATTTATCATAATAGGTGCAGTTGCGTACTTTGCCGCCGTCGGCATACTGCGTCTTTCCACCTCGAGGCACAACCGCTCGAAGTGCTATCCGGGCGCTATAGCGGTAACGGTTCTGTGGGTCGTCTGCTCGCTCGCATTTTCTTTCTACATTGACAGAATCGCCGACTTTTCCGTGATATACGGCTCTATTGCGACGGTTATCGTGCTTCTGCTGTGGCTTTACATCACGAACACCGTAATTCTCCTCGGCGGCACGGTAAACAGAGTGCTCAGAGACATGAGAAATTCGGAATAACACGGCTTTGACGAATTGATATACAAACATTACAACACTTACACCGGAACTGTTCGATAACCTCTGCAATTATTTTTAATAATCAAATCCATACTCAGCAAAGGAATAAAATTAAGATGTTTGATAAATTTAGCAAGAAAACATTTACTGCTGTTATTGTGTTTTTAATAATAGTTTTATTACTTTGTATGTTTGATGTTCGCCTTAAAACGGTACATTATAAAGTTTTTACAAAAAAGATAAGTTCACCTGTTAAAATTGCTTTAATAACCGATTTGCATTCGTGTAAATATGGAAACAATCAAAAACAATTAGTTGATGCAGTGAATAAAGAAAATCCTGATATAATCCTATTGGGTGGAGATATTTTTGACGATAAAATTCCGGATAAAAATGCCGAAATATTTATAAAAAACGTATCAGGCAAATATCCCTGTTATTATGTTACCGGCAATCATGAATATTGGAGTAATCGTATTGATGAAATACTTGAAAAGCTTAAATCCTACAATGTCAAAATACTGGATGGTAAAACGGAAACAATACGAATAAGAAATCAAGAAATCAATTTAAGCGGTATTGATGATCCTGATGCGGAAAAGTATACCGATAAAGGAGAAGTCTTTTATTCTCAGCTTGAAGAAACAGAAAAGAATAAAAACAACGATTTGTTTACTGTCTTATTGGCTCATCGTCCTTCATATATTGAAAGTTATTTAGAATATAATTTTGATTTGGTATTGTCCGGTCACGCTCATGGTGGACAATGGAGAATACCGTTTCTCCTAAATGGCTTGGTTGCACCGGATGAAGGATGGTTTCCTAAATATGCAGGCGGTCAATATATTTTTGACAACGGACAAATGATTGTAAGTCGCGGTCTTGCGAGAGAGTCTACGAGAGTGCCGAGAATATTCAATCGTCCGGAACTGGTAATTGTGGAAATTATTGAAAAGCAATAAATAATAGACCCGTTCGATAACCTCTAAACGGGTAGAAAAATACACAAATAAGGAGTAAACTTGAAAAAAGGTGAAAAGAAACAGATAACGCAAAAAGGATCACCGGACTCAAGGATGAAGAATTTCAAGAGATATTACGAAAGGAACGTATCAAAATGACGGAATTTTTGGAAAATGTAAAAAAAGACCTTACTGCGGCTCTCACGGAGCTTCAGTCGGCGGCAAAGGTTGAAAAGGGCGGAATACTTGTCGTGGGATGCAGTACAAGCGAGGTAAACGGCGACAGAATAGGAAGTGCCGGAAGTCCCGATACGGCAAAAGCGATATTCGAGGCGTGCCGTGATTTCTGCGAAAAAGAGGGACTTTACCTTGCCGTGCAGTGCTGTGAGCATCTCAACCGCTCTATAGTCATCGAAAAAGCGGCAATGAGGGAGTACGGACTCACAAGAGTGAACGCCGTTCCGCAGATACACGCCGGAGGTTCTCTCGGCACGGTCACATACGAGGGAATGAAAGAGCCGGTGCTTGTTAGCTCGGTGGTTGCAGACATGGGTATAGACATCGGCGACACACTCATCGGTATGCACATACGTCCGGTTGCCGTGCCGGTGCGCACGTCGGTAAAAAAGATAGGCTTTGCAAATCTCGTGCTTGCAAGGTCGAGATGCCCCTACGTCGGCGGAGAAAGAGCGGTATACGACAAGACTCTCGGCTGACGGTTTCCGACGGAGGTAATAGCAATGTGGGAAAAGCTTTACAATGCGGCACGCAGGGTTCAGAACGCCAGAACCGTCTCCCCTTTCATCGACGCCGGCGGAGTTGCGGCCGCAATACTTACAAAAAAAGGCAACATTTACGTCGGAGTGTGTATTGACACGGCGTCAACGCTCGGAATGTGTGCGGAGAGAAATGCGATAGCGAACATGATAACAAACGGCGAGAGCAAGATTGACAAGGTGGTTGCGGTGATGCCCGACGGAAAGGTCGGCTCTCCCTGCGGTGCCTGCCGTGAATACATGATGCAGCTCGACCGCGACAGCGGCGACATTGAAATTCTCGTTGACCTTGACACTCAGAAAACCGTAAGGCTCGGCGAACTTCTCCCCGATTGGTGGGGACGGGAAAGATTCTCGGAAAAAGCCTGACGGACACAATACAGCGGTAATACAAACACAAAAAGGACTGCGCCGTTTCGGTACAGTCCCTGTTTTTTTACTCAAAATTTGTCAGAGGTTCAAGATATAGCGAAGCTCTCGTTGGTATAGCTCCATGTTCCGTCGGTTCTCTCCGCCTTACAACCGAGGAAAATTGCGCCGAGACTGCTTCTCCACTTCGACATTTCAAACTCAAAGGCGTTGTCGTTACCTCCCCCCGCTTCGGTCGTTGAGAACGAAACGAGAAGTCCTTCGGGGAAGCTCATGAAGCCCTCATCGCTCACAATGTATCCGTCCGCAAGGAGGCTGTCGTGGTCGCCGGTAAGCGGCTCGAGTCCGCACTTTTCGGAGGCTTTCCAGATAAACGCCTCTTTTTCTCCCTCGGTGAGTCTGTCAAGGTCGGCAAGGTCAAAGGCGAGGTATTTGAGGTTGTCGTTGAGTCCTTCGTCCGACTCGAAAAGGAAATCGAACGCCTCAAGGAACATTCCGAGGATATTGTCCGCTTCGGACTCATCGCCGAGAACTATCTTTGTCGGAGCTATTCTCTCGGGGTAGGTCTCGAAAACATTGCCGTCAAACTCCACGCTCACGGGCATACCGGACACAAGAGAAGCGACATCGGTCTCTGTGCCGTCGGCTTTCAGTATCTTCGCCGCAGCGGTATCAAGCTTGCGGAAGCCGCCGTTTCCCACGCTGTCCGAATACGTAAAATACACTCCGTCCTCGTCGGCAAACGCTATTCTTCCGTCGAGAGTAACCTCGTCGCAAACCGTTTCGTTGTCAACTTCGTTTGTTCCCTTGCCGAGGTCATGTCCGTCGCCGCCGGGGACTTCGTCCTTTACAAGCGTATTGTTATCGGCGCATGAACCGAGGTTGACTGCGGCGGCTGCCGCCATAAGGAGAGACAGTATCTTTTTCATGGAAAATTCCCTTTCTTTGCGTCTTTCTCTGAAATTCTGACTGTTAGACGTATGAGAAAGGAAATTTGTTCCGTAATTTGAAAAAATTATCGGAGTTTTTGAAAATTCGCACCGTTTACGGCAACAAACCCGTTTTATTTACTAAAATTGCGGCATTCTCTTATATCTCTTTCACCGAATCCTCGATTTTTCCGTAGGCGTAAACTCTGAAGTCATGCGGATCAAGCTTCTTTGCTTCTGTGATATGTTCCTCCGCCTCAGAGAAACGACCGAGTCCGAGAAGCGCATACGCCGCAAGAATGTGACCGTTTATTCCGTTCTGCTTTACGATATCGTTCTCAAACGGCATGGGAGACGGAGAGCCGACGCCGTAATAAGTTCTTCTGTCGGAATTTGCGAGTGTGTCCTCCGCACTTGCAAGCATTTCATCAAGCACCGACTTCGCTTCGCTGTACTTCCCGAGCTTTCTCAGCGCCAGCGCTCTGAAGAGAGATATTTCCGACACAGCCGCCTTGTACACCGCCGCAGACTCAAAGTCAGCCTTATCCCCGGTCAGGAGTCCGAGGTAATAGTAGATGTGCGCCTCTTGGTTGAAGAAGGTCTTCGCCTCGCCGTAGGACTTCGGCATATTGATACCGTCAAGATATATCTTCTTCGCTTCGTCGGTCTTTCCGCACTTTGCAAGCTCGTTGCCGTAAAGGACGTGCATCCATGCGTGCTGTTTCGTGAGCTTGCCCTCTCCGCCCTCATAGATGTGGAAACGTTTCGCTTTTGCCATGTCTATGGCTTTCTTGTAATTGCCGAGAAGACACTCGAGGGTGAGCTTGTCGAGGTAGCAGTCGTCACGCATTGCGGTGAGTTTCGGGTATTCGTCGTAAACGGCAAGCCTCTTTTCGGGAGAGTAGTTCATGTTTTTGAGAATCTGCTCATATTCGAGAATAAGTCTCGGTTCGTCGGGGAGGTATTCGAGAGCCTTTTCCATGCAGTGCTTCGCCGACAGAAAATCACGCCTCTTGTCAAAGTACGCAAGCGCAAGGTTGCGGTAAGCCTTGCCGTGAGTCGGGTCAAGCTCGATCGCCTTTTCCCAGAGAGACACCGCCTTTTCATACGAGAATCTGTCGTACCTAAGACAGCCGAGATAATAGTAAGCGTTCGCACCCTTTTCGTCGAGAGTCATCGCCCTTTCGAGAACGGCGATATCTCCGAGTCTTGACGGGAAGCAGAGTCCCGTGTCGGCACGGTTTCCGAGTTCGGCGCACTTTTTTGCGCTCTCTTTGTCGCCGAGAGCGTCGAGGCAGTATGCTCTTATATAGTCGAACATGGGATATTCGAGTCCGCTGACATCAAGTATCTTTATTGCGTCGCCGAAAAAGCCTGCGTTCATGTAATCATACGCAACGTCGATAAAATTCTCGGGCTTTCCGCCGAATACTGCGAGAAGTCTGTCGGAGGAGCCTCCGAGCATCACACGCTCCGCTTCGCCGTACATATCGAGTTTATCGACCGAAAGCACATATTCCGCACACTCTCTCGCTTCGCCTGTTCTGCCGAGCTTGCGAAGAACCGCACTCTTTAAGCAATATGCCTTGAGGTTGGCGGCGTTGGTCGAAACGGAGGCGTCAATTTTCCCGAGAGCGTCGGCGTACCGCTTTTCGGCGCAGTCGATTTCGGCAAGGAGATACTCTGCGGCACTCTTTGTCGAGTAGTCCCACGCCGCCATTGAGAGAACGTCATACGCTTTGCCGTACTCGCCCTTGAATTTGAGCGCAAGTCCCTTAAGGTAAAGCGGTTCCGTGTCGGAGGGGTGCATATTTCTCGACATAAGACGCTCGCACGCTTTATCTGCGTAGGCTATGCAGTCGTCGAAGAGACCGTTTTTGAGGGAAATGCGTGCCATGCCGGTATTGCAGCCGATATCGCCGGGGTCACGGGATAGACCCTCGAGGTAGTAATCGGTCGCTTTGTAGTTGTGCTGTTTATACTGCTCGAGGTGCAGACCGTTTACGTAAAGCTCATCGACCGTTTCAATCTCGGACGGACGGAGAACGGGTTTACGCGGAGCAATCGGCTTCTTCTGCCCTCTCTTATACGTCGTATACGACACAAGACATTTGCCGTTCGCCGAGGCGAGGGACACAGTCACGTCCTCAATATTGCCGTCAAACGGTATCTCTTTTAAATATGCACTCTCGGGCGTGAGAGTTGCGGTCTCGGTGAAAATGACTTTGCCGCTTTCGGTGACGGTCACAACGGCGTTCTCAAAAGTGCCGGTTGCGTTGAAGCCGAAGAAGAGCTTGCCGTCACGTTTCTCAACGTTCATTGCGGCGTCACGGGTGGCGTTTTTCACATCGCCGATATCTCTTATCGGATACCAATACTGCTCAAAGGTCTTACTATCATAGGGTTCTATCCACGTAAAATCAGGCTGATTGTCGGTGTAGACACCCGTCATAAGCTCAATATACGGTCCGTTTTTGTCGGTGAGATTTGAACACCACATATCGCCGAAATCGCCTTTGCCCCAGTGCCACATCTTTTTGCCGGGGGAAATGTGGTGGTCGGCGACAGTTGCGATGCCCATATTCTTACCGCCATCATAGCCTGCGACAAAGTCCATGTCCGACTGTCCCTGCGAAACGAGGAACGACGAAGGCACCTTAACCGCCGCATACTTTGAGATATCCGTACCGTCGCCGTAGTTGAAAGGGCGTGCGGTGTGATATACTCCCTTTGCTATAGGCCAGCTCATGACGCAGCGTCTGTCGTGGTCGTTGACCCATTCGACGTCGGGCGGAAAGATGGTTTTGTAGCTGTCGTTTACCGACACAGCAAGGTTTGCCCACCACATGAAGAGCTGTTTTTCGGGGGTTCTGTTATAGATTCTCACCTTTGCCTTTATGTATGAGCGTCCCGGCTCCACGGCAATGCCGACCATGCCTTTCAGGCGGTTGAACGGTTCGACCTCACCCGTCCATACCGTTTTCTCTCCGTCGGTTTCCTCGATAACCGTCTCTGTCGGCATAAAGGTTGTGGGACGGTGGTGCTGAGGGTAATTGAACTCGATGCCGCCGGAAATCCAAGGCCCGGCAAGACCTACAAGAGCCGGCTTTATCACCTCGTTGCGGTAGATGAAGTCGTAGTTTCCGACCTTATCGTAGCCGGAAAGTATTTTGCCGCCTGCCTGCGGAAGTACCTCGACCTTGATGTAATCGTTTTCGAGGGTGTATACGTCGTATTCGACGTCTGTTTTATCGTCGGAGAGTCTGTCGGAATAAGGGAGCGGATAGAGTCTGCCGCTTGCGCCCTGATAGGGTTTGTTCTCGAAGAACATCGGAAGCGACGACGGTTTGCCGGGGATATATGTGGGTATGGTTTTTACGATTTTTTCGGCTTTTGCTTTCATATTATCACCTTTCGCAGAATAATTGATTTTACGTTTTCATTATACTCCCCTTGATTGTGCGTCGCAAGACAAAGAAACGGCGCATAAATTACACGATTTTTGTACTTTTTTCGGCGATTGCTCTTGACGAAGCGCATTTTCGGTAGTATTATATACATCAGAAGCAAAACGAAAGGCAAAGGCACATGATAAGGATAATCTGCGAACCGAAGTTCACCGACAGCACCTGGTGCCGTGAGATTGTGAGAGGAATTGCGGACGCCGCAAAGAAAAAACGGCTCACCGTCTCCGAGGACGGCACTCCCGAAAGCGGCGACATGGCGGCAATTGCGGCGTCGAGTCCCGAATGGATAGCCGAAAAGGTAAGGGAGTATTCCTCTCTCGGTGCGGTTGCCGTGCTCATCGGAACGTGCCCGTCGGGGGTTGACATATGCAGTGTGAGCACCGACATCACGCATACCGTTTCGTCTCTTCTTTCGTATCTGCGGCACGACTGCGGCTGTGAAAGGACGGCACTTTACGGAGTAAACAGTTCGTCGGTCGAGGATATTTCAAAGCTCGATGCTTTTGCAAAGGCAACGCACGGAGAGTCCGGCGGAGTATATTTCAACACGGGCAAGCTTGACGACTGCTTCTCGGCTTTTTTATGCGACGCAAGGCGTTTTGACTCCGTGATATGCACCAACGACTATGCGGCGGTGTCCCTTGTGAAGTCTCTCGAAAAGAGCGGCATAAAAGTCCCCGGCGACATAAAAATCGCAAGCTTTTCGGGTACTCTTCTTGCGGAGAACTGCACGCCGTCGGTGACGAGTGCCGAGATGAACTTTTACGAATACGGCAGAAGTGCGGTCGAGGTATACTCAATGCTTTTAAAGAATCCGTGTCTCTCCTCGGCAAGCGTAAAAATGAAGTGCGGCATTGTGCCGAGGGAGACGACCGGTTTCACGCCGTGTTCCGACAAGAGCGGTGTTGTATACGAAGCAGTGCGTTCCCTTTCCGGCGGCGACGTCGAAACACGCTTTTACGACGACAGCACGGTATCGTCTCTTCTCACGCTCGGGAATCTTCTTTCGTCCTGCGACACGGCGGATCTCGAGATGCTTCCGCTTCTTGCAAAAGGTCTTTCATACGAGGTAATTGCCGAGAGGCTGTATATGTCGGCAAACGGTGTAAAATACAGAGTCAAGCGTCTTATCGGGCTTTGCGGAGTCTGCGGCGTATCGGGGAAAAAGGAGCTTGCGCACTTTCTGTCGAAGTATATATGAAGCGTTCCACGCAACTTTCTGTTTTTCACGGCAAAAGTGCTTGACATATTTCGCAAGTCATGGTAAAATATAACACGATAAAGAACATCATTTGAGGGGGAATTGTCTGCAATGATAACAAAAACCTACAGTGCCGCCGTAATGGGCATTGACGGTTACATAATAGATGTTGAATGCTATATAGACAACGGCTTTCAGGGATTTGACATAATAGGACTTCCGGACACGGCGGTAAGAGAATCGTGTTCGAGAATACACGCCGCAATCAAAAACTCCGGGTATGATTTTCCCGACAACTCGATAACGGTAAATCTTGCGCCGGCGGACATTCCGAAGCAGGGTACGGGATACGATCTTGCGATATTCGTATCTCTCATGAAGAACAGCCTGATACCGGAGTGCGACATATCCAAGATGTGCTTTGCCGGAGAAATATCTCTCAGCGGAGAGCTGCGGTTCACCGACGGAGTGCTTTCGATGTGTCTTGCGGCGAAGGCGGCGGGGTTCACCGAGATATATGTTCCGGCGGCAAACGCAAACGAGGCGGCGATAGTAGGCGGCATAGACGTTTACGGCATAAGCAGCATAGTCGAGCTTATCGACCATCTTTCGGGCGCCGTGCCGCTTTCTCCGCAGAAGGTTGACACCGACGCACTTTTCCGTTTCTCCTACGACGGTCTGCCGGATCTTTCGGACGTAAAAGGGCAGGAGAAGGTGAAGAAGGCGATTGAGATAGCCGCCGCCGGAATGCACAACGTACTTCTCATCGGACCTCCCGGAACGGGAAAGAGTATGCTTGCCAAGAGAATACCCGGGATACTTCCGCCGATGTCGTTTGACGAAGCTATCGAGACAACGAAGATTCACTCCGCAGCCGGAATGCTTGAGGCAGGCGAAACTCTTATCACGAGACGTCCGTTCAGGTCTCCGCATCACACGATGTCAACGGCAGGTCTTGTCGGCGGCGGACGGATACCGACTCCAGGCGAGATTTCTCTTGCGCACAACGGCGTGCTTTTCCTCGACGAGCTTCCGGAATTTGACAAGAGTGCGACGGAAAGTCTGCGTCAGCCTCTCGAGGACGGAAAGATTGTCATAACGAGAGTAAACGGAAAATACACTTTCCCGTGCGAGTTTATGCTTGTGGGTGCGATGAATCCGTGCAAGTGCGGCTACTACGGTCATCCGACGAAGAAGTGCATCTGCCCTCCGGGGTCTATTGCGAGGTATCTCGGCAAGGTTTCGGGTCCGCTTCTTGACAGAATGGATGTGCAGGTTGAAGTGCCGCCGCTTTCCTACGAGGCGTTATCTCAGAAGAGACCGTCGGAGGAATCGAAATACGTGCGTGAGCGTGTTTTCAAGGCACGTGAGATAATGACAAGGCGTTATGCCGGCACAGGTATTGTCTCGAATGCGTCGCTTACTCCGGCAATGATACGTGAGTACTGCGTTCTCGATAACGATGCGGAGCTTATCCTCAAGGCGGCGTTTGAAAAGATGAATCTCTCCGCACGAGGCTACGACAGGATACTGAAAGTCGCTCGTACCGTCGCCGATATGGAGGCGTCGGAAAAGATAAAGAAGGAGCATATCGCTCTCGCTATCCAGTTTAGAAGCCTCGACAGAAAATACTGGAAGTAATCTGCCGCAAGTGCTTACGGGGGTATTCTTTTCTGAAGAAAAGAACCAAAAGACTTTATCCTATAGTAATTTGGAGGTTATACCGCACGACGGCGCATATATGCGCATCAAAAGGCGGACTCCGTCGTGAAGTGAGGCGGACTCATCTTATCCGAGGTCTGAGCGTTTAAGCTCGGCAACGCCTCGCTCAAAGGTGAGATTGGGATCAGTCTTTGTGGGGATTGTAATTTGTGGGAAACACCGTTCCCGAAATTTGTACCTCACTTCGTTCGACGACAAATTACGGAAAGATGAGCTTTTTGGGTGGTGCGATGCTTGAGGTTAGCATTCTCTCCATGGCATTTTATAGGGACGGTTATGTATATCGTACCGTAGAAAAGTGACAAACGGTAAGCACCATTCAAATATTGAAGAAAAGCGAAGCTTTTCCACGTCAATTCTCCATTCTCCACTCTCAATTCTCAATTTCAAAGCGACTTTAGGAGCTTTTCCACAGTAATTATCAATTCTCAATTGTCAATTATAAATTATATATTTTTCGGAGGAAAACACAATGGAATTACAGGGTAAAAAAGTAAACTTTCTCGGCGACAGCATAACTCACGGAACGGGTGCATCGTGCAGCGAAAACTGCTACGTTTCGGTATTCGGCAGGATAAGCGGTGCTGAGGTTCGCAACTACGGCATAGGCGGCACAAGAATCGCACGCCAGAAGACTCCGACAGAACCCGTGTGGGATAACGGCGACTTTGTAATGCGTGCGGACGGGATGGACTCCGATGCGGATGTTGTGGTTGTATTCGGCGGCACAAACGACTACGGTCACGGCGACGCCCCTCTCGGCAGCTTTGAGAGTCACGACGTATACACGTTCTACGGTGCTCTGCGTACTCTCTGCGAAAAGCTCATAGCAAAGTATCCCAAGGCAAAAATCGTGTTCATGACGCCCACTCACCGCTGTGCGGAAAACAAGCTCATCAACGAGAGAGGCATACGCAACGTCGCAACTCTTTCGCAGTACGCAGACATAATCAAAGAGGTAACTAAATACTATTCGATTCCCGTTCTCGACCTTTATGCGGTAAGCGGAATGCAGCCTGAGGTCGAGGTTCTCAAGCAAACCTATATGCCCGACGGACTCCACCCGAACGACGCCGGACATGAGAAGATTGCGAAGCTTCTTTATTCGTTCCTCACGGCGCTTCACTGAGAGGTGCGCCATGAAGAACAGGCTCAAATCGTTATCCGTGTATCTTCTCACGGCGGCGCTTATTCTGACTGCCGCCGGGTGCGTAAAGAGCAATGTCTCCGACTTTGGCGAAGAGACTGCCGACGGCACGGAAACGACCGGAAACGAAATCATCAACAACAGTGAGGTACAAACCGAAATGGACAACAGACTCTGCAACACATACGCAAAACTCACCGAGGACAAGGCGCTCAACATCGTGTACATAGGCGGCTCGGTCACTGACGGCTACGGTGCGTCGGATCAGAACACGAAATCGTGGCTTGCAAAGACCAACGACTGGTTCCGTGAGCGTTTCCCCGATGCAAAGATAAACGGCACACGCTGTTCGATAGGCGGCACGGGTTCATATCTTGCGGCGTTCCGCTACGAAAAAGAGGTTGCGCCGAAAAACCCGGACCTTCTCTTTATCGAGTACGCCGTAAACGACAAGTACAACGGTCAGGGTTACGACGAAGTTCTCAGGACTTCCGAAACGATAGTGAGAAAGGCATATGAACACAACCCGAACATAGATATCGTTTACATTCTCACTTTCGACAAGGGTGACGGAACCTCCGATTACGACGCACTCCGTGCGCACCGTGACGTGGCGGAGCATTACGGACTCATAAACATAAAGCTCAGCGATTACGTTTACGATATGCTTGAGCGCACCGGCGACGATTTTTCGAAGTATTACATGGACGGCGTACATCCGAACGACGAGGGCTATTCTTACTACGCCTCGGTAATAACCGGAGTACTCGGAGAGGAGCTTGTCACAAACGCACCCGTAAATGCGAAAGTTACGGCAAAGGTTCTCCCCGAAAAGCTCTCCCCCACCCTCATTGAGGACGCCGACCTTGTCTTTGCGGACAAGATAAACCTTTCGGACTCCGTCGGCTTCGAGTATCAGTCAAAGACAAACTTCTCGTGGCTCGGCATGAGGTTCAACGGCAGAATCTTCGCAAAATCCGCCGGAAGCAGGATTACTCTCGAATTTGACGGAACAGACTTCGGCATCTGCTACGGCATAGGTCCGAATATGGGTATAGTTTCGTGCAGTGTGGACGGAGGCGAGCCTGTGGTTATCGACGCCTACCGTGACTACAAGAACCCCAAGGACGCCGTTCTGGCATGGGATCTCGAGAAGGGAAAGCACACAGTGACAATCGAGGTAACGGGCAAAAACGAAAAGAGCGGCGGCGAGGAATTTGAAATAGGCGCACTTCTTGTCGGCTGACTGCGGCGTTAGTAAAATATTTCGATAAATGCGTTGAATTATTTATATTTACTTGTTATAATAACGCATGATCGGGGTATACTTCGTGTACACGGTCGCAAACTATGACACAAAGGAGTAATTATCATGGATAAGATAACAAAGGATTTCATCATAGGCGATATTCTCGACGCTGAGCCGGATTGCGCAAAGTTTTTCTTCGAGATAGGCATGCACTGCCTCGGCTGTCCGTCCGCAAGAGGCGAGTCTGTTGAGCAGGCTTGCGAGGTTCACGGTGTGGACGCAGACGCTCTCGTTGAAAAGATAAACGCATTCCTCGCATCGAAGTAATTCAGAAGTAATTCAGATGATGCACAAAACGGTAAACTCAAATACCGAAAACAATTCGAGACTCGGGGCGGCGGCTGAATATGTTGCTGCCCGTCTTTCTTTTGAGAGTGAAGATACACCGCTTATCTGCGCCGACGTTGGAGCCGACCACGCATACCTTTCGATATATCTTGCCGAGAGCGGAATCTGCGAAAGAGTTTACGCCACCGAAATAAACGAAGGTCCGTGCGAAAAGGCGAAAGAGAATATCTCAAAGCGCCGACCGGTAGGAGTAAAGTGCGGCGACGGTACGGTAAGGTCGGTGCCGCTTTCGGAGATTGTCACGGTTCACAACACGGACGGTCTTGACACCATGGAGGGCAGAGGAATTAACCGTGTAGTAATCTGCGGCATGGGCGGCGAGGTTATATCGGGTATACTCGAAAGAGCGCCGTTTGTACGTGACAGCAACGTAAAGCTTGTGCTTCAGCCGATGTCGCGTGAATACGAGCTTCGCTGTTACCTTTCGGAGAACGGCTTTGAGATTGTCGACGAGAAGCTTGTTTCTGACGCAGGTCGTGTTTACGCCGTAATTGCCGCCGTTTGGGACGGAAAAAAGCGTGAGTTTTCACCGTCGGAGCTGATACTCGGCAAAAACATTATCGAGTGCGGCGGCGAGCTTTTCCGCAGTCTTTTGAAGAGAAAACTTCTCCATGCGAAAAACCGAATGAGAGACGCTTCGCACAGCGAATACGATGAGCGTCTTTACCGTGAGCTTTCCGCACTCTGTGAAAGAGAACATATTGAGGTATAGCATGAAGCGTGTGATGATACTCGGCTCTCCCGGTGCGGGAAAGTCAACACTTTCGTTTGCGCTTTCGGAAAAAACGGGGATACCCGTGACTCATCTCGACAAGCTTTTTTGGACTCCGGGCTGGGTAAGCGTTTCGGCGGAAGAGCTTGACAAAAAGATTGAAAGCGCAGTTTCCGAAGACAAGTGGATAATCGACGGCAACTACAGCCGCACTATCCCCCTGCGCCTTGAAAGGTGCGACACCGTGATTTTTCTCGACTATCCGACGCACGTGTGCCTTTTCGGAGTGATAAAGCGAATACTTACAAATCACGGAAAGGTGAGAGAGGATATGTCTCCCGGCTGTCCGGAGCGGTTTGACCTCGAATTTCTCAAATATGTCGTCGGTTTCCGCAAAAACCAAAGGGCAAAAATACTGTCGCTTCTGTCGTCGGATTCGGCTGCCGGAAAGTCGGTTTACACTCTCAAAAACCGTGCGGAATGCCGGCGCTTTCTGTCGGAGCTTTCTTAAAGTAAGGAGGAACACCATGTCGGTAAGAATAAAGGATATAGATAAGCTTATGTGCGATATCGCACCGAAATATCTCTCAGAGCCGTGGGACAACGACGGCATAATGGTCTGCGGCGATGTCGAGCATGAAGTTAAGTGCGCCGTCGTGTGCCTTGAGATAAGCGCAGAGGCGGTTGATTTCGCCGTCGAAAATGGTGCGGACGTCATCGTCACTCATCACCCGTACATTTTCCGTCCGCTGAAGAACGTAAAAGGAAACACCTTCTCGACGATTGAGAAGCTCATGAAAAACGGAATTTCCGTGCTGTCGTACCACACACGCCTCGACAAGGCAGACGGCGGAGTGAACGATGTTCTTGCCGTGAAGCTGGGGCTTTCGGATATTGAGAAGTACGGTGAAAACGATAACGACCCGATGCCAATGGGACGAATAGGCGAACTTCCCGAGGAAATGACGGCGGACGAATTTGCGGAGTATATCGCAGAAACTCTCGGAGCGGACGGACTTCGGTATGCCGCACCCAAGGGCGGAAAGGCGGTCAAGCGTGTTGCGGTACTCGGCGGTGCCGGCAAGGACTTTCTCGCAGGAGCATATGCCGCAGGAGCGGACGCTTTTGTAAGCGGCGACCTTTCGCACAACACATACCTCGACGGCAGTGAAATGGGGCTTGTCACGGTTGACGCCGGTCACTACGCAACCGAGAACCCGATAACAGAGAAAATTGCGGCTCTTCTTTCGGAAAAGCTCGGGGTAAAAACGCTTGTTTTCGACGTGAAGTCGCCCTACGTCGGAATAACCTGCGATGAATAATTGACGGAAAGGAATAAACGTAGCTATGGCATTTGACGCAGGGCTTACGGCGGCGGTGGTTCATGAACTCGAAGGACTCATCGTCGGCGCACGAATAGACAAAATATATATGCCCGAAAAAGACGAGGTAATCCTCCTTGTAAAGGGCGCAAAAGAGCAGCTTCGGCTTCTTCTGTCGGCAGGAGCAGGCACGTCACGTCTCGGCATAACCTCTTCCGACAAGGAAAACCCGGCAAATCCGCCGATGTTCTGTATGCTTCTTCGCAAGTACATCGCAGGCGGTCACATACTTTCGGTAAGACAGCTCGGCTTTGAGCGTGCCGTGGAAATTGCGGTAAGCTCACGTGACGAAATGGGCTTTGTGTCGGAGAAATATCTTATAATCGAGATAATGGGAACCTACAGCAACGTCATACTCTGCGACGAAAACCGCAAAATAATGGCGGCGGTGAGATACGTTGACCTTTCGGCGTCGGCAAAGAGGCAGATTCTTCCGGGCTTTCCGTATGAGCTTCCGCCCGTGCAGGAGGGAAAGCTTGACACCCTCTCCGTCGGCAAAGAGGAATTTTTGGCGAAGCGCACAGCCGTACTCTCGGACGGTACCGACATGAAAGCGGAGAAGTTCATCGTGTCGTTCTTCAGAGGAGTGTCTCCCCTTGTCGCAAGGGAAATAGCGTTCAAGGCGGCTCACGACACAGGCGCAATGCTTTCGGCAATTGATCCCGAGGTACTGTGGTTCTGCTTCAACGGCGTGTTCTCGAGGGTGCGTGAGGGCGAATTTGAACCGTATATTGTGTACGACAAGAACAAAAAGCCTATTGAATACTCATTTATCGAGATACGTCAGTACGGCGCAGACTCGATAATCGTAAAGAAAGCGTCGTTCGGAGAGCTTCTTGACAGCTACTGCGGAGAAAAGGACAGAGGAGAACGCATAAAACAGCACGCACAGGACGTTCTGAGGCTGTTGTCGAATGCGTCGGCGAGAATAACCAAGAAAATAGAGCTTCAGCAGGGAGACCTTGCGGCGTGTGCAAAAAAGGACGAGATGAAGCGCATGGGAGATCTCATCACGGCGAATATGTATATGCTGAAAAAGGGCATGACCGAAGCGCACGTCATTGACTACAGCGACGAAAATATGCCCGAGGTGACCATTCCTCTCGAAATCAACCTCACCCCGTCGCAGAATGCGCAGAAGTATTACAAAAAGTACGCAAAGCAGAAGTCCGCAGAGGAAATTCTTGCGGTGCAGATTGAGAATGCAAAACACGAGCTTGAGTACATCGACACGGTGTTTGAGAGTCTCACGAAAGCCGAGACCGAGAAGGATCTCGAGGAAATAAGAAGCGAGCTTTCCGCCGGCGGCTACGCAAAAAAGCTTGAGTCGATGCATATGTCGTGTACCAAGGCGAAAAAGGCGCACCGTCAGAAGATGCAGAAGACCTACAAGCCGATGGAGTTTGTCACGTCCGGCGGCTGGAGAGTGGTGTGCGGCAAAAACAATCTTCAGAACGACTACATCACCACGACTCTTGCCGGCAAGGACGACTACTGGTTTCACGTCAAGGGAATGCCTGGGTCTCACACGGTTCTCATGTGCGGCAGGGACGAACCCGACGCACTCGACTTCACCGAGGCCGCAATGATAGCGGCGTACTATTCCAAGGGCAAGGACACGCCGCAGGTCCCCGTTGACTACACGAGGATAAGAAACGTAAAAAAGCCGTCGTCGGCAAAGCCGGGCTTTGTAATTTACGAGAAAAACTACACGGCGTATGTCACCGCCGACAGCGACACGGTTCTGAAGTTAAAAAAATAACATTTTGAGAATATTTTCGGTTTTTACCCAAATAGTACAAGTTTTTGAGTAGGACCGAAAGCACTTCCGCACGGGCGCAACTGTAACAATGCGTCTGCATTTTCTTCGTTGTTTGTTAATATTTTGAGAATCAGTGTTCGATTGGTGCAATTTGCCATTTTAGCTATTAACTGTTGGCGAAAGAAAGTGTATAGATTATTAATCTAATTTGAACTGCGTATTTCGCAAATCAGCTCTTGTTTTTACGATGAAACCCAAATTTAGCAAATTGTGTAATTTGGGTTAAAATTGTGTTATGCGAACCAGGAGTTCGTCTTTGGTTGCTGTGCATTTTATACAATTATTTGCGAGTATAATTGTATATTTGCACGATTTTTACATATTCACATTTTTTGATATATTTTTCGCCTTGCGTAAGGTATATTATTCTCAAGGCTACCGCAAGGAGCTTAAATGTGAAAAAGGAAGGTAAACAAACAATGGCAAAACGAACCGCAACTCTACTACTCGCAATTCTGATGCTTCTCTCGGTCATCGGCGCACCCGTATTCGCCGAAGGAGAAGTGACTGTAACGGACGGTGCTATCTCCTTTGATTTCAATGCAGTCACCGGCGGAATAGTAAACAGAAAGTCTACGGCAACGGTTACCAAAAACGTCGAATTTGAGGGCAAAACGGCAGTCAAGTTCGTACCCACCCCCGACACCGACGAGGCGGCGACAAATCCAATCATTCTCGACTGCTGGTCTCTCGCAAACTACACAGACAAGGTTGAAGTACCGAAATACAAGTACGTCGGCGTTACGTACTACTACGCAACGGGAAATCCCTCGTACTCCGGTTCATTGAAGTTCAGCATTCTTCCCGGCAATACAGGTGCGGCATCCGGAACGATATACTCCACCGAGGAAATAGTTACAAACGCATGGACAGAGGCAATTTTCCCGTTCGGAACATCGGTGGGAATAAACGAGTCTGCGGAAAAGAAGTACATCAATCAGGTTCACTTCTATCCTTTCGGAGAAACAAAAGCCTCCAATGTAACGGCAGACGATGTTATCTACGTTGCGGCATATACCTTCTATGAAAACAACCCCGGTCCCACTGTGACCTACACCGCTTCGTTCTATGCGGCTGACCCCGACGCCACGGGTACCGCTCCCGAAACGATAGAGTACGTCCTCGGCGACACCTACACCCTCCCGGCAAACCCCTTCACTCTCGAAAACGGCACGTTCCTCGGGTGGAAATCGAGCTATGACGGCGAGCTTTACGATCCCGGCGACGAAATAACCGCAGTTGAGGGCAACGTATACTACAGTGCGGTATGGAGCGAACAGGTCGTATATCCCGACTATCTCTACCTCGACTTTACCAAGTACGCAAACGGCATAGTAAACAAACACGACACGGCTTCGGTTTACTCAGCGTCCGAGCTTGACGGCATTCCGGCAATGAAGCTTGTTCCCAATCCTTCGGCGACAATGAACACGCTCCTTACTCTCGACGGCTGGTCGTATGCGGCAGTGAACGCCGACTTTGACGTTTACAAGTGGATAGCGGTTATGTACAAGTACGAGTCCGCAAATCCCATAAACACCAACATGAGAATCGAAATCATGGCAAACGGCGGCATACTCACAGGCGGCTTCGGAAACTTCTCCACCGAGAACATTGTCGAGGGCAAGTGGGCGATAGCTCTCTTTGACATGACGGGCATCGACGCAAAGCTCGCTCCCGATGTATCCCACGTTCTTCGCCAGATGCACATAAGACCCTTCGGAAACACAAATGTCAATACGCTCTCAGCGGACGATACGATGTACATAAGCAGTGTAATGTTCTTCAAGAACGAGCCTGACCTCACGGTTCACGAAGCGTTTATCGACAGTGAAAACGGTAATTTCAACGAAAACGGTACAGTCACAAGAGGCGAAGCATGCAGAATGATAACGCACCTCCTCGAGGGCAGCGACATCTCCTCTGCGGCGGCTCCTACATTTACCGATGTTGCGGCAAATCACAAATATGCAAAGTACATCGGCTACTGCGAGGATAAGGGTATTCTCTCCTCCTACGAAGGCACATTCTCTCCCGACAGCGCAATCACAAGAGCTGAATTTGCCGAGCTTGTATTCAACACCGAAATAAAAGAAGCCAGCTTTGCCGACGTTCCCAAGAACCACCCGAAATATGCGGCAATAGCGGCTATGGCAGGCAAGCCCATCTTCACGACAACCGGCGGCTCTTTCCGTCCCGACGAAAGCATAACACGACTCGACGCAATTCTTGCAATAAACCGTGCAAGAGGCAGAGACATGGCGGACACCGCATTCACCCCCGACTTTATCGCAGTATACCTTGACGTTGACAACGCTCACGCCGAGTTTGCAAACATCTCCGAGGCATCGGTAACTCACATCGAAAACAACGGCGAATGGCTCTGTGCGTGCATTGACCCCATCGAGCGTCTCGGCGACCTCTACACACCCGACCTTGCTCCCGGCAACGCAAAAGTCGCACAGATAGACACTCTTGCGGCAAGAAGAAAGAGTGAGATACTCTCCACAGCGTCCGACCTCTCCACAATAACGAAAAAAACCTACTATGTATCTCCCAACGGCGACGACTCCAACGACGGACGCACCGAAGCAACCGCATGGAAAACAATATCCAAGGTTGCAGACGCCGCTCTCGACAAGGGCGACGGTGTACTCTTCCAAAGAGGTGCGACCTTCAGAGGCAAGTTCACAGTAAAGCCGGGCGTAACCTACTCCGCATACGGCACGGGTGACAAGCCGAAGATATACGGTTCTCCCGAAAACGGTGCTGATGCCTCAAAGTGGACTCTCTACCACGAGAACACCGAAACAGGTGCGAAGATATGGAAGTATGCAAACGAGGACATGACCGACGTCGGAAACATCGTATTTGACGGTGAAATTTACGGCTACAAGGAAGTTCCGAGCTACGTAAACGGAAAGTTTGTCGTAAGAACCGCTCCCGGCACGGACTTTGATATTGCAACTCATCTCGACAGAAACCTTAAGTTCTTCCACAAGGCAGACTCCGTTATCTCGGGCGGCATTCCGAGCATCGGCACGGCAAAAGGTCCGCTTTACCTCAGATGCGACGACGGCAACCCCGGCTCTCTCTTCAACGACATTGAATTTTCCACAAGGGGCAACGTAATAAGCGTCGGTCAGAATCGCGGCGTAACAATTGACAACCTCTGCATCATGTACGGCGGAAGCCACGGCGTAGGCGCAGGCACGACAGAGGATCTCACCGTGAAGAACAGTGTATTCGGCTGGATAGGCGGCTCGGTGCAGTATTACAATGCAGACAGCGGTTCTGTAGTTCGTTTCGGCAACGGCGTCGAGATTTACGGAGGCTGCAAAAACTACACAGTTGAAAACTGCTACATTTATCAGAACTACGATGCGGGCGTAACGCATCAGCACGGCGGCAACACCGGCAACATCTCCATGTACAACGTAACCTACAGAGACAACCTCATTGAGGACTGCGTATACAGCATCGAATACTTCCACGGTGCACCGGCAAGCGGCACTGCTGTTCGCGACGGCAAGGACATACTCTTCGAGAACAACATTCTCCGCCGTGCAGGCTACGGTTTCGGCTCGACTCGTCCCGACGGCTACTGCCAGGTTCACATAAAGTCGTGGGATCACAGAAACGAGTTCATCAACTTCGTAATCCGTGACAACATATTCGACCGCAGTGTATGGAACCTTCTCCACATCTCGGCGACCTACAAGGCATGGCTCCCGAGATTCGAGAACAACACCTACATTCAGGGCTACGGCAACGAATTCGTAAGATACGGCAAGGGCGGCTCGAAGCCCTACAAGTTCGGAGTCAAGGCGGAAAACACCATGGAAACGGTTCTCAAGGACACGGACGGCACAATCTACTACGTCGAGAACATTCCCTACTACACCTTTCCCTACGGCGAATAATCAAGCATAAAAGCTAAACCTCCTCACACGCTCGGGTTTCCCCACGGATTCCCGGGCGTACCTTTCTTTGTTTACACTTTTGTATTGATGGTGTGACAATTTCGTGCTACACTTTATAATGTGTTTTTATGCGATATCATACAGAAAAACAAAGGAGCCTAATCGATGAAAAAGCGTTTGGTGTGTCTTGTGCTGACCGTATTTCTCACTCTCGGTGCGTTCGTTTTTTATGCGGACGCCGCAGGGAGTATTGCGGTTGAAACAGGAAGCGGCTTCATAAAGGTTGACTACAGCAAGGTTTTCGGCGGCACTTGCAACAGCGTACCGTCGGCGACTACGGAAAAGAATGTTGTCTTTGACGGTGTGAACTCCGTCAAGGTCACGCCTGCTCCCGATACGGCAGGAGATAATATGCTGAACCTCGACTCATGGGATTTTCCGAATCTCAGTACGGGCGTCACTCTCCCCGACTACAAATACATCGGCGTGACGTACTACTGCGCTTCCGACAATCCGACCTACATAGGTAAAATGAAGATGAGCATTCTCGGCGGCGGCAAAAGTGCGCTCAAATCCACCGTTTCCGCTTATTCGAGAGAAAAAATCGTCTGCGGCAAGTGGAAAGAGGCGTATTTCGACTTTGGAAGCCTTTACGAGATGAACCCCGACGCTTCGACCGACATTCTCGGTCAAATTCACTTCTTCCCGTTCGGAGACACAAAGGCGGCAGAGCTTAGCTCCTCCGACGTTATCTACATTGCGAAGTTCTCGTTCTACACTTCAAATCCCGATCCGGTTACGGTTGACGACAACAGCATAAGCGTTGATTACAGCTTCGTATCCGGCGGCATATGTAACCGCAAACCGACGGCTGCCGCAGAGAAGCACGTTGACTTCGGCGGCATAAACACCCTTAAGGTGACGCCTACTCCCCTGACGGGCGGCAGTACTGCAATAAATCTTGACGCATGGACATTCGGCGGACTCCGTGAAAAGATAATTCTCCCCGATTACAAATTCGTCGGAGTGACCTACTACTACGACACCGACAACCCCACCTACACAGGCAAGATGAAGATGAACATTCTCGGCGGCGGTTCGTATGCGCTTAAAGAGACGGTGTCGGCAAGCTCCGGCGAGAGCATTGTCTGCAACAAATGGACGGAAGCGTTATTTGCTTTCGGCGAACGCTACGAAATGGGCGACGACCCCGAAAAGAACTATCTCAATCATATACACTTCTTCCCTTTCGGAGACGTTCACTCTTCAAACCTTAAGGAAAGCGACGTTATCTACATTGCGAAGTTTACCTTCTACAAAAAGAACCCCAATCCGGACGCTCTGTACTCCGCTGTTTTTCAGACCTCAAACCCCGACGCAGAGGGCGAGCTTCCCGAGACAATACTGCACAAGGACGGCGAAAACTACACGCTCCCCGAATGCACGATGACTCTCAAAAACGGTACCTTTCTCGGTTGGATGAGCAGTCTTGACGGCGAAATGCACTCACCGGGCGAGGTAATCGAGGGCAACGACCTCAATGCGTGGTACACCGCCATGTGGGAAATAGTGTACAAGACGGACGCCGACGTAATATCACTCGACTACACCGAATACGGCAACGGCATAATCAACCACACCGACGGTGCTTACCTTTACGAAAACACCGAGCTTGACGGCATGACGGCGGTAAAGGTTATCCCGAACCCCGAATCTTCCAGGGCAAAAACTCTCGGCCTTGACGGCTACACCTACGCCGGTGCGGCGGTAAATCTTGCAGAGTTCAGGTGGTTTGCAGTGACGTACAAATATGAGTCGCCGACTCCGGTGAACACAAGGATGAGAGTCACCGCTCTCACCAACGGAAACGTACTGACGAAGTCGTATTCCGCACTTTCCGAAGAGCCTCTGAAAGTTGGCGAGTGGGCATTTGCGGTGTTCGACATGACAGCTCTCGGCGATCTTCTCAAGCCCGGCTACTCCCACAATCTGAGGCAGATGCACATATACCCTCTCAACTACACGCCGCTCACGAGTCTCACAACAGACGACGTTCTTTACATAAGCCGTGTTTCGTTCTTCAAGGAGCGTCCCGACGGTCTCACGCTTCATCTTCCCTACGTTTCAGGTTTTAAGGACGGCACGTTCAAATACAACAAATATATGACAAGAGCCGAGGCGTGCACTGCGGTTGCGAAGGCACTTGAAAGCGACAGCAGCATAAAAGGTACGTCTCCGTTCTCGGACGTAAGCGGCGATGCTTGGTATTCAAAGTATATCGGATACTGCTTTGAAAATGGCATAACCGATGAAAAAAGCGGCGCTTTCAGACCGAACGACTTCATGACACGCAGAGAGTTTATATCTCTTGCAATGAACGCTTTCTCGAATATGGGTGGCGGAGGAGTCGGTGATGTCATACCGAACGGCGGCGAATATATCAAGCGGGGCGAAACGGTTGAGATGCTCAATGTTCTCAGCGGAAGAAACGCAGCAAACGAGAACCTCGACGGCTCCTTTTACGCCGTATTCTTTGACGTAAGGTCGGCCGATCACAATTTTGCGACGATAGCAGAAGCGGCTGTTGCTCATGCGGAGCTTTCCGACGGCAAATGGGCGTACACGGCAAAGTCTCCCGAAAAAGACCTCGCCGACAGTTCCGACACAGACTATACCGTCGGCAACAGCAAAATTGCCGAGGTTGACAGACTCTCGGACGCACGTAAAAAATCTATACTCGAATCGGCGTCCGACCTCAGCACGATAACCGGCAAAACATATTACATATCTCCGAACGGAAACGACTCTGCCGACGGTCTCTCTCCCGCAACGGCATGGAAGACAATAGACAAGCTAAAGGGTGCGGCTCTCGGAAACGGCGACGGAGTACTGTTTGAAAGAGGCGGTCTTTTCAGAGGCATGTTCAGTGCGGTATCCGGCGTCACTTACTCGGCATACGGCACGGGCGAAAAGCCGAAAATCTACGGTTCTCCGCTCAATGCGGCTGATCCCGCCCTCTGGACTCTCGACTACGAAGAACCGGAAAGCGGCAAGAAGATATGGCTGTACACCGGCGAGGATCTTGTAGATGTAGGTGCGATAACCTTTGACGAGGAGGTTTACGCCTACAAGGAAGTGCCGTCGTATCAGAACGGTATGTTCGTTGTAAGAGGAAAGTCGATTCCCTTTGATTACAGAACGCATCTAACAAAGAATTACAGCTACGTACATCTTGCGGACTCCGTTATATCAAACGGTATTCCCTCGGGAACTGCGACAGGAAAGATTTATCTGCGCTGTGACGACGGAAACCCGGGTGAGCTTTACGACGACATTGAGTTCAACACCAAAGGCAACATCATTTCAATGGCGAACGGCGCAACCTTCGACAATCTCTGCATCATGTTCGGCGGAAGCCACGGAATAGGCGGAGGAACAACAAACAATATCACCGTGAAGAACTGTGTTCTCGGTTGGATAGGCGGCTCGATACAGCACTATCA
>CAKSCN010000009.1 GCA_934444485.1 uncultured Eubacteriales bacterium | reverse complement strand
CCTGTAGGTCGCATTTATCTTGTCGTTCGGATCGTCCTTGTCCTCGGACTCAACGAATGGGTGGAGAAGACTCATGTCGTTAAGATCTATTTTCTGAATGAAGTATTTGCCGTTGTAAAGATTTTCGTTTACCCACGCACGACCCTTTTCGTATATCGAAAGGTACTCCGCGGCACGTTTCTTGTCGCCCACAATCTTCGCCATTTCCGAGCCTGCCTTTAGTGCGCCGAGGTACATTCCGGCAAGCCATGAGTTGGGACTGAAAAGCTCCATATCAAGAGTGTGATGCTGACGTCCGGAGAGAATGCCGGTCTTTTCGGGATCCCAGCGGAAAGGATTCTTCCTGTGCCAAGCGTACTCGAGAGAGCGCGTTATATCGGGCCACATCTCAATGAGCCTGTCGCGGTTGCCGTCAATCTTGAAATCGCGGTATATCTTCATAATACCGGCAAACTGACCGTCGGCGCACGGAAAATAAGATTTGGGATATCTTCCGAGAGGCGTCTGTATCCGGAACTGTATCGCTCCGTATTTGTCCATGGAGTACTTAAACTCGTTTTCACGCATACTTCTCTCGAGACTCGGGAAAAGAAACGCAAGCGCATAAGCGTAGCTCCATACGTGCGTACAGGAACCCTCGCACGAACCGCCCTTTATTCCGCAGCCCTCCCATGCAAGGAAGCTTCCGTCCTCGTTGCGAAGACACGTTGGAGACTTCAGTATAGATATGTTTGCGGAAACGGCGTCTATAAACGACTCGGGAAGCGTTGACGAGAACAGAAGGTTCCTGAAAAGCTCCGTCTCCGACTTCATTCTTTCGTAGTGTATATAGCAGTACTCCGCACACTCGAGAGCGTCGTCGAAGAAGCGTGTGTAGTAGTTCTTCCACGTGTTCATCTTGTAGATGTCGGCGTCGGTAAGCCCGGTCTTAGGCGGTATTTCGTCGCCGTCCTTAGTGTACTTCACTGACTCCGCTTCTTCGCGGTTTACGGGATGCCAGTAGTTGAGGCTTATCGGGAAGTGCCAGGATATTATGAACTTAACGGTGCGCTTTTCGCCCGGGGCAAGCGTGAAGCCTGAAGCAAGCACGCACTCGTGAGCGGAATCGTCTGTCATGCACCGTGTGTTCTCGAAAGGCTTGGGAGAGGTGAAGTCGTTCCAGAAGGTCGTCAGAGTGTCGAACCATCCGCCCTTATACATATATTCCTGATACGAAATGCCGTCGCCGAGTACCGAAAGGCAGACCTCTCCCTTTTCGTGCGCAGGGAGAGAGTCATCGCACGACAGCATTCTTATCGTGTGCATATCGGATACACGCTTGCTTTTTTCGTACATATTGACATAGGTCTTGTGCGGATTGCGGAAAGTACCGCAGAGGGTGTACTTTATCTCGGCGTCGGTGTTGTTCTCAACCTCGTATTCCATGAACGCCGCCGGTATGCTCGAGTCGGCGTCGTTTAGCGGAATGAAAGGGTTGAACGCCGTCAGGTGTACCTTTCCCGGGAACTTTTCGTCCTCGAAATCAAGCTCCGCAAAGGGGTAGCTTGCCGTGAAGGTGTCGCCGTGGAAGTGGGGCATTCCTGCCATAGACTCACGTCCCGGACCCCAGCCGTAGTTGTCGTAGAATTCATCGTCGGGACGCTTGGAAAAGCCCGTGCGTGTGAACTTCGGGTCGTTCATGAGTATGCGTGCGTCGCAAAGCTTGCCGTCCTTTTCCGCTTTTACCGCAAAAAATGTAAAACCGTTGGTTGACAGCTTGTTCGGTCTGTTGAATATCTCAAATTCAAATAGGCTTCCCCAACCGGTGATGCCGATACAGCCTGCTCCTATTCCGCCTATGGGAAACGATATTTCTCTGGTTTTCTCGCCTTTGTATACGAGCTTCTTTACGGGAAAATCAAACATAATAGTTCTCCTTTTTACACTGTTTAAGCGATATGTTTGCGGTGTCATCCGCTCCTTAATTATACCTGTTGTTTTCATGAATTGCAACCGAAAAAACTAACTTTTACTTGCAAAAAATTAACCTGTTGCATGACAATGTAGGTATAAAACAACATAAATCAAAACGGCGTATATATGAGTTTCTTTTTGTCGAATTGCGAACGAATCTCATCCGCATAAAATTGCGGAGCTTTTCGATGCGATTGTACCTCTCATCCGTACTCCGACGAAGTCGGAATACAACCGTTTCGTGTTTTTCGGTGAATTTGTTGCCGGAAAACACACCTCTCGATTTGCGAGTGAAGAGAAGCAAGCAAAGCTTGCGCCTCGAGCGAGGTGCGAACGTACAAATCGCCTCCGCATCGAATTGCGAAGCTTTTCGATGCGAAAACTTACAGCTCACCAGCGATAACTCTTTCCCGCGTCTTTTCGATGTCGGCAATATAGAGCCTGTACCACGTGATGAAAACGAGAATCGTCCAGAGCGGTCTGTAGTTGTCGGCAACGCCGTTTCTGTGATCCTCAAGCATACGAAGAGCAGCCGCCTTGTCGATGTATTCGTCGGCGTAAGGGGAGGCGATGATGTCCCTCGCCCACTCGTAAATCTCGTTTTTCAGCCATACACGCACCGGAACGGGATAACCGAGCTTCGGACGCATAACGGTTTCTTCGTTTACGATATCACGGAAAGCATGGCGGAGAATGTACTTTGTCGTCTTGTGAGAGAGCTTGTCGTCGGTGGTGAGTATCTTTGCCGCCTCGAAAACTTCTTTGTCAAGATAAGGCACACGCACCTCGAGAGCATGAGCCATCGAAAGCCTGTCGCCCTTGACGAGAATGTCGCCCTTGAGCCATGTGTTTATGTCAACATACTGCATCTTCGTGACGGGGTTTTCTCCCCTGACCTCGGCGTATATTTCCTTTGTGCGGTCGGTGAAGCGGACATTCGGATTAAACTTTTTGTATATCGATTTTTTCTCTTCCTCGGTCATAATAAAGGCGTTGCCGACGTATCTTTCCTCAAGGGGAGTCGTTCCTCTCATGAGAAGATGCTTGCCCTTTACGCCGTCGGGAAGCGCACGTGCGAGAGCGGCGAGAATACCTCTCAAAAATCCGGGAAGAGCGTAGATTTTACCAGACGTGAGCGTTTCGCGATAGACCTTGTAGCCGCCGAACAGCTCATCCGAACCCTCGCCGGAGAGAATGGTCTTGACGTGCTTCGCCGCCTCTTCGCATACAAGGTAAATCGCCATTGTGGACGGGTCTGCGACGGGCGTGTCGAGGTGATATACCACCTTTTCAAAGGCACGGTAAAAGTCCTCGAGTCCCGCTTCTATTTTGATGTGTTCTATGTCGAGATGTTTTGCTATCTCCGACGCCGCCTCAATCTCCGAGTAGCCCTTGACGTTGCCGAAAGCGACGGTGAACGCCTTTGTACCGGGGCAGAGCTTGCTTGCGACGGCGGTGATTATCGCAGAGTCTATACCGCTCGAGAGAAATGTGCCGACCGGGACGTCCGAGAGAAGATGCTTTTCAACGCTCTCTTCCACCGCACGGCGCAGTCTCTTTTCCTTTTCGTCGAAAGATATTGTCTTGTCGGGAGCGAAGCGGAATTTGTGGTACTCGACAGGCTCTGCCTTGAGGTCCTCGCCTATAACGACGTAGTGACCTGCCGGAAGCACACGTATCTCGGGGGATATGGTGTCAGGCTCTGTGATGTACTGGAACGTGAAATAGCTCTGCAAAAGAGCGTCGTCAACCGAGAAGCCGTTCTTTTCTATGTCCTCGTCAAACATGAACGCCTTGAATTCCGACGCAAATACCGCACCCTCGGCGTTTACCTTGTAGTAGTACGGCTTTATGCCGAACGGGTCACGACCCAAGAACACGGTTTTCGCCTCTTTGTCGTATATCGCAATTGCGAACATACCTCTGAGCTTGTCTATAAAGCCGGGACCCTCTTTCCCGTAAAGGGTGACTATCGTCTCAATCTCGCTTCTTGTTTTGAAAGTGTAGCCCTCGTTTATGAGAATATCCCGAAGCTCGAGGTAGTTGTATATTTCGCCGTTGAAAATTGCAACGTAGCGACCGTCGGCAGAGTAAAAGGGCTGAACGCCGTTTTCAAGGTCGATAATGGAAAGACGTCTGAAAGCAAGGGTGCAGTTCGGCTCAAATACCGTTCTGTTGTCGTCCGGTCCTCTGTGGCGAATGCACTGAGACATCTTCGCAATGACAGCCTTGTCATTTTCCGTTATTCCGTTCTTTTTATATATTCCGGCAAATCCGCACATATTTTTGATTCCTTTCAAGAGCGTAGAGTTATAACTAAGATATTATAACACATAAAAATTACCGAATAAACGAAAACTTTAACTTTTTTTTAAACTTATTCTAAAATTTCGGTGCTATAATAACAATGGTAAGTATTATACCGTCCGTGCCGCATGAGACGGTGCGGATCTCAAATAACGAAAGGAGACTTTATTATGAAGAATTTTCTCTGTTTGGTCGGTGCGGTAGCGTCCGCAATCGCAATTTTCGCCGCAGTTGCGATAATAGTCAAGAAGGTTAAGTTCAAGTTTGTCATTTCGAGTGCTGATGCGGAGCCGTGCGATTACGACTGCGACTCCTGCGACGACAAGGAGTGCGAAGCAAGGGACGCAGATAAGGAAGAAAATGACGAAGAGGACTTTTTCGACGACGTTCCCGTTGAAGAACCCGAGGTAGAGGTTGAGTTCACCTCAGAAGAGCCCGACAAGAAGGAAGAAACCGAAAAGACCGACGACGAACCCGTTGACGACTCCGTAAAGGAAGAGGTTGACAGCGAGCTCGGTAAATGATTTCCGAACTGAAGTGCCGGATCCCACGCAGGGATTCGGCGCTTTTTATTCTCCGTTACGCTTGCTGCGCCTAAGCTCTGCCGGACTTTTTCCGAACGTGCTTTTCAAGGATTTCGTGAGATATCCGGGCTCACAGAAACCGAGCATTTCGGATATTTCGCTTACGCTGTAGTTTGTGCTGAGTATAAGCTCATGCGCCGCTTCAAGCTTCTTTTGCTTTACGTATTTGTGTACCGTTATTCCGAATTTCTGCTTGAACTGTTCTATAAGATATCTTTGACTTACTCCGAAATGCTCCGCTATTGACGCAACGGTTATACTTTCACGATAGAAAAGATCGATGTACGAACGTGTTTTCTTCGCAAGCGTGTCGGTTTGAACCTTGTCGTCGGCGTCTTTGCGCTTTTCAAACACCCCGTACATAATGTCAAGTACACGGTGAGGTGCGGTTTCTGTGCAGGGATTTTCCGAAAGCTCTGCGATAAAGCCCTCGAAGCAGTCGTAAACCTCCGCTTTGCAGGTGTACACCGGCGTATTCTTAATGTACATATCGCACAGCATATCGACAAACCGCCCCTTTGCCGTGAACCAAAGCTTGATGTAGGGGTCTCTCGGGTCCGAGTAATATTTGACGGAATATCCGGCACGTATGATTACGCAGTCCCCCTCCGAAACAAAATACAGCTTCCCTCTGCACTCAATAAAGCCGCCTCCGCGTATGATGTACTCAAAGAGATAGCGGTCGAGGTTTTTCGATGTGACTATGTAGTTCTGATTCCTGTACGATATTCCGCCGCTTCGTATCGATATAAAATCGGACTCGTAGTCGGTACCCTTATCAAACATATGGTCTCCGATTTTTGTCATCTTTTGCATTGCCTTCACTCCGTTACTGTGTACAGAGCACACGGTCTCGGTACAACGTACTTTAGTGTATGATAACACAAAAATACCGTTCAGTCAAGAATTTTCCGTAAAAATATGTAAATTGTTTATTTGAATTTTGCTTTTGGAGTGTTATAATGTATTTACTATGATAAAATACAGGAAGGCGGAGCTGAATTCATGAGCAAAAGAAGAATAGTCACATTTATCGTTGCCGTTTGCATGGTGCTCGGGTGCGTGAATGTTGTGCCGATGTTAGGTGCGGCAGAGGAAAGTGCGGCGGTATTTGTCAACGAAACTCTCTCTGAGAACGGAGACGGCACGGCGGACAGCCCGTACAACACATTTGCGGCGGCAGTTTCGGCAATAAAGAATACCGGGGGGACAATTGTCGTTTGCGGTCAAACCAAACTTGCAAGCGATGCGTTCAAGAACGTAGCGACCGACATTACCGTAACCTCAAAGTACGGCGGCAGCGACTACAGAGGTGCGCTTGAGGGAGATGCGGAGAACGGATACGCACTCACCGGCGCATACCTTTACTGTGTGTTCAGTTCGCCAATAGAAGCCGGTACGGGCACGGGCGCAATTACCTTTGAGAACGTAAACTACCGTGCGGCGGCGCAATACGCTGCGTTCAATTTCGGCGGCAGACGCTTCACTCTCGGTGACGGTGTCGCAGTCTATGAGCCGACAACCAACAGCACGGAGCAGACGAATACGAGACTCGCCGAGACATTTCAGATGCGTTATCTCAATATCGGCACGCAAACGGCGACCTACGGCGATATGTATGGTAAGGTCGGCAGGGATACGAGTGTGCTGAACCTCTATCTCGGCGCAAGAGCAAATGCTGTTGCGGAAAGCTATCTTGCCGATATTGACGGAAACGTCAAATACTTCTACGTATCGGATGAAAACAAGGACGAAACCGCAGAGCATCTCACAATAAACGGAGACGTCAAAATAAATCTCGGCGGCAGTATTTCCAATATCACCGTGTCCTCAAAAAACGGCGTTTCGGGACTTAAAAAGCTGGGCGGCAGCCTTCTTATCGCAGTGAAGAACGGTGCGGAGGTGCCGAATATTGCCTCCGACGTAAAGACTGCGGCGGGAAAATGGATTGTTGCAAAGAGCGTTTCAGACGATGTGTCGGTGCGGCTCACGGAGGAAAATTCGCTGTATACGGTGAAGGTAACGGGCGATTACAACTGCGTTTCGCTGAAAAATGCCTCTTCGGAGAACATAAAAAACGTAAACCTCTCGGATGGTGAATGCGTCTTTGGAGCAGATGACCTTGAAAGCGGAATATATACGCTCGAGCCTTCAGTGAGAGAATTTTACACGGCGACGTTTGTTGATAACGGCTGCGGAAACACCGTAGATCCGTATATTGCCGCAAGCGACGATGCAGAGGCACTTACCTTCATGCTTCCGAGTCTTGAAAACAGCGAAAACTTTGAGTTTGCCGGATGGTCGTTGACGGAAAATTCCGATATTGCGGAGTATGCCGGCGGCGCACAGTATACCTTGTCCGGAAGCACCGTGTTCTACGCCGTTTGGAGCGAGAGGGAGAAGATCACCGTAACCTTCAAGGATGAAAGCGGAAAGATAATCGGCACATTTTCCGGAATGGCAGGCACGGTTATTTCGGATTTTCCCGATGCTCCGCAAAAGGAGGGGTACAGATTTTTATTCTGGTCGTGCGACGGCAAAACTCCCGTTACCGTACTCGGAGAGGCAAGTGCGGCGGCGACGCCCGTGTATGAGTATACCGGAATCATTCCTGTCTACCTCGACGGAACTCTCACCGAAAACGGCGACGGAAAAACTCCCGAAACCGCATACAACAGCTTTGAAAGTGCGATGAACGCCGTCATCACGGACGGTGGGACGATAGTCGTCTGCGGTGCGACGGAAATGAAGGACAACGGGTTCATAAATAAGGGTGATGTCACCTTCACATCCGTTGATCCTAACACCGGCAAGGACTACAGGGGCGGACTGAACGAAGAAACAAATGAATTTTCCGGCGCATATCTTTCGAGAAGCGAGGGAAGTCCCTATACAATGGCGTATCTTACCGCCGTTCCGTCAAAGGTTGTGTTTGAACGTATCGATATAGTTTACCGCTCACAGTATTCGGCGATAATGGCAAGAGGAAGAAGCGTTGTGTTCGGCGACGAGGTGGGCTTCTATGAGCCTACGGTAAATAATACATCCTGCACGACTTTCCGACCTGTTGTTACTTTCTCCTTCAGACTTTACGAAAGCGGCGACGAAACCGGAAATACCGTTTACACCGAAAATATCATCGGCAAAAACACCGTCATACCCTATTATCAGCTCGGTTCAAGAAAGAATATGACTCTACCGGGACACAGTGTCACGGTAAACGGCGAGGTAGGAAGTATTATCTTTGCCGGAGACTTAAAAAGCACTGACGGAAATCACGGTGCATTGACGCTGACGGGCGACGTAAATATCACGGTAAACGGAAAGCTCGGCAAGATAACCGATGCTTCCGTTAAGGTCGGAGAAACAGTGTACAACGGACTCGGCACCTTCGACGGCGACCTCAGAGTCGTGGTGAATCACACCTCGGCGTTTGACCCCGGCACGGGTATCGCTTCATATGTAAGGGATGCCGCAAAGGGCGTATACACAGTCGTCGGTACAGAGGGCGTTATTGTCGGCACAAAAGACAAGAACGGAAAGCGGGTTTATACCGCAGAGTTCGAGGACGGGTACAATACCGTTACAGTCACGAATGCGGCAGGGGAGGTGATTTCGGAGAAATTCTCTCTCTACGGAAGAGAAGTCGAGTTCACTCTTCCCGAATACGGCTCGTATACCGTGACCGCAGGATACAGAAGTGTGTATAAGATTACATACATCGACAAAACCTTCGGACTGAAAATTCCCCAGTACGCCGCAGAAGCGAATGACGAATCGGCACTTTCGGCAAAAATAGCGTCAATAGACAACACTGTGACGCACAGGTTTATCGGCTGGTCGCTCACGGAGGACGGTACAGCTCCCGATTATACAGGCGGCGAAACGGTAACTCTCACCGAATCCATGACCCTCTACTCGATATGGAAGAGCATTCCGAAATACACTGTTAATTTCAAGGCAGAGGACGAGACCGACCTCGGAAGCATGACGGCTTATCCGGGAAAGAAAATACAGTTTCCCGATATTACGGCGTATGTAAAATACGGCTTCCGTGTCGCAGGCTGGGCAGAGAAGGGAAGCACTGAGTATATCGTAAGCGTCCCGGAGAGAAACGTTACGCTCTACCCCGTGTATGAAGAAAGGACAGGCGAATACAGAGTAGTATATCTTAACGGTGCCGCCGCAGAGAACGGAAGCGGAATATCACCGGAAGAGCCTATGAACTCGGTCATCTCGGCAGTCGAGTTTCTGCGTGAGACCGGAGGAAGAATAGTCGTGACGGGACCTACCGTGTTTGCAAACAACGGCAAAAAGGCAGGCTGTGCGGATTATCCTGTCGTGACGGGACTTGTGTTCAACAACACCGGTGACATAACAATAACCTCGCTTGACGAGGATTCCGGCATCGATTACAGGACCGCCTATGACAGAAGTACAAAGCTTCTTGACGAAAACGGCGCATACATCTTCTACGCCAACGGAATAAACGGCGGTCAGAAAAATATGACGGGAAGAATAAAATACGAAAACGTCGTGTTTGACAAGGCGGTCGCAACCTATATAAACTTTGACGGACATCCGCTCACCCTCGGCGGCGGCATAAGAGTCTACAACGGCACAAAATCAGGAGGCGTCACTGTCGGAACACTTCAGGTGAGAGGACTCGGAGAAAGCGGTTCGGTGAAATCCAACCCGGAGGGACTCGACATTGAAGTGTCCGGACTTGAGGTCGGAACGTGTGAATTCAACGTTGGAGGTGCGGCAAGCACGGCGGTCGGAGGAATAAAGCTTGTTCTTCTCGACGATGTGAACTATAGCATAAATCTCGGTGCAAACATCGGCATGCTCACACTTACGGGCGACCTTCGCATAAATATGTACGGTAAGCCTCGCGGGTTTGTCACCTCAAAGCTTGAGCATGAAAGCGGAAACGTGCTTGTTTTGGAAAATGCCGGCGTTGACGCCGAACTCGATTTTGCCGCACCGCAGGGATACGTGACCAAACGGGTTATGACCTCGGCTCTCGGAAGTATAGACTTCATAGACGGTGAACGTGACAGAGTCTCGGTTTTCTGCGACCTCGGTTATGAGTATTGCGATGTTTACATAAACGAGGCGGAGCTTTACGATACCGTCCGTTTCGGAAAAGACTTCCGTGCAGAGGTGGAAGTACCCGACTCGAGGACCTACATTATAGATTACACCAACGACCCTTGCTTCAGCATAACCTTTGATACCGGCTGTGAAACTCTGAAGAACAGACTTTGGAATTCGCCCACAGCGGATGTTTTCGTCCCCGACGGAGTTTACCGTTACGGATATCTGTTTGAGGGGTGGAGCTGCGACGGCAAGCTTTACGAACCGGGAGACATATACATAATGCCGGATGAAAACGTCACTTTTACGGCTGTGTGGACGAAGGCTCCGAAAATCACCGTTACTCTCGATACCAACGGTCACGGAAACGGCGGTACGGTTACGGATTATATTTATGAGCGAATAACGCTTCCCACTCTTTCCGATACAGGCGCACACTTTATCGGATGGGCATTGTCCGACGACGCTGTCACGGGATTCCTCTATTATGAACTTATCTCCGATGTCACGCTCTATGCGGTCTGGGTCGAGTCCGACAGCGTGTACTCCGTGAAAACCGCATATTCCGAGAGTGAGGAAAAAGCGTATATCTATGTGTTCTTAGACGGAAAAGCCGCTTCGGAAGGTGTTTTTGCGTTCACTGCCGGAAGTATGCTTCGATACAATACCGGCGAAATAGCGGCGGCTCACGGTATTAATGCGGCTCTTGTATGCGGCAACGCAAACATTTCCGTGACATGGCAGGCGGACGAGCGTGAGTACGACTTTTTTGAGCGTCAGCTTCTCTTTACGCTTTCCTTTGACTGTAAGGCAGAGGGGGATGCTCCGAAAAATATAGAATCGCTTGCAATAATGAACGGTGAATGCAGTATTGACGGCGAGATCCGACTATGTAAAGCTCCGACGGTGAAGGATAACATCAAAGCGTTCGGAAAGATCGTCGGTACGGCGACCGTACTGAGGGATATTCCAGAAACGGCAAGAAGCAGTGCAATGCTCTATATTACCGACTCGGACGGAGATATCATATACTCGGAAAGGCTCGAAGCTCCCGGAAACAAGAAGCGTTCGTTTGCGTTTGATGTTACGCTTCCGACGGGAAAGTACGGTATGCGCATAATAAAGACGGGATATCTCGAAAAAACAATAACCATTAACGTTTCCGACGGAACACTTACTCTTTCCGATCAGCCTCTTTTCGGCGGCGATACGGGAGATAACCTCGGAATGGGAGACGGCGTTATAGATGCTTACGACTTTATACGTATAATAAGAGGCTTTGACCCAAGCTTTAAACGGGTAAAGGAGCTTGACGTGAACGAGGACGGCGTTGTAAACGTCCTTGATCTTGTGGTGATAAAGCAGATGCTCATGACAAGCATCGACCTATCCGAATACTCCGTGAACACCGATGATCCGACACTTTACAGCTGCGCAAAAAGCTGTGCCGATGTGCTTTCAGAGAGAAGCGGAGTGACGGTCGGTGCGGATGATGGCGAGACGGCAAAGAGGTTTGTTATATCCTGCAATAAGGAATATAAGCTTCGCAACTGGACGTCAAGCTTCAGCGGAACAGACACCGTCACGGTTGTCGGAGGAAGTGAAGAAGCACTCATACACGCATTTGAGAACATCGGAGATATAGCGACACACAGAGGAAACGGTATGCGGGAGAATTTGCCACAGTCACTGTCGTATGACTCAAACTACGACATTTCAACAGCGTCCTTTGCAGGAACTGAGCTTTGCAAATATTCCATGGTTGTGCCGTCCGAGGACGACGGACTTTCCGGAATGATAGCGGAGCATATCAACGGTTATCTTGCCGACAGCTACGGATATACCCTTGAGGTCAAAACCGAAAGCACACCTGACGCAAGCGAGATACATATAGGAAATACGGGATATGTTGACTATCCGACACTTGAAACCGAGCATTGCAGCATAACGGTAAGCGGAAATAAGGTTGTGGTTGCGTACAACGGCGAATACAGTGCCGAAATAATAGCCTATGATTTCACGGAACAGGTTATATCGAAGTATAATCCGTTGTTTGACAGTGACACCTTCGGCATAAGCATTCCCGACGGCTACGAGCTTCTCGACAACGATACAGTATCGACAAAGTTCCTCCTCATGTCAGATACGCACGTTGAGTCCGACTTTTGGGAGAAGGATCATGAGGTTTACACACTTTGGAAGCCGAATTTTGAGGCTCTTACGGAAACCTACAAGTATATCAACAGAAACTTTACGGTTGACGAGTTAAACTTCGGTCTGTTCTGCGGAGACCAGCTCAACACGGGTTACGCAAACAATCAGAAAGACCTTACCGACGAGCTTGAGAATTACTATGAAACTCTCGATATCCTCGATCTTTACAGAGAAACAAAGGGAAAGGACGTGTCCTCCTTCATGTTCTCGAAGACTGACGGCTACAATGACGCAGACGGAAAATACAAAACCTTCCCCGAGCTTGATTCGAGGATAATCGCCTTCCAGGGAAATCACGACGAGGGTGTCCCGGACTTTTGGAGAGAGTGTTCGTTTGTGAGCGGCGACACGAAGTTCATTTGCTTCTTTGCAAGCTACATAGGACTCAGTGCTCCCGAAGGAAAGTACAGATCCACAGGATTCGTATCCGACGAAACAATAGAGTTTATCGAGAAAGAGCTTGAGAACACGGACGACTCAGTAAATCATGTTGTGCTTGCGTGCCATTGGTCGATAGTACTCGGCGATAAGAATTTCGGCTGGCCGATACTTGACGCCTGTGCCGAGAACAGCTATAACGGCAACAGACAGAGACTTCTCGACCTCTGCGAAAAATACGGAGCCGATCTCTACATCAACGGTCACGAGCATAATGCCAACTACCCCATAGGAAAGGCAGGACCGCTCACCGATATAAGCATAGGCTCAACGACTTCGCACTGGGCAATTGTCGAGATACATAAGCGCAAGGCAGTGTTCGATATTTATACAAGAGCGTATACCGACGCCGAGGGCAATCTCACCAAGGAACCCGAATACGTCAAGACAAAGAAGATAGACCTTGTGCCGAGGAGCATTCTCTTGCGAGACGATAAATGAGTCTCGGTTGACTCCGTTGGCATAACAATCAAATAAGGCATAAAACCACCGTCCGCCGAGGGTAATGCTTCAAGCGGGCGGTTTGCTTTGCCTCCAAGGTCATTTTCTGTCGTTGCGGTGACAGCCGCAAAGCTTGCAGAATCACCGTTTACCGGCGTGCGAATACGCCCATACACCGTGTTTTGACGCAAAAAAGCCGTCCGCCGAAGGGAGAGCTTCAAACGGACGGTAAACTTATTCACTTTGAACCGGCGTCGGAATTATTTGCTTTCGGTCGAGCCGCTCTCGGAGCCGCTATCGGTGTTTTCGGACTTCTTTGTGTCCTCCGTCTGCTTCGGTTCTTCGGACTTGGGTTCAGGCTTGGGTTCGGGCTTGGGTTCGGGCTTTGCGACTACCGTCACGGTTATTCTTTCAGAGATAAGGTCGTTTGTGAAGGAGATTGTCGCCTTACCGACCTTCTTTGCCGTGAGAGTGTTTCCGCTTACGCTTACAACAGTCGTGTTGGAGCTTCTTGCTCCGAGTTCTCCGGTGTAAGCCTCGGTCTTCTTGTCGTAGTAAACCGAATCGGCTTCGATGACGTAGGTGTCGCCTACCTCGAGAGTGATCTCCGTCTTGCGGAGCTTTATCTCGGTGACATAGGCGTTGTCGCCCTTAACGGTGACGGTAATGGTGTTTCTTGTTGCCGAGAGGTACTCGCTCTTGAAGCGTATCTTTGCCGTACCGGCTCTTACCGCAGTTACCTTAGCGCCGTCTATGGAGATAGCGTCGCTGTCACCGGAGTAGATGTACGGCTCAAGGTCGGTGTAGTTCTTTGTCGTGCCGTCACGGTACTTTGCGGTTGCAAATATGGTGAAGGAGTCGCCGGGGGTTACCGTGACGCTTGTGGGCGTGTCGAGCGTTACGCTCGAGATTGTGCCGTCGTCGCCGCTTGTTCCGACTACCGTTACGGTTATCGTTTTGCCTGCGAGCCATTCGTCACGGAAGCCTATCTTCGCCGTACCTGCTTTCTTTGCGGTGATGACGTTGTCGGAAAGCGAGATGTATGCGGAGCCTGTCGTGATGTAGGGATCGGCGTCTGCGTACTCACCCTTGGTTCTGTCGGTGTAGGTTGCGGTTGCGGTTATGGTCTGCTTGTCGCCTACAGCAAGCTTGTACGACGTCGTGTCGAGAGCTACGGACTTGATGTTCGCAGTGGGGTCCACGACGGTGACACGGATTGTCTTGGTTACGTACTCGTTGTAGAACGATATCGTGCAGGTACCCTCGTTTATTGCGGTGACAGTGTTGTTCTTTATGCGTACAACCGCATTTTCGTCGGAGTTGTACGGCTCAAGGTCGGTAAACGTAGCTGTTGTGCCGTCCTTGTACTTCGCCGTCGCCTCTATGGTGAACGATTCGCCTATCTTGAGGTTCTGCGTCGTTGCGGTCTTGAGAGTGATGCTTGTGATGCTGTCGGTCTCCTTTACGACATCGACGTAAATTGTTTCGGTCGTGAGAAATTCGCTTGCAAACTTAATCTTTGCGAGGCCGACCTTGAGAGCCGTTACCTTGTTGTCAGCTATCGAGATTACGCCTTCACCCGAATAAATGTAGGGGGAGAGGTCGGTGTAAGCGGTCGTCTTGCCCGAGCCGAGTGTTGCGGTCGCCTTTATTACGAAGGAGTCGCCGACGGCAATAGTCTTGTCGTAAGGAGTGGTGATTTCCACAGACGCAACGTCGTTTGTTCCGGCACCCGTTTCGGAAACGGTGACTGTGAGAGTCTTGGACGAGAGGTAGTCGTCGTTAAACTTTATCTTTGCAACGCCCGCCTTCTTTGCGGTTATCCTTCTGCCCGAGAGGGAGATGTAGGAAGAGCCGGAGTAAATGTACGGATCGGCGTCGGTGTAGGTTGCGGAGTCGCCGTTGTAGTAGGTCGCCGTGGGATTTATGGTGTAGGTCTTGCCTATCGCAAGGGAGATGCTTGTCGAAGCAAGTGTTACGGACTTGATTGTCGTGTCGTCCTCTTCATCGACTACCTTTACGGTGAGTGTCTTGGAGGAGAGGTAATCGTCCTCAAACTTAATCTTCGCAGTACCTATCTTCTTGCCGGTGAGCTTCTTGCCGGAGAGCTTTACGTAGCTTGAACCGGAGTAAATGTAGGGAGTGAATGCCGTGTAGGACTTAGTTGTGCCGTTTCTGTAGGTTGCGGTTGCGCTTATTGTGTAAGTGTTGCCGACCGCAAGAGAGATGCTTGTGGATTTGAGAGAGACTGATCTTATCGACGAATTGTAATCGTCGTCATCATCATCTTCGCTTACCTTAACCTTAAGCGATTTCGAGGAGAGATAGTCGTCGGTGAACTTGATTGTCGCCGTACCCTCTTTCTTACCCGTTACCTTCTTTCCGGAAAGAGTAACATAGGACGAACCGGAGGAAATGTAGGGGCTGAACGAGGTGTAGGACTTTTCGCTTCCGTTGTAGTAGGTTGCGGTTGCTCTTATCGTGTAGGACTCGCCGATGTCGATTGTGACGCTTGTCTTGTCGAGAGAAACCGACTTTATGGAATTGGATTTGCTTGTGACATAAACGGTGAGAGTCTTTCCGCTGAGGTAGTCGTCCTCAAACTTAATCTTCGCCGTACCCTCGCTCTTTGCGGTAATCCTTCTGCCCGAAAGGGAGATGTAGGAGGAACCGGAGGAAATGTAAGGATTTATGTCGGTGTAAGACTTTTCGCTTCCGTTTTTGTAGGTTGCGGTCGCAGTTATCGTGTGGGTGCTTCCGACCGTGAGAGAGACGCTTGTTTCGTCGAGAGCTACGGACTTTATGGTCGTGGAATTGCCGGTTACGGTGACGTAGATTGTCTCGCCGGAGAGGAAGGAGTTGTAGAATCTTATCTTCGCCGTACCCTCTTTGAGACCCTTTACACGGTTTCCGGAGAGGGAGACTGTGCTTGAGCCTGTGTAGATGTAGGCGTCGAGGTCGGTGTATTCCTTTCTTTCGCCGTTGCTGTAGTAAGCGGTGGCGGTGAGGTAGAAGCTCTCGCCGACTCCTATAGACTTCGATGTGTCTGTGTCAAGGCGGAGATATTCGACAGAGGGAGCTTTTCCGTCGCGCGAAACGACCACTCCGAAGCTTGCGTTTTCGAGACCGCCGACCTTGTTTCTGAAGCGGATTGTCGCCGAACCCTCGCGGAGAGCCGTCACCTTTGTACCCTTTACGGAAACGACCGTGTCGCCGGAGGAAACGTACATATCGAGCTTCGAGGCGTAGGACTCGGTTCTGCCGTCCTTGTACTTTGCTATGGCGTCAACGTCAAAGCTCTCACCGACCTTCATGTAGGTCGTGTTTTCGGGAACGACGAATACCTCGGATATTTCGTTGCTCTCGGTCTTTGAATTGCGTCTGAAATCGATGCGGCGTGTTGTATTGTCCCATGTCACCTTGCCGTTTGCCGCAAGGTCTTCAAACATGATTATGGTGTAGCCGCCGATGTTGTAGCTCTGAATGAGCTTGTCGTTGAGATAGGTCTTGATGTCCGTGTAGTAAACATTGGACTTTATCTTGCCTATCATATTGGGCGTTACGGTGGGGATTGTCACGTTCTTTGTTCCGACGTTTCCGTCGCCCTCGTTTATGTAAAGCGCACGGGACGACTGATTCCATACGACGTTAAAGCCGTAGCCCATGAGCTGTTCCGCCATAATTGCGGTGTAGCCCGAGATGTTGTACGACTCAATCGGCTGACCGTCGATGTACGCAACTATGTCCGTGTGGAGAGTGTGGTTGACGATGTCGCCGACGTTCACCGCATATACGCTTGCAGAGAGCATCACTATGCAGAGGAAAATGCTTACTGCGGATAGAAGTTTTTTCATATCAAAGTCTCCTTTTACTGTGTTTACTTTTGCCGCACTCCGACGGCATTACCTGCTGTCACCCATGTGTATCACGTTTTCGCCTTCGCTAAGCTTCGTTTTTGCGAACAGCTGAACCCAATAGAGCCGCCCGTCCTTCTTGTATACGCCGACTCCGACGTCCGTGTAGCGTGAACTCAGAATGTTTGCACGGTGTCCCTCGGAATTCATCCAGCCGTCCATGACAGACTCCGGAGTGCCGTAGCCCATCGCTATGTTCTCGCCTGCGCCCATGTAGACTATGTCAAACTCCGCCAGAACCGAGAAGCAGGAGCCGCCGTCTGGACGTGTGTGCGAGAAGTGACCGTCACGTGATATTTCCTCGGCTCTCACTGCCGTCGCTTTCATGAGAGCGTCGTTCTTTTTGAGAGGGGAGAGTCCGAAGCTTTCACGCTCGATGTTCAGAAGCCTTATTACCTCGTCGGCATATTCATCCTCGGACATACGCCGCTTGAAGCTTATTTCTCTTTCGTCCGCATTCCACGAAACGTCTCCGAAAGCCGACAGACAGTCGAAAATGATTATCGTCGAGCCGCCGACGTTGTAGCTCTCAACAAGAGCGCCGTTGACGTATGCCTTGATGTCGGTGTAGTAAACCTCGGATTTGTTCCGACCCACCATCCCCTCGGGAATCTTGAACACCGTTACGTCACGCTTCTCGACCTCTCCGCTGCCCTCCGTGACGGAAAGAGAGCGTTCCTCACCGTTCCATTTGACGTCAAAGCCGTAGCCGAGAAGCTGTTCGGCGACTACCGCCGTTCTTCCGTTTATGTTGTACGATTCAATCGGCTGACCGTCGATGTAAGCCACGATATCCGTGTACAGCGTGTGGTTCACAACCTCACCGACGACAGCCGCAGATGCCGGCAAGGTAAGCGGTGTAAAAACAGTCGCCGCCGACAGTGCGAGAGCCGTAAGGCATTCTGCAAATTTGTGTCGCATATGCTCATTCCCCCTTGTTTGCGAGTATATAGGTACATTATATTATACAATATTCGCCACGTCAAAACAGAAACAATTTGTAAACAAACACTTATATTTTTTTAAGACTTGCCCACTGTACATATAAGACGTAATTTACGGATAAAAAGTTCCGTACAAAAGCGGAATTTGTGTATAAAGTATACTCGGACGGAAAAAATAGAGACACAGACCGCAAAAGGGCGGCGAATGTACGGAAAGGAACGGTAAAAAACATGAATAATAACAATGACGGCGAAAAGAAAACGAAAGAAAAATCCGGCTTGAAAAAGCAGCTTGTAAGCGGGGGCATATACATAGCCCTTGCTGCGGCTATTGTGACTGTAACCCTCGGAAGCGTATCGAAGATAATGAACGGCGATTTCGGCTATGAAGCACCCGACGTAAAGCTCGAGGGAAACACCGGCGGAAAGGTCGTGCTTCCGAATATCGTAAAGGACGAAACGTCAAATACCGAGGTTTCCGGCGTCGGCAAAGGCGTAAAAGCCGAGGTGAAGTCAGACGATAAGAGCGATTCCGAGGAGAAAAACGCTTCGGATAATTCCGAAAAGACAGACGCCAAGGACGAAAAGAAGGACGCCGAAAAGCCAGAGACTCCCGAAACACCCGAGAAGCTCGCAGAGGGCGGCACCGCCGAAACAGCAAACGAAGAGGTCGGCGGGATAAGTGCGGAATACCCGAGCGATCCCGAGGACGCACTTTTCGACGGTCGCTTCTATAAGGTCGCCGACGGTTATATAAACCGTGAGTATTCGGTCGAGGAGCTTATCTATTCTCCCACGATGAAGGACTTCCGAACTCACGGCGGCGTCGATATAACGGGCGATATGGGAAGCCCCGTGAAACTTTTCACAAACGGTACGGTAACGGAAATATACGACGATACAAGCTTCGGCAAGACCGTCGCCGTTGACCACGGAAACGGCGTCACCGCACTCTACTCGAACCTCTCCTGCGACCTTCCGCAGACCACCGCCGTCGGAGCTGTTTTGGAGGGCGGCACGGTAATAGGCGCTGTGGGCTGTACCGCCGCAACCGAGTGTGCCGACGTTTCGCATGTACACCTTGAAATATTGAAGGACGGCGTGAGAATAGATCCCAAAGCATACCTCTCGTCGGAAAAGTGAGATAACCTCAAAAAAAGAGAACCGCCGGCATATTTCAGCTGACGGTTCTGTCTGTTTGTGTCGCCGTGAATGCTTATCGTACTCTGCGGCGTCTGTACTTACGGTTTCGTGATTATTACCTTTCTTTCGCCCTCGTTCCAGTCAACGTCCGCACCGAGGTTTTCGGCTATGAAGCGAACTGGTGTGTAGGTGCGGTTGTTTTCGATGAATGCCGCACTGTCGAGCTTTGTGAGCTTGCCGTTAACCTTTGCGTGGTCGGAACCTATGGTAATTTCAATCTTAACCGCCTCGCCTGTCTTGAGGTTCTTGCCCGTAATCGTCACAACTCTGTTTTCAGCGTCCCACTCGACCGCCGCACCGAGGTTTTCGGCAACGAAGCGTGCAGGGAGCATTGTGCGGTTGTTTCTGATTATCGGAGCTACGTCGTTTGTCTTCTCGACGCCGAATACGAGAGCCGTCTTTTCACCGATTGTGAGGATTATCTCGTTTGCGGTGTTCGACGCCTTCTTCCATGCGGCGTAGAGTGTGAAGTTCTTTGTTACTTTCTCCGTGAAGTCGTATTTCGTCGTAAGCTTTTCATCGGTGTACCAGCCGCCGAATACGAAGCCGTCCTTCTCGGGAGCGGTCGGCTCTTTTACGAGAGCACCCTCGGAAACCGTCTGAGAGAGTATTGCGCCTGCGCCGTTCGTCTCAAATTTGACGGTGTAGCGGCTGACGGTCGAGGTTCCGTTTCCGGGACGTGAGAACTTGACGGAGAGGGTCTTGTTGGTAAGCTCCTGCGTTGCGTCGGCAATTGCGCCGGTGAAATCAATCTCAACCGTGTACGGCGTACCGTATTTGAAGCTTCCGTTCAAGGTGTAGGTCATGTTGTCGGAGGAGGCGACCGCCTTTGTGAGAGGTATCTCGCCGTCTGCGTCGGTTACTTTGAAGTTCGCCGCCGTAAGACCGACAACCGCCTTGTCAAACTTAATCGTGATGTAAGAGCTTCTCGAGGTTCCGGTGCTTGCCGTGACCTGAATCTTCGTTATCGTGACGTTGCCCGAGATGAACTCTATGGCGTAGTTTTCGGAGGTGAGTCCGGAGGCAGTCGTTGCATTTTCATGAGGTCCTACCGCCGTCGTTTCGTTTATGTCGTCGTTGTACCTGAGTACAAGCGTGCCGTCGAGAACGCTTTCATCCTCACCGTCTATGAAGCCGTCGTAGGAAACCGAAAGCTCGGGGTTGGGTTCGCCGTAGATTCGGCTCACGTCGTTTACCTTGATTGTGAGCTTTTTGGGTACAACGGTGAGTATTCCCGTGCCGGAAAGCGTGAGAATGAGGTTGTCGGTTTCGTTCTCGGCAAGCTCTGCCGTGATTTCATAGCCGCCGTCGATGACCTTTGCGGTCTTTGCCGTACCCTCGCTCGTAAACTTTGCGGAGGAAGCGAACGCCGCAAGCTCTTCCTCAGTGATGAGGTCGCTGTCGCTTTCAAGCTTAAATTCGGGTGCCGCACCGTAAATCTTGAAGATGTCCTTGGGCTTTACGGTGATATTCGCCTTTTTAATCTCAAACTCGCCCGTGCCGTTTACAATGTAGTTGCCGCCCTCGGCGTTGGTTATCGCAACCTTTGCCGTCCCGGCGTTTCTGTTGTCCCCAAAGCTTACAGTGTATTCGGTGTCGGGAATAATGTCCTCGCCGTCCCGGACGGTAATGTCGGCAGGTTCGATGTCCTTTCCGTTGTAGATGTACTCGCCGCCGACCGTTACGCTTGCCGTGACTTCTTTCTTGGCTATCGTAAACTCAACCTCACGCTCACCCTTGAAGTTGCCTGTGCCGATGACCTTAAGCGTGTATGTGCCGGCGTTTGTCGCACGGTTGTTTTCGACGTTGTAGGTTGCGTTGAATCTCTCGAACTTGGCATGGAATACCGTCTGCACCTGTTCCTTTGTGTTGTAGGTGAGAGACGGACCGAGAACGATATCCGCATCGGCAATGTCCTTGCGTTCGATTGTCACCTTGACGCTCTTTTCGCCTGTGTCATTGTGGTTGCTGTCGCCTGCGACTTTATACCAAACGGTGTACTCTCCGGCGTCCTTGACCTTGGGAATATCTCTTACCCAGCCGCCGTCTCCGAGCTTATACTTGAAGCTGCCGCCGGTCGCCTTGCCCTCAATCAAGAGTCCGTGCGAGAGAGCGTCATAGGTAAAGCTGTTTGACGCAGGCTCGATATCGATCACGGAATCGGCCTTTGCTATGCTGAAGTATCTGACAATCGGCTCAAAACCGTAGTTTCCTTTGGCGGTTACGGTAACCTTTGCGCCGTCCTTGGCGTTTCTGTTGTTCGAGTAAGCAAGCTCATAGTCCTTGCCCTTGGTAAGCGCTGTGCCGTTAACCTTTACCGTTGCGGACGGCGTCTTATCGGTTCCGTCATAGACGTAGCCGTTCTCCGGAAGCTCAAGGTCAATAAGCGGAGTCTGAGTACAGGGGGTAATCTCGTATTCAAGCTCTGTCGTGCCGCCGAAGTTGCCGTGACCGGTTACGGTTATCGTCTTCTTGCCGACGTTCGTCGCATCCTCAGGGTATGTCAGCGTGTAGTCATTGTTCTTGACAAGCCCGAGCGCCTTGTTTTCATCGTATTTGTATTCACCGTCAATATACGGAATTATCACCTTTCCGGTGTACACAAAGGACTCGCCGTATGTGAAGGTAATGTCTTTGTCGCCGATTTCTCTCGGGGTGACAGTTACATTTACCTGTGCGGTTGCGCCGTAGTAGAGGTACGAATACGTCGGAGTGAACAGGACGGTGTATTCTCCGCTTTCCGAAACCTTTGTCGGTGCGCCGTTCTCCCAGCTCCACGTACCGGAGATCTCGTGTCCGTCGATCGTTGCCGTACCGACGATGAGGCTTTCCGAGACAGGCTTGTTGTTGTAGACGGTCTCAATCTCTTTGACGGTAAGATCGGGAGTGGCCTTGTCGATAAGCTTAACCGTGAATGTAAGCTCTTCCGAGCGGTAGTTGTGATCCTTGGAGTAAATGTTAAACTTTACCGTGACGCTCTTGCCGACGGCGTCTCCTTTGAGTCCATCTTTGACAGCAAAGTTGAAATAGGAGTTGTCGACAAGATCAATCTTCGAGAGTATATCATTGTTGCCGACATCCATCGTCGAAACGATTTCGCAGTTCAGTTTGTCCGCACCGAAATAGGTGAGAGTAACGGATCTGGGGGTGGTTTCGCCGTAGCAAATCTCGTAGGTGTAGCTGTTGAAGTCGATACCGGTAAATGGTGCCGGGGTAATGAGACCGGATGCCTTGCCCTTGCCGTTATCGGCAAATGCGTAATTGACTGCGGTATCGCCGATGAGGCTGAGTGTCGCCGTTGCGTCAACAGGCAAAGTACCGAGGTTTCCGCCGACGTTTGCACTCTTGTATTCGATTTTGTCCACCGTGTAGTCGGTGCCGTTCACGAAACCGGTGATTTCCTTTGAGCTGTCAGCATCGCTGTAGAACTTTACGTTATCGATTTTCTTGGGATCGCCGTTCGTCGTGCCGTCGTAAACCTTGGGCAGGCACACAACGCTGTACGTAAGCTTATACTTTGCAATGCTGCACTTTATCTCGCCGTAAGCCGAGTCAAGGTGGTTTTCGTCGCCGAATACCTTGTAGTATACCGTAAACTCTCCGGCGTTGCGGCTTGCAATCGGCTCTTCGGACCAAACGGTGTCCTCGCTTTCGGGGTCGCCCAGTGTGTACTTCATAGTACCGAGATTGGGCTTGATTTTGCCCTTGGTGTGAAGCGTCTGAGGCGTTGAGATGTCGATCTGATATACAAGATCGGATATCGCCGTCGGAACTGCCGTTACAGCGTCCTCGGGCATCGCCGCCTTTTCTACGTTAAATGTAGAAGCTCCTTCGACCGGCGCATATGTACCGGAATCCGCAGGCGTAAATGTCCACCCACTCATCACACTGCCCACACCCGGAACGAAATCAGCACCGTTCCATGCAAACGTACCTTCAACATCAACATTATTTGTATCGTCATGCATAGTGCCTGACAGCTTGATACTGCCTCTTGTTTCGCCGTAGGTTATTCTTTCTCTGCTGAGCTCGGGCGCTCCCGTCGGGACTATGCGGTTTGCGGTCGTTACGTTTACGGTAACGTAGAAATCATTGTAGTTCTGCGTGCGCACTCTTACCTTTACGGTGCCTATGCTTCCCTCGTTGGTGGATTTGACTTCATTTATGGGAAGCGTGAGTGTGCCGTTTTCGTCGATGCTTGCAGTGTTTTCGGTGTAGTATGTGCTGTCAAGCGAGACAAGCGAAGCGCCGTTGCTGCCGTACTCTTTGAGGTAGTAAACAGTGGATATTTCCGCACTGTTGTAGCTAAGCTCTTCGGGCAGCTTCTTGAGCATTTCGGATACCTCGAAGGTGTAAGAATTCTTAACGCCGTTTCTTACGACAAGAGTACCCACATTCGGCTCATAACCCTCCGGAAGCTTTTTGGCAACGGTTATCTGGTGATCTCTCGTAAATTCCTTCGTGTCGCTGCCGTTGTCAAAGGCGAAGTTGGGATTTAACAGCTTTATAATGTATGTAACCTTGCCTTTGGCGTTTGCATTGGGGTCGGTGAAAGTGTTTGAAACTATCTTAATCTCATAATCCGTATCTTTTATAAGTTTGATGTTGCCTCCGCTTGCGCCTTTGCTCGGACAATAGAAATCGATTCCTGCCAGTCCGAAGACGCTGTTTTCAAGCGTGATATCGGTTGTGCCGTCGTATGGCTTCACTTTAATTGCAAAGGATGCATACTCAAGCTCACACGGCAGTATTTCCCATTCTGCGCTTGCGGAACCTACAAAATTGCTGTTTTCTTTTGCTTCGATTTTGAGAGTGTAGCTGCCGACATTAGTTCCCTTGTCTCCGCTGACGACGGTATAATCGTCTGCCGTTAAGGTTAATGCGAAGTATTTGACGGAGTCTATTTCCATCGTCAGTTCCGTGAAAGAGTCTCTCTCCCACGCATAACAGTTCAGCTTGCCGCCGTTTTTCAGCGTGATTTTCGCTTCGCTGAGGTCGGCCTTGCCGATATTGAGTGTGATCGGTTCGCTTGTGCGTGTGTAGCCGTCGTTCGTTATGACGGTCCAAAACTCGATGCTGCCGGTAGTGCCGAACATTGAATTCTTGTAGTTACCCTCGTAGTAGCCGTTAGAGCTGTAGGTGGCAGGGCAGTCTCTTGTTTCACCGTTCCACTTATAGTAGATTGTACATTTCTCAACTATATTATCGAGCATAACGCCGAAGGTATAGGGCTTGTAAACGCTCATCGTGTCTCCGTCCATAATCGGTTCTTTGTTGAGCGTAAGCTTCGGCACGGAAACGGGGAGAGGCTCGATGCTTGCATTTTTAAGCTGACCGCTCGAGTCTGTCACTTCTGCGATAGTGTCGATGTCGTACCACTTATACGACCCGTCGTCGTTATTTACCTTGTATCCGAACGATTCGTTGGGAAGAATACTGCTCCATGTAGCGCCCTGCATAATCCAGATATTCTCGGCAACGGTTACCGCAGCGTTCACGCCGGCATCGTTGCTTATGGAAAGGTTCGTTATCTTGCCTGTGCCGAGAATTGTCGCTCTGCAATCGAGATTGAGCCACATTTCCTTTACAGTGTGACCGTTCAGATCGATTCTCGGAGAACCCTCCGAAAGCGTAAGCTGTGCGTTTGTCAGGAAGTCCCTGAGAAGCTTAACCGTATAAGTATCGCCAAGCTCAAGCTGTGCCTTTACGGCGTCTTTGATATCGGGATAGTACTTGTAAAGGGTGCCGTCTCCGTCAACCACGCTTGCCGTAAACTCGGTGCCGCAGTATTCGCAGGTGTTTCCTTCGCCTTCGATATGATGCTCTTCGCACTTTACGACGGAAATGTTGAAAAATTCAAAGTCAGGGGGTACAAGCTCATGATTGTAGGGCAAATAGCCGCTGCCGTCGGTATACTTAAACGCATATCCCGCTTTTAAGAAGTCGCCGATTGTAAAACCTGTTCCGTTTTGCAAAGAGATGCTGCAGAAGGTTCCGCTGTCAATCTGTATCGTCGGCTTGTTTCCGTCAAAGTAACGGCTTGCGTTGATTCCGCCGAGCGTTCCGCTCCAACCGTCCGTAACGAGCGTGTTGCCGTTGTATACGTTGATGAGTCCGCGCTCGGTTACGTTGCTTGAATTGTAATCCTCTTTTGCGCTGTGTCCGGTGAGGATAAGCTTTGCGCCTCCGGTTACGGCAATAACATCCGCACCGTATTGTCCGCCGAGCGTCAGCTTTCCGACTTCAAACCAACCGCCGGTAACGCTCTTTCCGTTGAAGTCAAGCGTAAGCGTCTTTCGGTCGAGAGTGGCGGTAAAGTTTACGTCGGCAAGAAGAGTCAATCTCGAGCCGCTTTCCGCAGCGTTAACGGCTTCCGCAAGAGAGTTTTCACTGAACGGAATGTAGGTGATTGCCGAGGCGGGACTCTCAATCTTAACGCCCATCTGCTGTTCGCAATCGGGGCAGTAGAAGTTTTCGTCAAGGTTCGGATGCTCGCAGACTCTTCCGCAGTCGGGGCATATACCGTCAACAAAGCCTTTCGGGTGGTCGCAGACAAGACCGCAGTACTTACACTCGTTGCCGTTCCATTCGCTGTGAGTACACTTGATTACTTCTATTTTGGGGTTGCCCGGAATTTCTGTGCTTCTCGTGTATATTTTTTTGGTATCAGTGTTACGGGCAATGCAGCCGTCCGCAAGAATATCGTCATACTTTGCGACGAAAGAGGTAGTTGTGCCGAAGTATGGCAGGTACACGCCCGTACCGAGAGAGATGTTGTTTTCGGAATTCCTAATTCTCAGATCGTAAATCGCCAACCAGCCGTCGCCATCGGTATCGGGGCAGGTGAGTGAGCTGCCGCTTTCAATATAGAGCCGCGGGTTGAACATAGGGGATTGAGCCGTCGTCGTTTTTGTCGACGTTTTTATCGTCAAATCGATATTTTGGAGAGAAAGCAATGATTTGCTGCTTCCGAAATTGAATCCGTTTAAGTCGATTGTAAATGCGCACTTTACTTCGGCAGGGGGCATCAAATACAGTTCGGTTGACGATCCTTCGGTAAAGCTCTTGAAAAGCTTCAGAGTGCAGCCCCTGTTCTTTTCAAGAGTTGCGTCACCGAGAGCGTAGTAAGCATTCGCATAGTACGACATAGTGCCGTCGGTGGTCGTCAGCGAAATCGTAAACTCCGAGCCGCAGGTGCCGCAGACGCCGTCCTCGGAAACGTCGGGGTGCTTGCAGGCATAGCCGCAGGTGTCGCAGTAGCCGTTCGTGTAGCTTTCGTGCGAGCAGATTTCTACATTAAACGGTACGTCAATATCCTGCGTGCATCCGTAAAATTCTATATTTTCAAACTTTGCCGTATAGGTACCGGCAGATGCGTCCTCGGGAAGAATTTCAGATATAAATGCGTCGTTGCCCGTAACGGTAACATTCGTTCCGACAACACGGGTTTTGCCGTCGGCTCTTATGTAGTCCACAGAGCAGGCTGCGGGATTGGATTCGCTTATCGGATCAAGACTGCTGTTTGTTCTGAAGATAAGCTTGAAGTACAGTTTCTGTCCGGGATATATAACCCCCGGAGTCGTTGTGCCGTCGGGCGTATTTGTAACAATAGCATCGACGGAGTAGGGTGCTTTTCTTACCGCAACATCTGTAAGCGACAGAACATCAGGATTTTTTACCCAGCCGTCGGTCTTACTGCAGTAGCCGTAGCCGTTGCCCCTTATACCCTTCATCATGTTTGCATCCGCATCGATCTGTCCGTACGAACCGCCGTAAAGCTTTGTCGAAGACCAGTTTACGTATATGTGCGAAATATATCCGCTTTCGCTTGCGTCGTCGATGACGTCTACGTAAGAATCAAGAAGACTGAGCTTATTTCCCTCGGCAAAATTCAGCGAGTGACCGTCGAGGTTGAGTGTTATGTGACCTATGAAGTTTCCCTTTTGTTCTATTGTAACTTTGCCCTCGCAGTTGACGTCGGTGCAGAGAGTCAGCGTTTCGCCGTTTCCGACCTTTGCCGCCGCCTCAACGAAGGTAGCGTAATAGGATCTTGTGCCGGAGGTGCTTTCAATTGCCGCCTCAGCCTTTACGCCGCATTCGCATTCGCCGTAGAACTTGCCGTTGGAATCTGTTTTTTCATTGAAGCTGTGTCTGTGGCGCCTTACTGCTATTTTCTTATCGTCAAATCTTTCGGTGTCGCCGAAGATAAGAGAGCTCTTGCCGCTGTCATCGATTTCATAGAACATATAGTTGCTTGCAAGAAGATCGCCTACCGTGCGTACCTCTCCCGAAAAGTCGGTTACCTTGATGCTGCGTGTGAATGTGCCGCCGTAGAGCGTAATTCTGCCCTTGGTTTTTGCGGCGAACTGCGCATTTTCAAATTCTCCGCTCTCGATTTCAAGTCTCGGCTTCAAGCTGTCCGTATCGGCTATCGAAACAGCGAAACTGTCGAAATTGCCGTTCTCGATAAGAGTGTAGCCGGCGGCCATTGTGAAGACCTGTATAATACCGCCCTTAATTTCCGCCTTGCCGCCGGTTACTTCAAAATTCTTCACCACGCCGTCGGAAACGGTTACGGTGCCGCCGCTGACGTTAAGCTCTTCTATTGTTCCGTCGTTAAAGTTCAGTTCGCCGCCGGTTACATCGGCACGGGTTATCGTGCCTCCGAAAATATTCGCCTTGACGGAGTATCTGAGTGAGAGACTTTCTACCATGCTGTCGGAAATAGTCAGCCCGCCGTTGTTTACGATAATACTGCGGATATTACCGCCGGTGAGGTTGACGGTGCCGTTGTCTATATTGATAATGCCCGTTTCATGATCCGTGATATGCGCCGTGCCGCCGTACAGCGTGAAACCGTAATTGGATTTGCCGCCGGTTACGGTAAGCGCTCCGCCGTTAAGCGTTACACTCGATATTATACCGGTTTTAAGCTCCGAACTGTCGGTTATCGTCAGATCGCCTTCGGCGGTAACATTTCCGTCGTTGTCTCTTGTGCCGACGTAGAATTTGCTGCTTTCGAGATTGTGACCGTTAAGCTCGAGGGTTACCTTCTTTGTGACGACTCCCCTTTCTGCGAGAGAACCGAGATCAGCTATTATATTTATCTTAACATTCTCTCCCGTCTGTGCGGAAAGCTCGTTTGCTCTTGCGAATGCCGGCGTAAGCTCGGAGAACATCTCGTCTCCTATGCTTGCAACCGCCTGTGCGCCGCAGATATTGCACTTTCCGTCAGCGTTGAAGCCGTCGGTATGGTCGCACCTGTATCCGCAGAGGCAGTATCCGTCCTCAAAGGTGTGTTCGGCGTGAGGAACAACCGTTACGCTTTCGTCGATCTCGGTGAGTTCTTTGCGAACGCCGTTTTCGTCGTAATTGCACATGAAAATAAGCTCGTTCGGGTCGCTGGATTTCGCAAGGGTATAGCCCTCGGCAATGATTCCCGCAATGCTGTCGTTGGGGTCAACCTTGATTACGGGAGCAGCCAACGCATACGACGCAGTATCGCAGCTGTAAATAAAGCTCGAGTCCGTGAAGGGCGTTACGCTTACGCCTCCGCCAATCTCAACACCGCCGCCGAAAACAACATTCTTTGCGGTGAAGGCTTTGCTCTTGAAAGCAATCTTAACGGCAGGGTACTGAATGTGGTCGTTGTTGGGGAACGCATTGCAGGCGGCGTATATCTCCATGTTTTCGAGGGTGAGACCGCCCTTGTTGACGATTATTCCGGGCGTTTCGCCGGAGCTTGTGTTTCCGCTGAGGTCAATTTTTCCGTTCTTGAAGGTTACCTCTGCGTACTCATCCAATCTGAAGAGCGTTGTACGGGGGAAAGACAACTCCGCACCGTTGAAGTCGAGGGTAAACCTACCCCAGCCTATGGTAATCAGCGGCTTTGACGGATCGGTATTTTCGGGGAAGCAGTCCTCGCCGCCGTAAAGCGTAACGACGCCGTCCGTCTTGTCGAGTATGCTGTAACCGCCGGCTTTGCCCAATGCCTCAATCAGTGTGCCGTGGTTTGTGAGAGTATCGCCTATCTTAACCGACGCCGCTCTCTTGAAGCCGCACTCACTGCACAGAGTCGGGTCTTCCGAGAAGTTGTGTTCTTCTACGGTTCCGTCCATGCCGTATTTGCAAACCTTGCATTCTTTCGAGTGGGTCAGAGTGTCGGTACATTGATAATACTTAAAATCGTGAGCTTCTCTTGCGTCGGACATCACTCCGCACTCGCATTTGAGAGAGTGCGTGTTTTCGTCGCATTCGCCGCCGTAGACGTTGAAGACATGATCTTCTTCAATTGATACTGAGCAAAGCGTGCAGTAACGTATGTGCTTACCGGCAGTTTCGGAGCTTTTGTGTCTGAACAGATGCTGGGTACACTCGGTTATAAGAACCGTTCTGCCGTCGGTGTAACCATATCCCGATTTCTCCTGAGGATCGTCCGCCCTGCATATCTTGTAGTTCTCCGCAAGCGTCGGAGAGTTTTTAAGACTCATGGTTGAATTCTTCTCGGGCGCCTTTGCGGTGACGGTGCCTCCCATAACGATGAGGTCCGTGAGTAGCGCCGCCTGGTATTTTGTGCTTTCCAACTTGACATTTCCGCCGTAAACAGCGAGAGAACCGCGTTCCAAAATATAAAGGTTGCCGCCTGAATCAACACGATCAAGCTTATAAAGTCTTTCCGTGCCGCCGAGAGCGGACACGTTTTCCACAGTACTGTTAATCGAGAGAATTCCCGTGCCCTCTTTCTGAGCGTAAACCGTGATAACGGCGTCCTTCGCAACCTCGAAATAATGTCCGTCCGTGGAAAGGGTCGAACCGTCCGTGAGGATGATGTTTACGTTTCCGGCAACATCCCAATTCTGCGT
>CAKSCN010000008.1 GCA_934444485.1 uncultured Eubacteriales bacterium | reverse complement strand
CCTTTGCCAAGAGCGGCTTCTCCTACAAGGTAGGCGATTACTACGAGGGCAGCTCGTGGAGTCCGTGGGTCATATACTACAGCGACGGAAGCGTCGGTTTTGAATTGGGAAATGTGATATCGTCCGACAATGCTGTGTTTGACGCCCCCGATCTTTTCGTCGGATTTACGGTTGACGCCGCCGAGGACGGTCTTTACAGCATTGCCGTCTATACTTCAAAGGATTCCGCCATGATATCGGTTGACGGAGGCGACTTTACGAGAGTTGCGACTGCCTACGCCGAAAAGCCGGCGACCTTCAGAAAAACCGAGTCCCTGACGGTAAATCTTTCAAAGGGACAACACTCTATAAGAGTAAGGAACACGGCTTTCGGTTATCTTGCGGTAAGTCCGTACTATGGTGAGCTTCCTGAAAGTATCGACTGCAAAAACTTCACCGGCTGCAATTCGGAGTGGGGACTCACCTACTCTACGGTCGGAAGCGAAAAGGGCGACTACACGCACATTGTCCCCGACCTTACGGAGGATGTTGCGAACCGCCGCACCGACCACTGGAATCTTGCGATTGACGAAACGGTTTACAAATATCTTGTATTCTGCTACCGCACAAACTACACCGGAAACGTACTTGCAAAGGCTCTGCTCAGCGGAAATCCCGACAGCGACAACAACTCGTATTACTTCACGCCCGACAAAACCGACGAGTGGACAACCTCGGTAATTGAGCTCAAAGGAACGACGGCATTCCGGCAGATGCATTTCTCCCCGTTCGGCGCCGAATCGCAGAATGTTTCCGAGGATTTGTACTTCGACCTTCTTCACTTCGGCTTCTTCAAGACCAAAGAGGATGCGGCGAAATTCTGCAAGGGTCACGAGGCAAAGCCCGTTACGGGAAAGGTTCTTCTCTCACGAGACTCCGACGTCAAGCTTTACGATGACGTTGTTGCAAAGTACGCAAGCTCCGCCGTGGTTTCCCTCTCCAAGGATAGTAAAACGATTTGTGCTGTGTCGGAGCGTGAATCCTCCGTGCTTGATTATAACGGCAGTGCGTCCTTCGTATTCGGCTTTGACGTCCCCGACGGAGAATACACGCTCACCGTAAAAAAACCGGGATATGTCACCTACACCGACACCGTAACGGTCAAGGACGGAGCGTGCGATCTCGGAACGATAGCGCTTCTTCCCGGCGACATCACGGACAGTACGTCAAGCCTTTACGGAGACGGCGTTGTTGACGTAGATGACTTTATCCGTGTGATACGTGCTTTCTCCCCCGAAGCGACGGCGAAATTCAAAATGTTTACCGACATTGACGAGGACGGAAGCGTCACGATAAACGACCTTGCGCTTATAAAAACCTCGTTCGGAAAAACAAAGGCGTAAACGCCTTTACTCTTCGGACACCGTGTCAAAAAGATGCGGTGTCTTTTTATTGACAATCACTCCAAAATATGGTATAATTTCACCGACAGAGTGAAGAGCTGAAATGATAAGCGTTTTGGCAGCTTGTAAAAGTGCGGAGAAGCAAAACGGTAATTCCCGTCAATATCATAGTTTGGGCGGCGCTGACGAAAGAATTCCACCTAAAAGCGTGCAAAGTCCTTTTTATGGTACACTGCAAGGCGTATAATGACATTACAAAAACAAAATTCAACAGTTCTGAAAGGAAGAAAAGCAATGAAAATCACAGTAAAAATTCTTGCGGTATTGACCGCTCTCACACTCACATTGGCAGTATGCCTGACGGGATGCGGCATATCCGACGCCGACAAAGCGGCAAAGACGGTAGAGAGCTATGTTTCCGCACTCAAAAGCGGCAACTTTGACGAAGCAAGCACTTACACCGACACCGACATAACGAACGCAAACCCGAATTCCACTCTCAATGCGGAGGAATTTCTCTGCAAGCTGTTTTCGTCGCTCGACGCCGAGGTTATTTCGACCGAAGAGGCCTCCGACGGCACATTCTGCGTAAAAACGGAAATCACTGCTGTCGATATGGCGCCCGTTGTGAAAAACTTCATGTCCAAGGTTATGGAATACGCATTTTCAACCGCTTTCTCCGATAACCCTCCGACCGATGAGGAAAACGAAGCCAAGAGTATTGAAATTCTCATGGACTGCATATCTGCGGAGAATATCGGAACGGTAACGAACACCGTTGACGTAACCGTTGTAAAAAACGAGGACGGAGAATTCACAATTGCAGGCGACGATATCCTTACCGACGCTCTTCTCGGCGGAATGGAAACGGCGTTCAACGAGCTTGCGGCTTCTTTCGGAGGCAACAGCACGGAAAATGAATAACCTTTCAGGCAAAACAGACGCTGAAACACACGCACTTGTCATTTCGGGCAGGTGCGTTATTTACATAAGCGAAAATTTACTATTTCGGCGTAAAATATTCATTTAAGTGTGATATCATATTGTGATATAGTATGGATTGTTATACGGTAAATATCGGCAAAAGGAGAACGGCGATGAAAGCGTTTATCGGAGCGAAAATATACGACACCGACTCGAAGAGTTTTATCGACAGGGATATTGTAACCGACGGCGGTATTATCAAAGACATTCTTCCGCACGGTGCGGTGCGTGCCTCGGGCGGCTTCGAGAGATCCGGGTGCGACGCTGCCGTCGTTCTGCCGGGAAGCTGTATTGCCGACTGCACGGGGAAGTACATTATCCCGGGTCTTATTGACATACACACTCACGGTGCTGTCGGAACGGAATTTGACGGTAAACACGGCGGCGACATAGGCAAGCCTCTCGGCTACTACCTTTCGCACGGCGTTACGGGCATATTTCCCACAACCGCAACCGAAAAAATCGAAGACCTTTATACCTTTGCAGGCACTCTCTCGAAAAACCGGGATTCGTACTCCGCAGATGTTCTCGGCTATCACATGGAGGGTCCCTACCTTTCCAAAGAGAAAAAGGGTGCGCACAACGAAGCTTTACTGAAAAATCCGGACATCGGCGAGCTTCACGAAATGTTCCGTCTTCTCGACGGCAGAGCAAAATTCAGAGTGACCCTCGCTCCCGAGCTTCCGGGGGCTGTCGAATACATAAAGGAAGCGGCAAAGTGCGGTGTGTCGGTAACTCTCGGTCACACAAACGCGGCGGCGGAGACTATCTATAAGGCTCTTTACGCAGGCGCTTCATCGATGACGCACCTCTACAATGCCATGAGTCCTCTCGGTCACAGAGAACCGGGCGCTGTCGGTGCCGGACTTATTTCCGACTGCTTCTGCGAGCTTATCTGCGACGGCTTCCATGTGTGTCCCGACGTTGTAAAGCTCACCTACAGCATAAAAAGAGACAAGCTTGTTCTCATCACCGACTCTCTCATGTGTGCCGGAATGACGGAAAATTTCGCCTTTATGAGTGCCGGTGAGACCGTATACTACCGCAACGGTCACGCACTTCTCGCAAACGGCACAATAGCCGGAAGCAGTATCAATCTTTTCGACGGGGTGAAGAACCTTTCGGCGTTTGCCGGCATTCCGTTTGCCGAGGCTCTCTACTGCGCCACCGCTTCCCCTGCAAAGGCTGCCGGAGTTTACGATAAGGTCGGTTCCCTTGAGGTCGGAAAGGCGGCGGATATTGTAGTTCTCGGCGAGGCACTTGACATTCTTTCCGTTTACATAAAGGGTGAAAAAAGGCTGTAAACCGTTTGTGTTATTTTTCTTTTCGTGCTTACAAACGGCAAAAAGGGAAACAATAGCACTGTGTAAAAAAAGCGGTGAGCTTAACGGAGGTTGAACGGAAGTGAAAAGGCGAAAATACTTAAAGCAGTGTGCAAAAGATATGATTTTCTCCGATTCGGGGACCGGTGTGTTCGGAAACCTGTTTTCGGTGCTTATTCTTGCCGCAGTCTCGGCAGGACTTGTCGAAACGGCGATGATTTTCACGGATTTTCTTTCGCCTTACGTATCCGAGGCGGGACTTTTCAAGCTTGACCTGCTTTTTGCGGTGCTTATTCTTTTTGCGCTGTGTCCCGTCGTTTACGGCTTCTTCAAGCGCATGATTTACGTTTCCGAGGGCAAGACTCCGTCGGCGGCGGTGATGTTCCGTCCGTTTTCGTCTCGGCGTGACCTCATGATGTCGTACAGGCTGTTCTTCTTATTTGCGGCGTGGGGGCTTTGCGTTTGGGGTGCGTTTTATCTCGCATTCGACACGCCCATGCTTGACAATATGTACGGTTCGTCGTATCTTATCCGGTTTGCGCAAAGCTTGGGATTCGGCAAAACGGCGGATATGCTTTACGATGCGATGCACGGCTTTGTCCGGATAGTTCTCGTTCTTTTATCGGCACTGACTCTCGAGCGCATTCTCTGCACCTTCTACCTTACCGCAAGGGGGCTTTCAGATACGGTCGGGAAAGCGTACCGAGAGTCGGGAAAAATACTGAAAGGCAAGCGTTTTGAGCTTTTAGCGGTATTCTTAAGCTTCACTCCGTGGCTTATACTGTCGTTCTTCACGGCGGGAATAGTTTTTGCGGTATTCGTTTTTCCGTACATGACTCTCACAGTGACAATGTTCTTCCGCTATGCCGAGAGGCGGTACACCTTTGAAAGCGGAAGCTCTCTTACAGCAGAAGCGTTTCTTTCGGAGGCTGACGAGGAGTACCTTTCGGAGGACACGGACGGTGAATTTGAGAACGGCGACAACTCCGTCACACGCAGAATAGAAGCGCAAAATAAATGAACATTAAGTAAAAGGAGATATAAAAAATGAGTGAAAAGGGTAAATTTTATCTTACAACCGCAATTCCCTATACATCGAGAAAGCCGCACATCGGCAACACCTACGAGATTATAATGACCGACTGCATAGCGAGATACAAGAGACTTTCCGGTTACGACGTATTTTTCCTCACGGGAACCGACGAACACGGTCTCAAAATTGAGGAGGCGGCAAAGGCTGACGGCATTTCTCCTCAGCAGTACGTTGACAACATCACGGGCGAGCTTAAGGGCATCTGGAAAACGATGAACATAAGCTACAACCATTTCATAAGAACGACCGACGACTACCACGTCAAGGCGGTTCAGAAGATATTCAAGAAGCTCTACGATCAGGGCGACATTTACAAGGGCGAATACGAGGGTTGGTACTGCACTCCGTGCGAATCGTTCTGGACGGCGACGCAGGTTGAGGAAAAGGACGGTGTTTGTCTCTGTCCCGACTGCAAGAGACCCGTTTCAAAGTCCAAGGAGGAGGCTTACTTCTTAAAGCTCTCGAAGTATCAGAAGAAGCTCGAGGACTACATAGAGTCTCATCCCGATTTTATCGAGCCCGAGGCACGCAAAAAGGAAATGGTCAACAACTTCATAAAGCCCGGCGTTCAGGATCTGTGCGTTTCGCGTTCCACGTTCACATGGGGTGTACCGGTTGACTTCGACCCCGGTCACGTCGTTTACGTATGGATAGACGCACTCTCAAACTACATCACCGCTCTCGGCTACAGCGTTGACGAAAAGGGCGAGAACTACAAGAAGTACTGGCCCGCAGACGTTCAGATAATCGGAAAGGATATTCTCCGTTTCCACACAATCTACTGGCCCGTTATCCTCATGGCTCTCGGCGAACCGCTTCCCAAGAAAATTTTCGGTCATCCGTGGCTTCTGTCCGGAGTCGAGAAAATGTCGAAGTCGAGAGGCAACGTAATGTACGCCGACGACCTTGCGGCACGCTTCGGCACGGATGCGATAAGATATTACGTACTCGCCGAAATGCCTTTCCTTCAGGACGGCAGCATTACCTACGGAAACATTATTGCGAAGTACAACTCCGACCTTGCCAACACTCTCGGCAACCTCGTAAACAGAACGGTTGCGATGATAAACAAGTACTTTGACGGAGTTATCCCCTCCCCGAGCGCCGCAACGGAGTTTGACGCCGACCTTAAGTCGGTTCTCGAGAGCGAAGCGAAAAAGGTAAGCGAATGCCTTGACACATACCACGTTGCCGACGCAACCGACGAAATCATGACACTTCTCCGCCGTCTCAACAAGTACATCGACGAAACAATGCCGTGGGCACTTGCAAAGGACGAGTCAAAGAAAGACGTTCTCGGCACCGTTCTTTACAACCTCATTGAGGGTATACGCATGGCGGCGACTCTCATATATCCGTTCATGCCCGAGACAGCGGAAAAGATAATCGCTCAGATAAACGCCGACGGCACTGCAAACATTGGTATTACGACATGGGACGACGCTCTCACCTTTGGAAAAGCCGTTCCTGCCGGCGCAAAGGTAAATGCAGCTCCCGAAGCTCTCTTTGCACGTCTTGACGAAAAGAAACTTCTCGCAGAGCTTCTCGGTCCCGACGAAAACGCCGAGGGTGAAAAGAAACCCGAGAAAAAGGAGAAGAAAGAGAAGAAGGCTAAGCACGAGATTCCCGAGCCTCCGGCAGAGATTGCCATAGACGATTTCTTCAAGGTAAAGCTCATATGCGCCAAAGTCACGGAGTGCGTACCCGTCGAGAACTCAGACAAGCTTCTTAAGCTTACGCTCAATGACGGCAGCGACGCACCGAGAACGGTGGTATCGGGCATTGCAAAGTTCTATGCGCCGTCCGACCTCATCGGAAAGAAGGTCGCTCTTGTTGCGAACCTTGCTCCGGCAAAGCTCAGAGGTGTCGAGAGCAACGGTATGATTCTTGCCGCAGGCGAGGAAACTCCGGACGGTGAAAAGGTTACCGTCACGTTCCTCGACGACAGCATCAAAGAGGGTTCGAGAATAAGATAACATGGAAAGCATTCGTTTATTCGACACGCACGCTCACTATGACGACGACCGCTTCGACGGCTGCCGCAACGCTCTTGTTGCCTCTCTTCCGTCAAACGGCATTGAGCTTGTCGTAAACGTCGGCGCAAGCCTCGACGGCACAAAAAAGAGTGCGGAGCTTGCGGAGAAGTACTCTCACGTATATTTTTCCGCCGGCATTCACCCGGACGGCGTCGGCGACACGACTCCCCTCTCCGAGCGCATGGATATTCTGCGTGAGTATCTGAAGCACGAAAAGTGCGTCGCTCTCGGCGAGATAGGTCTTGACTACTACTACGGCAAGGACGAAAGAGACGCACAGCTTGAGCTTTTCCGTGCGCAGATGATTCTTGCGGACGAGGTCGGAAAGCCCGTCATAATTCACGACCGTGACGCACACGGCGACTGCCTCGAAATAGTGAAAGAGCATCCGAACACGCTGGGAGTGTTTCACTGCTTCTCGGGAAGCTTTGAGCTTGCAAAAGAGCTTTTCGCCATGGGGTGGTACATATCGGTCGGAGGGGTCGTCACCTTCAAGAACGCAAGAAAGCTTGTCGAGGTAGTGGAAAGGCTCTGCGAAATCGACAGTGCGGCGGACAGGCTTCTTCTTGAGACCGACTGCCCGTACCTCACGCCGGTTCCTCACAGAGGCGAGACAAACAATTCGGTTTACATGAAGTACACTGCCGAAAAGGTCGCTGAGCTTATGAAGCTTGACTATGCCGAGCTTTGCGAAAAGACCTATGAAAACGGCAAGCGGTTCTACGGCATAAAGTAAAAAGTTAATGGTATAAAGCAATGAGTACATTTTTGATAACCGGGGCGTCGAGGGGTATCGGTGCGGAAATCGCAAGAGAAGCGCACAGCCTCGGTCACAACGTTGTTATAAACTACAAAAACAGCCGTGAGAGCGCAGAGAATCTTGCAAAGTCTCTCGGAGAACGTGCGGCTGCGATAAAGGCTGACGTATCGGTAAAGAGCGAGGTCGATGCGATGTTCCGAAAGGCTGAAGAACTTTTCGGCGGCGTTGACGTGCTTGTGAACAATGCCGGGGTATCGTCGTTCGGCGTCATACAGGACATTTCCGAGGCCGAATGGGACAGGGTTTTCGACACGAACGTAAAGGGTGCGTTTCTTTGCACCAAGGCGGCTCTCGGTCACATGATACGGAATCACGGCGGCGTCATCGTCAACATTTCCTCCATGTGGGGACTTGTCGGTGCGTCGTGCGAGGTACACTATTCCGCCTCAAAAGCCGCTCTTATCGGCATGACAAAGGCGCTTGCAAAGGAACTCGGTCCGTCGGGAATACGTGTAAACTGCGTAGCTCCGGGGGTTATCGACACCGACATGAACAGGATGCTGACAGCAGAAACGGTAGCCGAGCTTTGCGAAGAAACGCCTCTCGGCAAAATAGGAGAGCCTTCCGACGTTGCGGCGGCAGTTATGTTCCTCGCCTCGGACGGAGGAAAGTTCATCACGGGACAGGTTATAAGTCCGAACGGCGGTATTGTTATTTGATTTACGGAGGGTGCAATGACGACAGCACACATCACATTTATAATATACGGCGAATCTGTGCGTGCTTGCACGGTTCCTCGAGGGTCGGTGGGTTTTCGAGCCCGCAAGGGCAGACAGTACCCGTTTTTCACCGAACAAACTACAATGAACAGGAGATAATAATATGAATAACGAAAACAGAGAAAAGTCCGAGCTTCTTAAGGTACTTGAAAAGGACGCACGACTCAGCACAAAGTCTATCGCCGCCATGCTCGAAAAAGAAGAGGGCGATATAAAGAAGATGATAGAAGGTCTCGAAAACGACGGCACAATCCTTGGCTACACCGCTCTCATCGACTGGGACAAGACCGACCGTGAATACGTAACCGCAATAATCGAGCTTAAAGTAACGCCTCAGAGAGACAGAGGCTTTGACAAGGTTGCGGAGAGAATATACAATTTCCCCGAGGTAAAGAATATGTACCTCATGTCGGGAAGCTACGACTTCTCCCTCGTTATCGAGGGTTCGACCATGAAGGACGTTGCCTTTTTCGTTGCTGAAAAGCTCGCTCCCATTGAGAGCATTGTCTCCACCGCAACACACTTTGTACTCAGAAAGTACAAGCATGACGGAGTTGTCTATGCCAACTACGCCGAAATCGACGAGAGGGGCAACATGAACTGATATGTTTGATTATTCAAAGTCGATATCCCGCACGGTACAGGAGATGAAGCCGTCGGGAATACGTAAATTTTTTGACATTATAGACGTCATGAAAGACGTCACCTCTCTCACAATAGGTCAGCCGGACTTCGCTACTCCCTGGCACATCCGTGAGGCAGGCATCGAATCTCTCGAAAAGGCAAAGACGCACTACACCTCAAATACCGGACTTATCGAGTTCCGTGAGGCGGTTGCCGAGTATCTTGCAAGACGCTTCGATCTTCACTACGAGCCGTCGAACGAAATAATGATAACCGTCGGCGGAAGCGAAGCGATTGACCTTGCGATAAGAGCGCTTGTCGCACCGGGAGACGAGGTAATAATCGTATCGCCGTCCTACGTCTGCTATGAGCCTATGACGACTCTCTGCGGCGGCGTTCCGGTCATGATAAACACCAAGATTGAGAACAAATTCAAGCTCACGGCGGAGGAATTGAAGTCGGCAATAACCGAAAAAACAAAGCTTCTCATACTCCCCTACCCCAACAATCCCACCGGCGGCATAATGACAAAAGAGGATCTCGAGCCTATAGCAGAGGTACTCAAAGACACAAATATCGCCGTTCTCACCGACGAAATATACGGTGAGCTTACCTACGGCAGAAAGCACTTTTCGTTTGCCGCTCTTCCCGGCATGAAGGAGCGGACGATTTTCATAAGCGGCTTCTCCAAGAGCTACGCCATGACAGGCTGGAGACTCGGCTACGTCTGCGCACCGAAGGAATTTCTCAAGCAGATGCTCAAGATTCATCAGTATGCGATAATGTGCGCACCGACAACCTCTCAGTATGCCGGAATAAAAGCGCTCCGTGACGGCGACGGCGACATTGAGTATATGCGTGACGAATACAACCGCAGACGCAGACTCATCCTCTCGGGACTCCGTGAGATAGGTTTCAGCTGTTTTGAACCGGAGGGTGCGTTCTACGTGTTCCCGTCGGTAAGAGAGTTCGGACTTACGTCTGACGAATTCTGCGAAAAGCTTCTTTACGAGGAACACACGGCAATTGTCCCCGGAAGCGCTTTCGGAGAGTCGGGCGAGGGATTTGCGAGAATTTCTTATGCCTACTCGGTTGAGCACATCAACAAGGCTCTCGAGAAGCTCGACAATTTCGTGAGAAAAATAAAATGAGAGAAAAGGTCACAAAGAGCGCATACGCAAAAATAAATCTCACGCTTGAGGTTTTCCCTCCCAGAGGCGACGGTTATCACGGTGTCGAGACGGTTATGCACAAAATCTCACTCTGCGATACCGTCACCGTGACGCCGAACAATACCGGTGCGGTTCACGTAAGCTGTTCAAAGGACGTATGCGCCGAAAGGGACAATCTTGCGTACCGTGCCGCCGAAGCTTTTTACCGCACACTCGGCATTGACGGCGGCTGTGACATATGCATTGAAAAGGTAATTCCCGACAAAGCGGGACTTGCAGGCGGCAGTGCGGATGCGGCGGCGGTTATCGACGCTCTTGCGGAAATATACGATGTTGCGGACGACGGCGCTCTCGACGGCATATGCAAGAGTCTCGGATCGGACATCGTTTTCTGCCGTGAGAAATACGTATGCGCAAAGGCAACCGGACGGGGGGAGATAATTCTTCCGTGCCGACCGCTCGCAAAAATGCACGTACTCATCGCAGTCCCCGACGCCGGGCTGTCAACGAGAGAAATATATGCGGAATACGACAGGTGCGGCGTTTATCCCGAGTACTGCGACGGCATCACCGCTACCGAAAAGCTTGTCGGTAAACTCTCGGCAGGCGAAAGTATTTCTCAGTGCGACACGCAAAACAGCTTCGAGCCTGTATGCGCTTCTCTTGCGCCGAAGATAGGAGAGGTAATAAAGCTTCTTCAAAAGACGGATGCAGAGGTTGTCCGCATGAGCGGAAGCGGTTCGGCGGTGTATGCTCTTTACCGTGAGAGTGCCGCTTGCAAGGCTGCGAAGAGCTTACTGAAAACGCTCGACGGTTTGAGATTTTGCGGAAAGTACGAAACTCTCGGTGAATAATATTTCTAAATATGGCAAAACTCCGTTATGTCGGATACGGAGAGTATAAAGTCTCCGGTCTTAAAATTAAATCGGAGGCTTTGTTTTATGAAATCGAAATCAATTGCGGTAATACTTGCGGCGGCGATAATTCTCCTTGCGTTGACGGTTGCGTTCGAGTGCTTTGCGGAAGACGGGACAGAGGTGTTTGTTCCTCACACGCACGGCGTACTCTGGTGGAGTACTCTCTACGAGGATCTTGACGGAGGCAGCGTAAAAACCGAGGAAACCGGAAAAACAACAGACGAAAAACCCACGATAAAATTCAGAGCGGCGGAAATATTCGGACGTCTTTTCTGATTCCGATCTTTGCCGCACACGAAAGGAAAGCTATGTTTTACAAAATATGCGGCAGAGCCAAGAGCGGCAAAACCGAGTACATTATGAGTAAAATCGGTGAGATGATAAAAGAGAAGCGTCACACCTTTCTCATTGTCCCCGAACAGCAGGCGGTAATTGCCGAGCGTGAGATAATAAAGCGTTTCGGCAACAGCTCGAATATGTACGTTGAGGTAATAAACTTCAAGCGACTTTGCAACAGGGTTTTCCGTGAGGTCGGCGGACTCTCACAGAGCTACATAGACAAGCCGAGAATGCTTCTTGTAATGGCACGCACGGTTGACGGCGTAAGGGATTTACTCACGGAGTACAAAGCGGCGTCGGAAAATGCGGAGTTTGCGGAGCGTGCGCTGTCGGCGGTGAACGAATTCAAGCAGTACTGCGTTACTCCCGAAATGCTCTCGAACGCCGCTGACGGTTTGTGTGACTCGGGTGCATCGAGACTTTCAGGGAAGCTCTCCGACCTTTCGGTTATATACGCCGCATACGAAAAGGCAGTAGAGGCAAAGTTCGACGACAGCGCAAGCGACCTTGACAGGCTCTGCGACGTGATAGGTCGGTACGATTTCTTCAAGGGAGATGCGGTTTTCGTCGATTCTTTCTACGGTTACACCATGCAGGAGCTTCGCATACTGTACCGCATACTTTCCTCGGCTGACGACACCTACATATCCTTTCTTCTTGAAAGCGGCGCAAAGAATGAGTTGTTCGCACGTTCCGAAAAAGCTTACGAAAAGCTCGGTGAATATGCAGAGTCCTTCGGTATTCCATCGGAGGATGTCACGCTTTGCGAAAGTCACGGCTATGCCGACGGTGCGCTTGAATTTCTGGAGAAAAACTTCTCAATCGAAGCGGCGGCAGGCACGGGTGAAAAGTACTCGCTCGGAGACGGAGAACGCAGGATAGCGGTTGTGAGGTGTCCGAACAGGTTCGATGAAGCGGACGCCGTATGCGCTCTTATAAAGAAGCTCGTCAGTGAAAAAGGCGTGCGTTACTCCGAAATTGCACTCTGCGCAAGAAACGCCGAAGCTTTTGAGGGCATAATCGACACCGCTCTCACAAAAAACGGCATTCCGTTCAACTTCAACGTGAGAAGCGACCTTATGACACGCCCGGCTGTGGCATACATTCTCTCTGCGTTCGACGCCGTGAGAACGGGTTGGCAGCAGCAGTCGGTTCTCCGTCACGTAAAAACGGGACTCACCGCACTCACAGACGAAGAGGCGGATCTTTTCGAGAGCTATGTCAAGACGTGGTCGATAACCGGCAGACGTTTTCTCGAAGATGAGTGGGAGATGAATCCCGACGGATATTCCGAAGATTTCTCGAAGCGGGGCGAATATGTACTCGGAGTTGTAAACACGGCTCTCGAAAAGCTCATGAAGCCGCTTGTAAACTTTGCCGACAGCGTAAAATCCGCCGAGAACTGCAACGACATCTCAAGAGCGGTTTTTGAGCTTCTCTCACTTGCATACACCGACTCCGACGGCAATTTTCGTGTCTCCGACGAGGACGACATTGTGTACAGAAACCTCATGATAGACGCTCTCGACTGTCTTGCGGAGGTTATCGGAGACGAAAAGATAAGTGCGGCGAAATATGCGGAGCTTTTGAATCTTGTAATTTCCGGATACGACACGGGCAGAATACCGGCGTCGATTGACGAAGTGACCGTGTCCTCGGCTGAGGGACTTCGTGCCGTGGGAATAAAGCACATAATTGTGATGGGCGTAAATGACGGCGTTTTCCCGGCGACCCCGTCGGAGGACAGCATTTTCTCCGACCGAGATAAAACTGCACTCAAGGAGTACGGAATAGAGCTTCGCAGTTCCGCTTCGGAGTCTGTTGACGACGAGCTTTTCCTTGCGTATAAGGTGCTGACAAGCGCTTCCGAAAGCGTATACATAACCTGCGCCGACGCCTCGCCGAGCGGAGAAGAGCTTGGGCAGTCGATAATAGTGAAAATACTCACGGCGATGTTCCCCGACCTTTCCTTTACCTACTACCCTTTCGACGGCAAGGACAGGTTTATGTTCTCAAAGCAGAAGCTCTTCGATATGGCGTTTTCCGACCGCAATCCCGAGGCACGGCAGGCTCTGACGGAGTATTTTTCATCGGGAGCGGCAGACGGCGAATTCCCTTACGCAAAGCTTCTCGAGACCTACACCCATGCGGAGTCATCGGCAGAGTCGTTAAGCGGAGAAACAGCACAGGCGCTTTACGGCGAAAAAATGACAGTAAGTCCGTCAAGACTCGAAACTTTCGGAAACTGCGAGTTTTCGTACTACGGCAATTACATACTGAGACTTAGACCTGAACGCACGGCGGAGCTTGGCAGTCTCGAAACGGGAAATATTGCGCACAGAATACTCGAGCTTCTCGTTCCGAAGCTGACAGATGAAAAAGAAAAGAGCGGTGCGGTATCAGAGGAATTTGCGGTATCTTGCGCAAACGGGCTTTTGTCCGGGTATCTTACCTCGCTCTGCGGCATAAAGTCGGCGTCAACGAAGCGTTTCGAGTACCTTTACTCACGCCTTTCGGGCACGGTGTGCGAGCTTGCGGCAAAGCTTGCGGACGAGCTGTCGCAGAGCGACTTTATTCCCACGGAATACGAGCTTCCGATAGGTCTTTCTTCGGAGGATAAAAAGGGTATCACCTCCGCACGCATTCCCCTGCCCGACGGCGGCACGCTCCTTATTAACGGCAAAATCGACCGCACCGACGTATACGTAAAAAACGGCAAGGCGTATGTGCGCATAATCGACTACAAAACCGGCAACAAAAAGTTCCGCCTTTCGGACGTGGCTCTCGGCGTAAATCTGCAAATGCTTCTCTACCTTTACAGTCTCGACGAAAACGCCGGGAAAAGGTTCGGCGGCGAGGTAGTTCCGGCAGGTGTGCTTTACACGCCGGTTAAGCGTCCGGAAAAGTCCGCATCGATGAGCGAATCCTCTCCGGAGACCTCCCCGGAACGTCCCAACGGCATACTTATCGACGACGAAGAGGTACTGCGTGCGATGGAAAAGGATCTTTCCGGAAAGTACATCCCGGTAAAGGTGAAGAAGGACGGTTCACTCTACGCAAGTTCCTCGGTTGTGACTCTCTCCGACATGGGACGTCTTCTCGGAAATGCGGCGGACGTTGCGGCAAAGCTTGCGGCGGAGATAAAAAAGGGCGGCGTAAAGAAGAATCCGCTGAAGTGCAAAGAGAAAAACTCCTGCTCCTTCTGCGAGCTTTTGCCGCTTTGCCGGTTCGACTTTGCAAACGAAAAGCATATTCGATACGAAATGACCCGCTACACGGACGACGAGGTCACTACAAGTGCGGCGTCCTGCGAAAACAAGGAATAAAGGGGATATTATGAAACCTACCGTAAATCAGCAAAAGGCGATAGACGACAAGAGCGGAACGCTTCTCATATCCGCAGGTGCCGGCAGCGGCAAAACCGCCGTACTTACGAAAAGGCTTGCGATGCGCCTTTCCGATCCGAGCTTCGGTCACGACATAAGCGAATATCTCATAGTCACGTTTACGAAAGCGGCGACGGCGGAGCTTCGGGAAAGGCTGACAAAGGCACTCACCGAAGAGGTTGCGGCGCACCCGGACAACAAATACGCTCTGCGTCAGCTCTCACGCATGGGTCTTGCGAAGATATGCACAATTCACTCGTTCTGTCTTGATCTTATCCGTGCAAATTTTCAGGTTCTCGGCTTGCCGTCAAAGCTGCGCATGGCGGACGATGCGGAGTCCCAGATACTCTGCCGGGGCATTCTCGACAACATTCTTGAGGATATGTACGCCACAGCGTCAAAGGGCGAAGCGGAGGATTTTCTCAAAGCGGCTGAGGTCTTTTCGGGTGCGAAGAGCGACAAAAACTTTGCGGAAAGTCTTTACTCTCTGTATGAGTTTCTCCGCAACCAACCCTCACCGTTTGCATACTTTGAAAAATGCATTGCAATGTACGATGAAGCGGCAAAGACGGACGACTTTCTGTGTTCGGAATACGGCAGAATGTGTGCGGAAGCGGCAAAGTTTGAGCTTACCGACATCATACAGACCGCAAACTCCGCACTTTCGCTTTTGAGTACGGACGAAATCCTCGGTGCGGCGTATTCCCCGGCGATTGAGAGCGACCTTGAAGCGATAGGTGCGGTTTTAAAAGCACTAGACTGTACTTACACGGATGTTTATGCGGTGTTTTCTTCGTTTGAAAAGGCAAAGCTCAAAGCTGTGCGGAAGTACGAGGACGAGGATTTTAAGGAACGCATAAAATCGATGCGTGAGTCGTATCTCAAGAAATTTGCAAAACTGCGCACTTACTATTTCGGCACCTCCCCGGAGGCAATACGTGAAGCGGCAAAGGAGTGTGCGTCGGTTCTTCGGTGTGCGTATGACATACTGAAAAGGCTCGACGCCGAATACGGTGCGAGAAAAGCCGAAAAAGGCATACTCGACTTCTCCGACCTTGAACACAAAGCGCTTGAACTGCTTGTCGATATGTCTGACCCCTCCTCCCCCGTGCGCACTGAGCTTGCGGAAAAATATGCGGAAGGACTCTGCGAAATATACATAGACGAATATCAGGACGTAAACCCGTTGCAGGATATGATATTCCGTGCGGTATCGACATACGGTGCGGACGGAGAAGAGTGCAACCGCTTTCTCGTGGGCGACTTAAAGCAGAGTATATATCGTTTCAGAGGCGCAAAACCCGAGATTTTTTCAGGGTACATAGGAAAATTTCCGCTTCTCGGAACACCCGAGGCAGAGAAAACCTCGGCGCACAAGATATATCTGTCGAACAACTTCCGATGTGCGGAGAACGTAATAGATCTCACAAACAGCATATTTTCAAGGCTTATGCGTGAGTACAGCGACGACGACAGTCTGATTTACACCAAAATTGAGGCGGAGAAAATTACGGCTCCGTGCGAGCTTACGGTAATACTGCCGCAGGACGATGAAGTTGATGAAGCCGAGAGTGACGACGAGGACGAAAAGGCGCACGACATCGACTCCGAAGCGTTGTATGCGGCGAGAAAAATAAAAGAGATCGTCGGAAACCCGGACTACAGAACCGCCGACGGAAAGCTTTACTCTTACCGTGACATAGCAGTTTTGGTGAGAAGCGCAAACTCTATGTCGAAGAGTTACAGGCGTGCATTTGAGCTTGAGGGCGTGCCTCTTTCGAGCGACGCACCCGATGATTTCTTTGCAAAGCCCGAGGTTCTTCTTGCGCTGTGCCTTTTCAACACGGTTGACAACCCCGAGCGTGACATTTACACGGCAGGTCTTATGCGCTCAAAGCTTTATCGTTTTACCGACGATGAGCTTACCGAAATACGCATGGCGTCAAGAAGCTCTTCCTTCTGGGGAAGCGTTAAGGCGTTCTCGGAAACCGATGAGGAAAGTCCGCTTGCGGTGAAAGTCCGCTCCTTCTGCGAAAAAATAGCAGCCTACAGGGCATTATCGAGAGGTATGCCAACGGACAGTCTGATATTGTACCTTTACGACGACACGGGACTCTTGAACATAACCTCTCTCGACGGTGCGGACAAGAGGGAAAGTCTCATGACTCTGTACGAATATGCGCGAGGGTTCGAGAAAACGTCGTTCAGAGGACTTTCGGCATACCTTTCGTACCTTAACGATTTGAACAGCGTCGGTACGGCGTCACGTGCGGATGCGGCGGCAGATGCGGTAACTCTCATGAGCATACACCGTTCCAAGGGTCTTGAATTTCCGATATGCTTCGTCACAGCTCTCGGAAAATCGTTCAACGTTGACAGCGAGAAGAAAGAGCTTGTGATGAGCGACGAAAACGGACTCGGACTGAAGCTCAAGAACTTTGCCGGAAACAGGTTTTTCCCCTCCGACAACGGTTATGTTTCGGTAGACACGCCGTTTCGCCGTGCGGTCATTGCCTCCGAAAGAGCGGCGCTTGCCGAGGAGGAAAAGAGGCTTCTCTATGTTGCGGTGACACGTGCAAAAGAAAGACTCTTCCTCACTGCCTCGGGAAACGGCACGCAAAGAGCGATTGAAAAGTGCGCCGCCGCAAGGGAGACGGGCGACGTGACCTCTACCGTATCGCACGCCTGCGACTGCATAACGTGGCTTCTTGCCCTTTGCCCGGACGAGGTTTTTGACGCAATTGCATCGGGAAGCAAAACGGGCGGCGGCACCGAAATGCTCACGGGGCGCACCGTCAAGATTGAGCCGCCGAAGAAAGCAAAGCGCAGAGCAAGCGTCGATTCCGCACCGCCTGACGCCGAAAAGACCGCCGAATGCCTCGAATACATAAAATCGTCGGCAGAGTTTAGATACGGAAACGAAAACAGCACACGCATACCGGCAAAGCTTACGGTGTCGCAGTTAAAGTACGGACTCATTGACCTTGAGTCAACGGGCGAAGAGCCTCAGCCTAAGGAGTGTCCGCAGTTCATGCTCGAAACCTCCGCCGCAACCGGAGCGGAAATAGGAACGGCGATGCACGTATTCATGCAGTTCTGCGACTTTGAAAGGTGTGCGTCGGGTGCGGACGGCATAGCGGAGGAAGCGGAAAGGCTTGCAAGAGAACGCTTCATCACCGAACGGCAGAAGTCGCTTCTCGAAAACAGCAAAATAGCGGCATTTTTCGCAAGCAGTCTCTACCGCAAAACGATAAGCGAAAGCCGGCGTGTTTACCGTGAGCGCAGATTCAACCTCAGCATACCGGCAGAGTCGCTGTCAAAAGACTGCATGGAAACTGTTGGTTGTAAAACGCCGGAGAGCGACTTTGTTCTCGTTCAGGGTGTTATCGACTGCTTCTGCGAAAATGCCGACGACACATACACTCTGATTGACTTCAAGACGGACTACGTTCCGTGGGGTGCCGAGGGTGAGCGCATTCTTGCCGAAAGGCACAGAGAGCAAATGGCGTTCTACAAAACGGCAATCGAAAAAATGACGGAGCGCAAGGTTTCAAAGAGCGTGCTGTGGTCGTTTAAGCTCGGAAAGGAAATTGTACTGTAAAAAGGTGCATCGGGTTTCGGTCACGGAGCATCTCGGCGCTCGGATTTACGTAAAACAGCATAAAAACAACCGCCGCAGACCTTTATTTCGGTTTACGGCGGCTTTTACTATTCAGGAGAGGTTATGAATTGTAGTTTGCAGATGTCTTTTTGAAATTGGTCTTGATAGCGGCAAGATCTTCAATGTCAACATTGCCGTTTTCGTTGATATCAACAGCACCCTTAAGCAGTTCGCCTGCGTTCGGGTCGAAGCCTCTGATTACTCTGATGAAGTCGTCGATGTCAACAACGCCGTCACCGCAGGTATCTGCGAAGCTTCCCTTGATATCGCCGGCGATGAGAACTACAGCAACGCCGTTTGTGATATCGGTTTCTTCCGTTACCACTATCTTACCGGAGGTGTACTTGATGTAGCCGTTCTTCTCAATCGTGAAGTAGTAGTTTCCGGCTTCGACATCCTCGAAGGTGAAGGATACTGTGTTTCCGGATTTTTCGGCTTCATCGGTGGTTGCAACGATATAGGGTGTCGTTTCGCCGTACTTGTAGAGGGTTACAACCGCCTTGCTGTTGTAGGTAGTCGCACTGCCTTCGGGAGCTATGGAAACAACGGAGTTGCCGAGCTTCTCGAATTTACCCGTAACATTATAGTACAGGGAGGGAGCTACGGTGAGGTCATTTACCTTAACGGGATCTTCACCGATAGGCTCTGTAAGCGTGTCGCTCCACTTATCGACTCTCCAGTAACCGTCCTTGTAAACCTTTTCGCTGAGGTTTTCGGAGGCGTCGGGAGTGTCAACATAGAAGTACTTGGTGGGGTTAGCTCTGAAGTCTGCTTCGTCGAAGCTGTCGCTGACTACGAATCTAACCGTTGCAATCCAAACTGCTTCTGTTTCGGCATTGATAGAAGAAGGAACGCCTGCTTCGTCTGTTCCCTTCCAACCAATGTATGTACATCTCACGGTGCCTTCGGGGGAAGAGTGAATAACATCGGGAAGTTCATTAAATTCCTTTGCAGCGTCCCGATTGAACGAGAGCCAGAAGGTATCGCCGAACGCCTCGGTGTCGTATTTAAAGCCGAAGCTTCCGAAGCCGAGCTTTGCGCCCTTAACGGAGATATCTATAACAATATCTTTATCCTTCTTGAAGTAGGTTGCCTTTGTGGAATACTCAACCATATCGGAGGCTTCGGTAACTTCTGCGAGAACGAAAGGCGAGAGTGTGGAAACGGTGAATGCGAAATGATCTGCATTCTTCGTGAGTGCGCACTCTTCTTTGAGTGTACCGTCTGCGTTGAAGTGGAAGAGTCTGTAGGTCTTGGCGTCGCTGTAGTTTTCGATAGCGGCAAAGTAAATCTTAAAGGTTACATCCTTGCCGAGGTCGGTTACGGCTGCGCCTGCCTTCTCTGCGGTTACTTCAAATACGAGGGGAGTTTCGTTTACGTCGAGTGCCGAACCGAGTGCTGTCTCGATAGCGGAAAGCTTATCCTCGGAGGGAGCTTCGGTCTTCTGCTCTATCGTAATCGTTACTTCTTCGGGAACCGTTGTGTCGTCGGTGACGATTGTCTTGGGTTCTTCTTCCTTGTAGATAGGATAAAGCGTTTTTGCTTCGGTGAAGCTGAGAGTTTCGAGAGCGGTCGTTGCGTTCTTGTCGGTATTCCAACCGAGGAGTGCATAACCGTCCTTTGTCATGTCGGTGTCGCCGTAGTAGCCGACGGTTTCGCCGTTGAGAGCGTCTACCTCATAGAGAAGAGCGCCGTCTTCGCCGACAAACTTAACCGTTGCTATTGTAGGTGCGGAAGTGAGAAGCGTCATGGAATCAATGTAGACCTTCTCTCCGTTTTCAATAAGGTCTGTTACCTTTATTCCGTCTATGGGTCTGAGGTGGAACTGACGGCTGTCAGCTCTGCCGTGCTGATCGGTGAGGTCGAAGTAAGCATATGTCCACTTGCCGCCCGTCAACGTCGCAGTCTTTTCGGAAATTGCATTAACAACAGTAACTTTGTCTGTATTTCTCGTATCGTTCTTCTGGAACCATATCTTGAATGTTCTCGCAGTCGTGTTTGTTCCGGGAACGTAGTAATACTTAACAACGATATGGTCATAAACGTCAGCGGACAAATGATTGCTAGACTGACCTTTGCGAGGATATGTTGACCAGTTGTACGGGAACGCACCGCCACCCTCGATATTTATGGATCTTATAGCAGTGTTGCTTCTGCCTTCGTAATCAGCGGCATTGTAGTAAGGAACTATCTCTACCGCATCAACGCCCTTGAAATTTGTTGTCTTACCGGCAGCAGCAGTGAAAGTCCTCGGGTTCTTTGTCATATCAGTTTCACTATAGTCAACCTGATCAAGCTTTGCAAAATCCTTCACAACCGACGGAGCAATATTGCCCTTAACGGTGTACTTTCCGGTGATTTTTACATCGTCGGTAAGCGCATAGGCTGCAAGGTCAATCTTTTCATCTCCGATATACCAACCGTCGAAGTCGTAGTAATGCTCCTTGTCAACAACCTTTTCGTCAACGGTCTTGGTAAGGGTTGTGCCTTCCGGAATCTGCTCTACCGTATCAACGCCGAGAATCGACCATGTTACGTTGCATATCTTTTTGTCTGTAAAGAGAATCGTATGGGTCGTGCCTGCCTCGAAGGTGTAGAGATCCTTCTTCTCAACCTCAACGCCGTCGATGTAGATGCGACCGTCCGCATTGTCGGGGGTAATGGCAAAGCCTGTGAGCGTGCTTTCCCAACCGTTTTCGGCGGTAGGCTCTGTTACAACCGCCTTAACTTTACCGCCGGGACCTGCCTTGAGAACTGTAGCCTTGGTATCGTTTACCTTGAAGCCTTCGCCCATGCCGTTGTTGAAGATAACGACTCTCGTCATCTTGTCCATAGCACCGCCGACGCCTATCGTCTTGGTCTTGAAGTTACCGCCGTTTACTTCGACAACAGAGACTGCCGTGTAGTTGTCTGCGGAGGAGGCATTCACACCGCTCATACTTCCGTAGATCGTATCCGTCGTTCTTACAGTGCCGTCAATTTTGCCGCCGTTAATCTGAATATAGCGGAGTCCCGTTTGACCCCATGCGGCGTCGAACGAAAGTATTCCGCTCACGGTACCGCTGTTTACCGTAACCTGCTGCGTACCTTTGAACCAGCTTGACGGCTGATAGTTATGTGCGGTAGCAACCGTGTCGACAGTAGCGCCGTCGATAACAAGCTCGGATCTGCCTTTGACAACCTGATAGAGCCCGACCGTATTAACGCTGGTCAATACTTTTTCATAAGAGCCGCTCTTAAGCGTTACGGTGCTGTCGATTGTTGCCGGGAAAGAACCGTTATAATGGAACTGAGCAATTCGTATATTGCCGCAGCCTGTTCTGACGTAGGTTCTGTAATTTTCGCCAATCGTAAGGTTGAAGCCCTTTACGCTGATATAAGGCTCTGTTCCGGACGTCTTTACAACTGCGATATTCTCAAAAGCAACATCGCCGGCAAACTGTATTGATCCGCCGTTGTGATAAAGCCAAATCGTTGCGGCGTCATTGTAGCCGACGTAGGTTATCTTCTTGCCTGCCTGACCGAGAGTTGCAACGCCCTCAATCGAGCCGACGAGAATTATTGTACCCTCGGTTTCAATCTTGCTGTAAGCCTTGGAGAATGTTTTGAGTGCGGTTTCGGCTGTGAGACCGTCGTTGTCGTCCTTGCCGCTTGCGTTGTTTACATAGAATACGTTCTCGCCTGTGGGGAGATTCTCATTGGCTGCCGAGTCAACAAGGTAAGCGTAGAGCGTTGTATTCGCCGAAAGATTTGCTACATCAAGAGACGGAGAATAGAACTGATTTGTGTTGTTATTCTCCTTCGTCCAACCGACAACCTGTTTGCCTTCGGGTGCAAAGCCTTTAGGCGAATATTTCGGCTGCGCTTTGAGAAGCTTATCGGTACGGATAATCTCATCGCCGCTCTTCCATGTGAGGGTGATAGTTTCGGGGTTCTCGACCGCAAAGCTGTAATTCTGTGCGGAATAGAGGTCATAGAAATATGCAAAGCCTGCGACATCTATGTAAGTATCAGCTTCGGCTTTTGTACTGGCTCCGAAGAGATAAACCGGCTGATGTGTAAATTTGGGAGCGTTATTTGTATTAATCTCGAAAATCACTCTCTCCCAATTTCCGTCGCCCTTGCTTGCTTCCATTGACGAAGCACCGCTGCAAAATGCCGTCTGTCCCGAACACTCGGGCTTTCCGCTGCTCCAGTCATACAAGATCGCTGTTTTTCCGCTCGTCTCGGAACGGAGGTATACAACGAGGTACATCTTGTCCTTTGTTGTATCGATGGACTTATTCATGCTGTAGTTGTTGAGCTGAGGCACGTTGCCTTTTGCAAGGTTGAGGTGATAGTACGGGATATTGTTTTCCGCATCAAAAGCGGCATATCCTATCGTCATCGAGCCTTCAAGGCTGACATAAGGAGAACCGGTTGCCGCATTTCTTACATAAATCGGCTCGGTGACTGTGGCTTGAGGAGCTTCAAATTCAACGGTATGAGTCTTGCCTGCCTCAAGGGTGTAAAGAGCCTTCTTTTCGACCTCAACGCCGTCGATATAAATGGGATCGCTCTCATTTTTGGGAGTGATAGTAAAGCCGGTGAGCGTGCTTTCCCAATTGTTATCTTGCGTAGGTTCTGTTGTCACTGCCTTGACAGTGCCGCCGACCGCTGTTTTAATTACAGTCGCCTTGGTATCATCGACAGTGAATCCCTCTGCCATTCCGTTGTTGAAAATAACAACTCTTGCTGTATTCATGTCATCACCAACGGCGATTTTCTTTGTTGTGAACTCGCCGCCGTTTATTTCAACCACAGAAACGCCTGTGTGTGTGCCGACGATTGTATCGGTTGTTTTGATTGTGCCGGTAATTTCTCCTCCGTTCACCTGTATGTACTTAAGACCGGAGGAATTGGTTGCGTTTGCAAACGATATTGTTTCGCTTACAGTACCGCTGTTTATGATAACCTTCTGTGTGCCGGCAAAAGAGGCGCCGGAAGCATGACCGGTGGAAATACCGTTTACCGTTGCGCCGTCAACAATTATGGTCGAGATTCCGGTAATCGTTTTGCCGCTGAGATTGTTTGCGCCTGTGAGCGCACGATTCTTTATGTTGCCTTTTACAAGACGCATCGTGCTGTTAATCGGACTGTTTAAATTATCGCAGGTATCGTAGTGCGCCTGAGAAATGCGAACAACGATATCATATTCACCGGTATTGTCCTCCGTCCAATAAATAGGTCTGTCCGAATCAAATGTGAAGTTATAACCGTGCATTTGGATAAAGCCCTCGCCGCCCCATCTCTGGCATATCATGATGTCCTTGATTGTAACATCACCTACAAGACGAGTTCGCCCTCCATTTCCGATTGCAAGCATTGAGGCATCGTTATAACCTCTGTAGGTCACTTTCTTTCCACTGACACCGAGGTACACTCCGGCTGTCTTAGCCAAGCCCATTACAATAACGGTACCTTCGTCGGTAATGCTTTCATATGCCTTAGCAAGAGTTGCGAAAGGAGTTTCCGGTGCAAGACCGTCATTATCGTCGCTGCCGCCATTTTCCTTTACGTAGAAAACATTGCTTCCGGTGGGCAAATTCTTGTAGGGTGTTGCGTTCTCGTAAAGTCCTATATATCCGTCGCCGCCGGTGAAATTCTTGCTTACGCAGTTTTTCTTATCTTTGTTTGCTTCACTGATCCAACATACAAACTCTTTGCCTTCGGGGACGTCCTCAAGAAGCTCAACTTCCTCTTCTTCCTCGGGAAGCTCTTCCTCTTCGGCAGGAGTTTCTTCTTCTGCAGGAGTTTCCTCTTCAGCAGGAGTCTCTTCCTCAGCAGGAGTCTCTTCCTCAGCAGGAGTCTCTTCCTCAGCAGGAGTCTCTTCCTCAGCAGGAGTTTCCTCCTCTGTGGGAGTTTCCTCCTCTGTGGGAGTCTCTTCCTCTGCAAGCGTCTCCTCGGGTGTGTTCTCAACTGTTTCTACGGGTTCGGTTACTTCTTCTTCGGCAAACGCCGTGAAAGAGAAGCAGGAGAACACCATAAGAAGCGAAAGGGTCAGCGCGAGAAGCTTTGTGGTTTTCATAATAACTCTCCTTTGTTATTTATTTATGCCGTTATGCTCGCAAACATAACTACACACAGATACATTATACACCTCTCTTCAAATAATGTCAAGTGCGTTTGATGTTTTTCAGCAGTTTGTATATTTTCGGTACACAATTTAGTGCATAATGACAAGAAAAGAGGGCGTCGCCACCCTCTTCGCAAGCAGAATATTACATCATGCAGCAGATTATTACAAGTTCCGGACGTGCATTTTTGCACTAAATATTACTTGACACGTCTGAACCACAGAAGCTTTTCCAAGGGTGACGGCACTCTCGCCGTTCTTCCGCCCTCGTATGTGTTTCCGTCCTCGTCACGCCATGTACCGCTCGGGAAAACGACGTCCTTCTCGAACGTTCCTTTGGTGATAATCGGGCAAACGAGGATATCCTTGCCGAGCATGAACTCATCGGTGACGGCTTCGTTTCCGTGGCCGGGGTCGTTGTACTCGAGAGTGCGGAGTATCGGTTCGCCGCTCTTTTCGGCGTCGGCGACGAGAGCGATTATTTCGTCCGCCATTCTCTTATGGAGCTGTGCCGCTTCAACGACGACCTTATACGACTTCTCGGAGAGAGCGCGCCACGGTGCCCACGAGAACTGCATCATGGGGAAAAGTGCGGACGCCTGCGCCATTCTGATGAACAGCTCTTCGTCAACCTTGAAGTCCGGCATAAAGTTAAACGACCACTCACCGCCGCCTATCATATCGGGGCAGATGAAAGGATGACCCATGAGTCCCTGCATAAGCGAGCAAGGAAGAATTGTGTTTATGCCGTCTCGCTCCCAACGGTGCCCTCTGTCGCAAAGGCGCTGAATCGTCGCCTCGCCGCCGCCCTTGAAGGTATCTTTATACTCATGGAAGCGGTATCTTGTACCGAACTTATTCCACGCAATATTCAGCTCACCCGGATCCATATCGTCACGGGGTGTGCCGTTGACAAGCTCTTTCGGATTATACATATGGTAGGACCCACCGTCGAACTTGAAGCCGTCAACGCCGTAATCACGCATGAGAGCGTCAAGTCTCGAACCCATAAATTCGCAGTCGCACTCTTTGCGGAAGTCGAGGATTGCCGAATAACCGTTCCACCACGGCACAAGTGCGACGTTGCCCTCTTTATTGCGGAGGAAGATTTTGTCCCAGCTTTCGGGATTAAACTCACGTCGAATCGATGTGCAGAAGGTGCGTCCGTCGGGCGTGACAAGCGGAGTTACCCAGAGCATGACGGTAAAGCCGAGAGAATGAAGCTCATCAACCATCGCTTTGGGTTCGGGGAACTTTGCGAAATCCCACTCCCAGAGACCGTATCTTGTGTGCCAGCCCTCATCTATTATAAGGATGCCGGGTTCAAATCCGTGATCGACTATTGCGTGAGCGTACTCAAGAACGCCTTTCTGTGTGGGATCGTAGGTGAACTCCATCCAAGTGTTGTACTGCGCCGTCTTGAAGAACTCACGGGGAAGAGTTTTGCCGCTGAACGGGAAATGCGCCTTCATTGCGGCAAGGTAGGCGTCTCGGAGCGTCTCCCCTGCTTTCACGGTCTCAAACTCGCCGCCGTCAAAGCAAAGCTCGCTCTTTTCGTTGTCTACCCATACCTTGAAAGTAGTTTCACTCCAGATGTAACGTCCCTTACTCGAAAGGAAGAGAGGCATCATCTGATTGCGGGGATCGAGTGTGAAGTCACGTGAGTAAACGCTCTCGGAGTTTATCGGCATATCCGTACCGAAAACCGTAGCGCCGCCCCAAAAGTACTCGCCGGGTAAAAATTTAACTCTGTATTCCATAGCAACCTCCGTAATTACAGTTGACATATTTCGATATTTGTATTATAATATATAATGTAAAGGATGTAAATATGATTTCGGACATATTTTCTTTAGATATCGGTCATTTGGGAGGTATATATGCTTGTCGGAAGCTTTGAGAAGTATTATCATCTTTACGAGAGTGCGGACTACAGATTTGACGGTCACAGGCACAACAGCTTTGAGGTGAACGCCGTACTTGACGGCAGTCTCGAGGTAACATACGGCGACGACGTATTCACGCTTTCAAGCGGCGACTTTTTTATCGGTGCGCCGGGAATATTTCACCGAAACCGTATGCTCGGGAGCGGAGTGAACAATTTCATTTCCCTGCACTTTCTGTCGGGCGAGGGTGAGCGTATACACACGCCGTCTGTATACAAGATGTCGGAGAGCGACGCTTTATTGTTTGAGCTTATCGAGGAAGAGATTGATATGTCCGTTGACGGCGGAGCAAACATAACCGAGGCGGCGAAGCACTTACTCGAGGCACTCATTCTGAGGTTGTCGAAAAAGAGCAGTGAGCCTATTCTTTCCGATTCGCCGGAGTCAGAGGTTTACCGGCGTGCGGTTAAGGTCATGGAGGGCTGTGTCAGCGAACCGATGTCGTTAAAACAGCTTTCGCAGAACTGCGGAGTGTGCATGACGACGCTCAAATGTGCGTTTGCAAAGTGCGCCGGAAAGGGGGTAGGCGAATATTTTCTCGATATGCGCATGGCGAAGGCACGTGAACTGCTTGCGGACGGAGCTAAGGTAGAAAACGTTTCGTCAGCCCTCGGCTTTTCGTCGCCGTCGTATTTTTCGCAGTGCTTCAAAAGAGAGAACGGCTGCTCCGCAAGCGACTACCGTGCAAGGCTTGCAAAGAACCGCAAATGATTATTTCACGCTTTCAATTCCGACAAAGTCGCCGAATATGAGCGCCATGGGGTAATCTCTCACGGGGAGTGATTTTATCCTCCGACAACCGCCGGGGAGGTCTTCAATCATGTTCTCGGGTATCGCAAAGACGCTTCCGTCCATCACATCGACAAGCTTCACGGAATGCTCGGGGTCAAAAACCTCAAGCGTAGTCGTACCCTCGACCTCGGTTGTCATGATGTCGGACGTGTACCAATAGAAATATGCGCTCGAACCGTTCGTTTTGCGTATTCCGACGGTGTCCATATCGGTTCTGCGGAAATCGGGACCGATGTTTCTCTTTGACTCGGCAGGCGTTATGAGAACGGGAAGTTCCGCCACCTCGAAGTCGCCGCATATCATGGCGCAGAGAGTTTGGTACGCATAGTAGGACATTTTGGGAGTATACTCTCCTGTCGAAAATCCATTTTCGTCGAACTCTGCACTGAGGAGACCGAAGTAGCCGTAATCGAGGTAGCTTGCGACGTTGCCGACCGTTCCGTTTAAAGCCTCTATCATGTCCATGCACGAAAAGTACGACGTGAACAAGACCCTGCTCTTTACGTCCGCAAGGGCATGGCGCAGGCACTGTTTCGCCTGTTTCTTCTCCGTCCACGAACCGCCTCTCAAAGCACCGGCGCCGTCACTTCTCGACTGTGAGCCGGATTCACCCTGAATTATCTCCATTTTGGGGTTATAAATTCTTCCGAGAGATCGAAGAGCCTCAACTCTTTCATAGACCTTCCGCTCATCGGGGGTGTATTCATGGTAGCTTATGGCGTCAATTTTTCCGCCCATTCCGGCAACGAGAGCCTCGCAGATAAATCCGAGAGATCTATTGCACACAACGCCTCCCACAACTTTTGCCTCAGGGTAAACGCTTTTCACAGCGTCAGCCGTAGCGGCGGTAAACTCTCCGAATTTTGTTCCGTCCACTCCCCTCTTTGAGCACCAGATTCCGTCAGGTTCGTTCCAAACTTCGTAGTATTCGATTCTGTCCTTAAAGTGAGAAACGGTTGCTGCAACGTAGTTTTTCCACGCTTTCTTTTGTCTTTCGTCGTAAACCGGCAGACAGCCGACAGCACCGAATATATCTTTTGCAAAGTCGTCGTACAGCGCATTTCCGTAGCAAAGGCAGAGCCACGGGGTCATGCCACGGCGCAGCAGATTATTGACGATATCGTCGAGCCATGCGAAGTCGTAGACTCCCTCCTCCTTTTCCGTTCTTGCCCAGCCGGACTGAAGTCTTACCCACTTTGCTCCGACCTCGGATATTTTGTCGTATGCTTTTTCGGGGTCGAAGACGGCTCTGTCAAGCTTTTCAAAGCCGATACCGAAAGGGGATTTTTTCGTCTCGAGTGCGCTTTTGGTCGCTATCCTGCCGATTTTCGTAAAACGTTCCATAATATTACCTCCGAAATTTATGTTTTCATTTACATTAATTATAGCTATGATTCTTCGGAATTTATATCACAAAACAACCGAATTTTATCGATATCTTACTCTTCGGCGCAAAAAAAGCACGGGGTTCAATCCGTGCTTAATCTATCATATTCCGACAGGTTCTCCGTCGATACTGAAGTACTTATCGTAATCAAGTACGTTTGCCTTGATGTCAAGTGCATTTTCGATAACGCTCAAAACCTTGCCGGTCATAAGTTCCGTGGCTTCCTTTGTATAGAAGTGAGTCAAATCGGAATGGTACGCTTCAGGAACGTCTTTCATAAGCGCATAGAGGTCATTTATCTCTCCGCCGTGTTTTTTCACAATCTCGCAAGCGGCAGCGTTGTACATCTCGGTATCAGAATTTTTGCGTTTGCAGTCCCTATCGGCAAAAAGTCTCTCGATGCACGGAGTTGACGTTGCGAAAATCATCTTTGCTTTCGGGAAAAGCATCTTTATCTGGCGGCATATTCTGTCGATATTCTCCTTATACACCTCGAGAGGAACGAGCTTTTCGCCGTCAATCATAGTAAGGGTATCCCAAAGTCCCGCATTCCAATGCACAAGGTCGATATCGCTTCCCCACTCAAGTTCACGCTTCCATATAATAAGGTTTCTTAATATATATGTTGAAAACCGGCAATTCTCTTTCGGATAATAAACGTCGGCGACCTCCTTCAGGGCTTCTTTTACGTATTTGTCGTACCCCTGGCGTACAGAGTCCCCTATAAGTACTATCTTTTTCATGTCATAGCTCCTTTCACGTCAAGTCATTGAAAAAGGCACGAAACCGAAGCCCCGTGCCCTTCATTATACTTTTCGTAAATCGGATTAGCCGAGTTCTGCGAAGTACTTGATTGTACGAACCATCTGGCTTGTGTAGGAGTTCTCGTTGTCGTACCAAGAAACTACCTGTACCTGATAGGTGTCGTCGTCAATCTTAGCTACCATGGTCTGAGTGGAATCGAAGAGAGAACCGTATCTCATACCGATAACGTCGGAAGAAACGATCTGGTCAACGTTGTAGCCGAAGGACTCGTTTGCAGCTGCCTTCATTGCGTCGTTGATACCGTCAACCGTGATGTCCTTACCCTTAACTACAGCAACGAGGATTGTTGTGGAACCTGTGCAGGTAGGAACTCTCTGAGCGGAGCCGATGAGCTTGCCGTTGAGTTCGGGGATAACAAGGCCGATTGCCTTTGCAGCACCGGTGGAGTTCGGAACGATGTTCTGAGCGCCGGCTCTTGCACGTCTGAGGTCGCCCTTTCTGTGAGGACCGTCGAGGATCATCTGGTCGCCCGTGTAAGCGTGAACGGTGGTCATGATACCGCTCTGGATGGGAGCGTAATCGTTGAGCGCCTTTGCCATGGGAGCGAGGCAGTTGGTTGTGCAGGAAGCTGCGGAAATGATCTTGTCATCCTTGGTGAGGGTCTTCTCGTTTACGCTGTATACGATTGTCTTAAGATCCTTGCCTGCGGGAGCGGAGATAACAACCTTCTTTGCGCCTGCATCGAGGTGAGCCTGAGACTTTTCCTTGGAGCAGTAGAAGCCTGTGCACTCGAGAACGACGTCAACGCCGAGCTCGCCCCAGGGGAGATCTGCTGCCTTAGGCATAGCGTAAATTGTGATCTTCTTGCCGTCTACGGTGATGGAACCGGGAGTAAGAACAGTCTTTCCGTCCTCAGCGAGTACGGGCTCCTCGGAACCTACGGTGTGCCCCATTGCAACATAGTTGCCCTGAGCTGTGTCATACTTGAGAAGATGAGCGAGCATTCTGGGGCTTGTGAGGTCGTTGATTGCAACAACTTCGTAACCCTCTGCACCGAACATCTGTCTGAATGCGAGTCTGCCGATACGACCGAAACCGTTAATAGCAACTTTAACTGACATGATTATGTCCTCCTGTTAATGTATTTTTGCTTGGTCAAGATACATTGTAATATAAAATTATTACCGATTCAAGTATCTTTTGAATATTTTTCAAGGTTTTAACAATTATTTAATATTGACACAAATTTCACGTGTGGTTAAGCGACCCTGCGCCGAAATTTACGCCTTGTTTACGGAACCGAAGAGCTCCATCTTTTCCTTAACGGTAGCCTTAATTGCTTCAAAGCCGGGAGCGAGAAGCTTTCTGGGGTCGAAGCCCTTGCCGACGAGGTCCTTGCCCTCTTCGATGTACTTTCTCGTTGCCTCGGCAAAAGCGAGCTGGCACTCGGTGTTAACATTGATCTTGGAAACGCCGAGAGAAATCGCCTTCTTTATCATGTCTGCCGGGATACCTGTGCCGCCGTGGAGAACGAGAGGCATATCGCCTGTCTTCTTCTGAACTGCATCAAGAGTCTCGAAGGAGAGTCCCTTCCAGTTTGCCGGATACTTACCATGGATGTTACCGATACCTGCTGCGAGCATTGTTACGCCGAGATCCGCAATCATCTTGCACTCATCGGGATCTGCGCATTCGCCGGCACCGATAACGCCGTCCTCTTCGCCGCCGATAGCGCCTACTTCAGCCTCGAGGGAGATACCCTTTTCGCCGGTGAGCTTAACG
>CAKSCN010000007.1 GCA_934444485.1 uncultured Eubacteriales bacterium | reverse complement strand
CAAGAAAACACCTCTTCTCCGTTCCATGGAGGCTCTCAATAAGCAGGCGCTCAGAATACTCAAGCTCTTCGGCAACACAACCGTAAAGTGCGTCCGCACTTCGGTAGGTCCCGAGCAGGAGTACTTCCTCGTTGATAAAGAGGTTTTCGACAAGAGAAAGGATCTCATCTTCACCGGACGTACACTCTTCGGTGCAAAGCCTCCCAAGGGTCAGGAAATGGACGACCACTACTTCGGAGTAATCAAACCCAGAGTTGCCGCATATATGGCGGATCTCAACGAGGAGCTTTGGAAGCTCGGCATTCTCGCAAAGACCGAGCATAACGAAGTAGCGCCGGCTCAGCATGAGCTTGCCCCGATTTATTCAACGACAAACATCGCCACCGACCACAACCAGCTCACAATGGAGATAATGCAGAAGGTCGCCGCAAAGCACGGTCTTGTATGCCTGCTCCACGAAAAGCCCTTTGCCGGTGTGAACGGTTCCGGCAAGCACAATAACTGGTCGATGGCGACCGACACCGGCGTCAACCTCCTCACTCCCGGCGAAACTCCTTACGAGAACGCACAGTTCCTTCTTTTCCTCTGTGCGGTAATCAAAGCGGTTGACGACTATCAGGATTTGCTTCGTCTGTCGGTCGCAACGGCCGGAAACGACCACAGACTCGGAGCAAACGAAGCTCCCCCCGCAGTCGTATCGATGTTCTTGGGCGATGAGCTTTCGGCAGTCCTCGACGCAATAGAAAACGACGCACCCTACAGCGGAACGGAAAAGACTCAGATGAAGCTCGGCGTACACGTTCTCCCGAAGTTCACGAGAGATACCACCGACCGCAACCGTACCTCTCCGTTCGCCTTCACCGGCAACAAGTTCGAATTCAGAATGCTCGGTTCGTCCAACAGTATCGCCTGCGCGAACATCATGCTCAACAGTGCGGTTGCGGAGTCGCTTAAGTCTTATGCCGACAGGCTTGAGGGTTCGGACGATTTCGAGGCCGCTCTCCACGACCTCATCAAGAAGACGATAAAGGATCACAAGAGAATTATCTTCAACGGCAACGGCTACGACGACGCTTGGATAAAGGAAGCGACCGAGGTAAGAGGACTCCTCAACCTCAAGACCACCGCCGACTGTATGCCTAAGCTTCTCGATAAGAAGAACGTCGATATGCTCACGGCTCATAAGGTGTTCACAAAGGCGGAGCTTGAGTCGAGATACGAGATAATGCTCGAGAACTACTGCAAGACCGTAAAGATTGAGGCTCTCACAATGGTCGATATGGCGAAGAAGCAGATTCTCCCGGCAGTCGAGGCTTACACAGCGTCCCTCGCAGAAGCCTATGCCTCGAAGAAAGCGGCAGTGCCGGACGCAGAGTTTGCGTTTGAGAAGAAGAGCATAAAGAAGCTCACCTCGCTCACAGACGGCATCGATACGGCGACCGAGGTTCTCGAAACGGCAATTGCAAAGTTCGATACGATAGACGATATCACGAAAGCCGCATTCGACATCAAGGACGACGTTATACCGAAAATGGAGTCGCTCCGTGCGGTGTGCGATGAAGCGGAGACTCTCACGGCGGAGAGCTTCTGGCCGTTCCCGACTTACGAAAAGCTGCTCTTCGGCGTTCGGTAAGTCACGATTGACAATTGACGATTAAGGCAATGCTAAGTTAAGGTAAAACCTTTACAGTCGTATTTGAAAGCAAAAGCAGACTTTATGTTGCAGTGCATAAAGCTACTCAAATTAAAAGGGAGGAATAAATCATGACTGTGGAATTTTGGTATTTGATAGGTGCGGCTCTTGTATTCTGGATGCAAGCCGGTTTTGCGATGGTGGAGACGGGCTTTACCCGTGCCAAGAACGCCGGCAACATTATAATGAAAAACCTCATGGACTTCTGTATAGGCACTGTTGTTTTCTCGATTCTCGGCTATTCGCTCATGATGGGCGAGGATGCACTGTTCGGACTTATAGGACTTCCGAATATGGACCTCTTCGCAAACTTCAAGGCGTTTATCGCAAGCCCTGCCGACGGCAGCTTCACGGGTGCTTCGACCTTCGTCTTCAACCTCGTGTTCTGCGCTACGGCGGCGACGATAGTCTCCGGCTCGATGGCTGAAAGAACCAAGTTCTCGTCCTACTGTATTTACTCCGGCGTTATCTCGCTTGTGGTTTACCCCATCGAGGCTCACTGGATCTGGGGCGGCTGGCTCAGTCAGATAGGCTTCCACGACTACGCAGGCTCTTGCGCAATACATATGGTCGGCGGTATAGCGGCTCTTATCGGAGCTATCATGGTCGGTCCCCGTATCGGCAAGTACGTAAAGGATAAGGCGGGCAAGGTCACAAAGGTCAACGCAATCCCCGGTCACTCGATTACCCTCGGCGCACTCGGCGTGTTCATCCTCTGGCTCGGCTGGTACGGCTTCAACGGCGCCGCCGCAACAAGCACCTCTGAGCTTGCGTCGATATTCCTCACCACAACAATAGCTCCGGCTGTCGCTACCTGCACCACGATGATGTATACGTGGATTAAGAACGGCAAGCCCGATGTCTCCATGTGCCTTAACGCTTCTCTCGCAGGTCTTGTAGGCGTAACCGCAGGCTGTGACGCATTCGACGCAATCGGTGCGGCGGTTGTAGGTGTCGTTTCCGGCATCCTCGTTGTCGTCATCGTTGAATTTCTCGACCTCAAGCTCCATATCGACGACCCCGTCGGCGCTATCGGAGTTCATCTCGCAAACGGCGTCTGGGGTACTATAGCAGTCGGTCTCCTCGCTAACCCCGACGCACCGGCAGGTCTCTCCGGTCTCTTCTACACCGGCGACTTCCGTCAGACGGGACTCCAGCTTGCAGGCTTTGCGTCGGTTGCGCTTTATACCACGATAATGATGGTAATCACCTTCGCACTCATCAAAAAGTTCAACGGACTTCGTGTTTCGGTTGAAGAGGAAACTCTCGGACTCGATATCACAGAGCACGGACTTCCCAGCGCATACCCCGACTTTGTACCGGCTGTCGATAAGTATTCGTCTTTCGCACCGGCAGAGGGTATCACGGCAACTGCGGCGGATGTACCCGTTGCGGAAGCGGTACCCGTAAAGAAAGTACCGGCGTTCGCCGACGGCACATCTCCCAAGTTTACCAAGGTTGAGATTATCTGCCGTGAGTCCGCATTCGATTCTCTCAAGAACGCAATGAGCTCTCTCGGCATCACCGGCATGACGGTATCTCACGTACTCGGCTGCGGTGTACAGAGAGGCAAGCCCGAATACTACAGAGGCGTACCGGTTGAGACAAACCTTCTTCCCAAGGTTCAGGTTGATATCGTCGTAAGCAAGGTTCCCGTATCGTCGGTAATCGAGACGGCAAAGAAAGTTCTTTATACCGGTCATATCGGCGACGGCAAGATCTTCGTATACGATGTTGAAAACGTCATCAAGGTTCGTACCGGCGAAGAGGGATATGCGGCATTGCAGGACGAATAAAAATCGCAAGAAAAAGCTTCGCAATTTCTTGCGGAACGGATTTGTTCGTTCGCACCTCGCTTGAGGCGCTTCGCTTCTCTTCACTCGCAAATCCAAAGGAGAAAAAACAGTGGTACATGCCCCCTGTTTTTTCAGAATAATTGAAATCCGACTTCGTCGGAAAAAGAGTTCGCACCGGCGAAGAGGGATATGCGGCGTTGCAGGACGAATAACTCGCAAGAAAAAGCTTCGCATACGGCATTTAATCTGTAATCACAAGAAAAAAACTTCACGCATAAATTGCAATTCATATTTATTCACAAAGACTACGACGGAGAAAAGTAACACGGCGTATCTCTCACAGCGAGCGGGGGAGGGTGGAAGCCCCGCAGAGAAAACCGTGCGAAGAACACTCTATCAGTCCCAAAGGGAAAGCAGAATACGGCGTACCGCACCCGAAACGGTCGGTATACCGCCTTTTGCGATTATCGGAGGCGTCGCCGGGCGTTAACCGGAAAGGCTTGACAGAGCCGATGAGTGACTCCGGGCGCAAAACCGGAGTAAGTTAGGTGGTATCACGGATAAGCACGTCCGTCCTAAGCTTTGAGTGCATAATTTTATAAGGACGGTGTATATTATGTGTTCAATAATGGGATATTGCACAAGCGCAGCAACAGAGGAAGATTTTAAGAAAGGCTTTGACGCAACGGTGTCGAGAGGACCCGATATGTCACGTGTCGTCGATACCGGAAAGGGACTTCTCGGCTTTCACAGACTCGCCATAATGGGTCTTGACGAAAGCGGAATGCAGCCCTTTGAGCTTGACGGAAGCTATGTCGTCTGCAACGGCGAGATATACGGCTTCGAGAAGATAAAGAAAGAGCTTGAAGAGAAGTACGGCTATACCTTCAAAAGCGGCTCGGACTGCGAGATACTTCTCCCGATGTACCGTGAATACGGCACAGAGATGTTCGGTATGCTCGACGCAGAATACGCTCTCATAATCTACGACGGCAAAACCGGCGAGTATATTGCCGCACGTGACCCTATCGGCATCCGCCCCCTGTACTACGGCTATGATTCCGACGGCGCACTCATTTTCGCAAGCGAACCCAAAAACCTCGTCGGACTCTGCGGGAAGATTCTTCCGTTCCCTCCCGGATGCTATTTCAAGGACGGCAAATTTGTCCGCTACCGTGACATCGCAAAGGCAGATAAGGTATGTCGGGACGACCTCGAAACCGTCTGCAAGAACATTCACGATAAGCTCGTCTGCGGCATAGAGAAAAGACTCGTCGCAGACGCAAAGGTCGGCTTTCTTCTCAGCGGCGGACTCGACTCGTCGCTTGTCTGCGCCGTTGCGGCACGCAAATCCGATAAGCCTATCCGCACCTTCGCCATAGGCATGACCGGCGACGCCATTGACCTCAAATACGCACGTGAGGTCGCAGACTACATCGGAAGCGATCACACCGAGGTCATCATCACAAAGGACGACGTCATAGGCGCACTCGAGGACGTCATTCACCTTCTCGGAACGTTCGATATAACGACAATCCGTGCAAGCATGGGAATGTACCTGCTCTGTAAGTACATCCACGAAAACACCGATATCAGAGTGCTTCTCACGGGTGAAATCTCCGACGAGCTTTTCGGATATAAGTACACCGACTTTGCACCGAGCGCCGCAGAGTTTCAAAAGGAAGCGGAGAAGAGAGTGCGTGAGCTTCATATGTACGACGTACTCCGTGCCGACAGGTGCATATCGGTAAACTCGCTTGAAGCGAGAGTGCCTTTCGGCGACCTCGACTTTGTCGAATACGTAATGTCGGTAGACCCCGAGATGAAGCTCAACCGCTACGGCAAGGGAAAGTATCTTCTCCGTCATGCCTTTGAGGGCGACTACCTGCCGCACGATATACTCTTCCGTGAAAAGGCGGCATTTTCCGACGCAGTCGGTCACTCCATGGTCGATTACCTCAAGGAGTACGCCGAAACAAAGTACGCCGACAGCGAGATGCACGAGAAGTGCGCAAAGTACACCCATGCCGCACCTTTCACCAAGGAGTCGCTCCTCTACCGTGAGATATTCGAGAAGTACTACCCCGGACAGTCGGGAATGATAGTTGATTTCTGGATGCCGAACAAGTCGTGGGAGGGCTGCAACGTAAACGATCCCTCTGCACGTGTGCTTTCAAATTACGGCGAGAGCGGAAAGTAAATCGTGCCGCAAAGCTTCGCACAGCAACTGGGCTGAGAGTAGCGCAACGACGGAAAAACGTGCAAAACAAATGTCACAACAACGAAAATCGGAGAGCCGACGTGATGTTAGCCCTCCGTGTTTTTTACTTTGCCGTAAGCCGCCCCGTTATCATGCGGTCAATGCCGTTTATGTCCTTTTCAACGGCAACCTCCGTGAAACCGGCGCTTCTCAAAAGCCCTGCAACCTCGCCTGCCGTGTCGTACCCTGCCTCAAAGATGAACATTCCTCCGGGAAGAAGATACTCCTTGTACCGTGAGATTATCGTGCGGTAAAACATAAGTCCGTCTTTGCCGCCGTCGAAAGCTATCCTCGGTTCGCACTTCATTTCGCCGCCGAAAGCGTCAACGTCGGCTGTCTTCACATACGGCGGATTCGATACGATAACGTCGTACTTCCCCGTTGGCGTATATTCCGCAAGGTCGCACTCCGCAAGGTGAAGCCGCTCCGATACACCGTGCCTTTCGGCGTTGCGCACCGCATATCCGAGAGCGTCCTTTGAAATGTCGATTCCGTCGCCGGAAATGTCGCTTCGCTTTTTCAGTATCGCCGCCGAAACACAGCCGCTTCCGACGCAAAGCTCGAGAAACCGACCGCCCCTCGGCAGAACCTTTGCCGCTCTCTCTACAAGCATCTCGGTCTCGAACCTCGGAATGAGACACCCTTTTCCGCAGTACATCGGGAGCCCGTGAAAGTCCCATTCCCCGATCACGTACTGCAAAGGCTCACCCTCGGCACGCCGCCGGACCTTTTCCTCAAGCACGGCAAATTCTTCGTCGGTGAGGTGAGATGTCCTGCGGCACGTGAGATATTCGGCGTAGGATTTTCCGCACACGGCGCATATCAGAGTCACCGCTTCATTGTCGGCGTCGGTCGCTTCGCTGTTTTCCGAAATAAGTGCCGCCGCACGTGCCTTGTATTCACTGTACGTCATTGCCCGTCTCCGTACCGGAGTTTTCGCTTTCCTCGGTCTGTTCTTTCGACTCCGCTTCGGTTTCGCTCTCCGTCTTTTCCTCGGGAGGATAAATGTCGGGAAGAGCAAGCTTCAGAGAGTTTATCGCAACCTCAATCATGCCGTCGTCCGGCTCTGCCGTTGTGAGTCTCTGCATCCAAAGTCCCGGAGCGGAGCAGATCTTTACGAAAAGATTGTCGTGCCTGCCGGCGTAGCGGATAAACTCATAGCCTATTCCGATTACGACGGGGAGCGTGAGAAGCTTTAAGAGCGTGTAAAGTATGCCTGAAACGTTTGCGTAGAACGCCGACACGAATATGCCGATTATCATCATCACAAAGAGGAAGCTCGTGCCGCAGCGGGGATGAAAGCGTATCTGGCGGCGCACGTTTTCAACCGTAAGCTCTTCGCCCTTTTCGTGGCAGAATATCGACTTGTGTTCCGCACCGTGGTACATGAACGTCCGCTTGATGTCGGGCATGAGCGACACGAGAACGATGTAGCCGATAAATATGAGTATTCTCACAACACCCTGCAAAAGGCTCTTGAGAATGGGGTTCGGTGCGTCGCCGGTCATGACAAGGTCCGAAAGAAGCTTCGGAAGGTATATGAAAAGTCCAACCGAAAGAAGCACGCCGAGTACGCCGCCTATCACCGACGCCACCGCAACAAGGCTCTTGCCGAAGGTCTTGTCAAGCCACTTTTCAAATTTCGTCGGCTCTTCGTCGCCGTCTATACCCAAAAGCTCCGCCGAGCGGTTGAGCGTCGAAAAGCTTAACATCATTGACTCGATAAAGCCGCCGATACCCCTAATCAGCGGAAGCTTGAATATCGGATACTTTGCCGCAAGGGGCTTCACCGTCTTGACCTCGGACTGTATTTTTCCGTCCGTGTCTCTCACTGAAAGCGCAACCTTGTCCTTCGACTTCATCATTACTCCCTCGAGTACTGCCTGACCTCCGACCGTGCCGAGACGTTCCTTTATGTAGCCCTCCGCATTTCTTTCGGCGGAGGAAATATCTTTTGCCATAATATCATCATCCTTTCGGAGTATAAATTCTAACATATACTCATCCTACATTATACCACCGCACATCACTTTTTCAAAGCGTATTTTGAGGATAATTTACGAAATATCGGTGAACACACGGCACAAATTCCGAAATGTGAAAAGAAAATGATGAAAAGTTACAAAATAAACTTGTTATACTGCGGAGAGTTGTGTATAATAGACTTGATTAAGTATTCTCACAATGGGAGAAGTAATATTCAGGCATGACAGGAGAGTGATATAAATGGCGGAAAAGAATACCGGCGAAACCATGACCTTCAGTGTGATAAAGTCGCGCGAACAGATGATAAAGGAAGTGATGGATTCGGTGTACCTTTCTCTCAAGGAAAAAGGCTATGACCCGATAAATCAGCTTGTCGGCTACATCGTCTCGGAGGACCCCACGTATATCACCAACTACAACAACGCACGCGGACTCATAAGAAAGCTTGACCGTGACGAGCTTCTGCGCATTCTCGTGGCAAGCTACCTCGGCGTAAATTCCGGAATTGACGAGTAAGCGGCGCCGCACATAAGAGACGGAGGAATTTTTGACATGGAACTGACATATAAGGGCAAACCTTTGGTTAGAAACGGAAAAAAGATTTATTACGGAAACGCATACGAAAAGTACATTCTCGTGCTGACTATTCTTGCGACAAAAGAAGAGGACGGCGCAGAGCTTCCCTCGAGAGTCGTCGTGCAGATACAGGACACCGACCCGAGCCTCATGTTCAAGCCCGAGCAGATAGTAAAGCAGACCGAAAAAACGAGCCTTGCCGAAGCGCTTGAGATAGGCGTAAGCTGGCTTGAATGTATGTGATCCGAACCCTGAAAAAGCAAGATGCGCCGCCGGGATTTAGTGTTGCCCGAACGGCGTTTTTTTGTTTAAACGACGAATGACCGTGCCTGAGAGGTAATTGTATAATGAAACGTAAAACCAAAGCAAGCTCCAAAATCGTAACCTTTGTACTTGTAACGACGGCTGTCGTGCTGTCTGCCGCACTTTTCTGCGGAGTGTACTTTGCCTTTTCGCAAAGCGGCGCCGCACCGACCCCCGACCTCGATGTTTCCGCCGCCGTAAACGGTGAAAAACAGCCCTCGGAGACCGTCGCCGCCCTTGAACCCGACGTCCCGTCAACCGAACCGGAGGGAGAGAGCGCAAGCGACTTCGGTCTGAATTACGTGCGCAGAACCTTTATCTGCGCCGGCGACAACTTAATACATACCGACGTCTACGGTGCGGCGGCACGCTACGGAAGCGAGGTCGGCGAGGAATACGACTTTAAACCGATGTTCGCCGACATAAAGCCGCTTATCGGCGAGTACGACTACGCATTCCTCAACCAAGAGGTGCCGATTGCCGGCAAGGAACTCGGATTTTCCGGATATCCCTGCTTCAATTCTCCCGACGAACTCGGTGACGCCGTTGTCGATACCGGTTTCAATATAATAAACGTCGCAACGAACCATATGCTTGACAAGAGAAACATAGGTCTCAAGAACGCCGTCGAGTATTGGAGAAAAAAGCCCGTCACGCTCATAGGCGGCTACCTCTCGAAAAAAGAGTACGACACAATAGAGTATATCGAGGACAGCGGACTTAAAATTGCGCTCCTTGCCTACACCTACGGCACAAACGGCATTGTCCTACAGAATAACGGCGACCCCTACGTCGTGCCGTACATCGACGAAGCCGACATAAAGGCGAAAACCGCAAGAGCACGTGCCGAGGGCGCAAACCTCGTGTTCGTGTCGATTCACTGGGGATATGAAAACACCCCCACCCCGAGCGACGAGCAGGAGAGACTTGCGCAAATGATGGCGGATATCGGAGTTGACGTCGTCATAGGACACCACTCGCATTCGGTTCAGCCGACAGTTTGGCTTGACCGTCCCGACGGCGGAAAGACGCTTGTCACCTATTCCCTCGGCAACCTCCTTTCAGGTATGCAGAGTCCCATAAACATTATCGGCGGTATGCTCTCTTTTGACGTCGAATATTTCGGAGGCGAAACAAAGCCGACAGTCAACAACGTAAAGGTTATCCCCACCGTCTGCCACTTCTCCGGCTACCCCCGTGACTATAAGGTCTATCTCTTCACAAACTACACCCCCGAGCTTGCCGCAAAGCACAGACTCGCCGATAAGTTGACCTTCAAAGAGATGAAGAGCATGGTCACGAGAACCGTCGATGAGGAGTTCCTGACGGAGGAGTTCTTGAACAAATAAATGCATATTAACGGAGATGCAATGCCATGAAAATAACCGACATAATAGCAAAAAAAGACTTAACCCTTTCGTTCGAGGTCTTTCCGCCCAAGAACGGTACCGACGGTGAAGCGATAGTCGCCGCCGCAGAGGAAATTGCCGACCTTCACCCCGATTTCATGAGCGTCACATACGGCGCCGGCGGCAGCAGCAGTAAGCACACCGCAAAAATCGCCGCAACGCTCACCGAAAAGCACGGAGTCCCGACCGTCGCTCACCTCACCTGCGTCGGCTCGGGAAAAGAGGATATACGCAGAAGCCTCGGTGAGCTTTCCGACCTCGGAGTAGAGAATATCCTTGCTCTGAGAGGCGATATGCCGCAGGACGGCACAAAACCCGAGGGTGACTTCCGCTATGCGTCCGAGCTTATCGAGTTTATAAGAAGCGAAAAAAGCGGCTTCTGTATCGGCGGCGCCTGTTATCCGCAGGGACACGTGGAATCGCTCTCGGCAAGCGACGACCTCAAAAAGCTCAAAATAAAGACCGAAAGCGGCTGTGACTTTCTCACATCGCAGATGTTCTTCGACAACGATATCTTCTACAGATTTATGTATAAGGTCCGTGACATCGGAATAAAGACGCCGGTCTTCGCCGGTATAATGCCCGTCACGAACGCCGCACAGATGAAGCGCATATGCGCACTTTCCGGAACGACTCTTCCGCAGAGGTTCGTCGCAATTCTCGATAAGTTCGGCGCACGCCCGGACGCAATGGCGCAGGCAGGTATCGCTTACGCCACCGAGCAGATTATAGACCTCTACGCAAACGGCGTGAACGGAGTACACATTTACTCGATGAATAAACCGTGGATAGCACGTGCGATAAAAAATAACCTTTCGGATATACTCTCATGAAGAACGAAAAAGCACTGAAGCTTTTCGGAGAGTGGGCGGAGCGTGAAACAATACTCCTTTCCTGCCTCGACGGCACAATGGGAGAGATTGCCGATACCCCGGAAAGCGCCGCCGCAGTACTCGGAGACTTTGCCTTTTTCGCCGGCAAACCCGACATGAAGCTTGCCGAAAAGGTCGCCTCGGAGAGTGAATTTTTCATAGCCGTGCCGCAAAACGCAGATTGGGAAAGCTGTATCGAAAACGCTTTCGGAGCCCGTGCGAAAAAAGTCGTGCGGTATGCCTTTCTCAAGAATACTCCGTTCGACCGTGAAAAGCTTGAGAAATTCGCCGAGAATATACCGACGGGTTTTACGGTGCGCCGTATCGGAGAAAAGCTTTACCGACTGTGTGCGGAGGGGGATTTTTCGCACGACCTTGTGTCGAATTTCCCGACCTTTGACGATTACGAAAACCTCGGTATCGGCTTTGCCGCTCTGACCGCAGACGGTACTCTTGCCGCCGGTGCGTCGTCCTATTCGTCGTATGACGGAGGTATCGAGATTGAGATAGACACTCACCCCGACTTTCGGAGGAGAGGACTTGCAAAGTGCCTTGCGGCAACTCTCATTCTTGCGTGCCTCGATAGGGGAATTTATCCGAGCTGGGACGCACAAAATACGGTGTCGGCGCACCTTGCCGAAACGCTCGGATATGCTTTTGACCGTGAGTACACCGCATATGAGGTAATATAACGGAGGTGAGAACAACGGAATACGGACGTGTTTATTCATACCGCCGCAAAAATCCCGACGCCGCACTTTGTACCGATATCGGCGAAATTATACGCTATATGGGCTGCCGGGGAAGTGCGGACATAACAGACGGCGTGACTGCTCTCGCACGGAAAGCGGCGAAAATAATCGATTCGTCCGCACTCCCGAAAGGCTGTTTCTCACTGTATGCGGCAGTTCCCGGCGAAAACGGCGTGAATATCGGCGGCGTGTACTTTTCCTCACACGACCTCGTCGTACACCTTGACGGTTGTACCGACGCTTTTCTTGCAGCCGTCACCCTCGGAGCTGCGGTTGACCGTGAAATAACAAAGGCGTCGGCAACCGATATCGCCCTTGCACACGCACTTGACTGCGCCGCCTGTGCCGCCGTGGAGGCTTTCGCCGACGAAATGTGCGGTGATTTTGCGGAGATGTTTCCCGGAATGCGGCTCACCGAAAGATTCAGCCCCGGCTACGGCGACCTTCCCCTCGAATATCAGCCGAAGATTACCGAAATGCTCGGTGCGGTGAGAACGATAGGCGTCGGCGTCAACGGCTCGCTTCTTCTTTCACCCTCGAAATCTGTTACGGCGATTGTCGGACTTGCAAAAAAATAACGGAGGTTTTGCATATGGATATAAAGGAAATGTTCGGAACGAATTTCATATTCCTCGACGGCGCAATGGGTACGCTCCTTCAGCAAAGGGGACTGCGCCCGGGTGAGCTTCCCGAGACGTGGAACATCGAACGCCCCGACGACATAACGTCCGTCCACCTTTCGTACTTTGACGCCGGGAGCAATATTGTCTGCTCAAACACCTTCGGCGCAAACCTGTTGAAGTTTCCCGACTGCGGAAAGTATTCGCTCGAAGCCGTCGTCGCCGCTGCGGCAGAGTGCGCCGACCGTGCAAGACGTATGTGCGAAAACGGCGAAAAGCACTTTGTCGCTCTCGATATAGGACCTTGCGGAAAGCTCTTGAAGCCTCTCGGCGACCTTGACTTTGAGGATGCCGTAAGCCTCTTTGCGCGCACGGTGAAAGCGGCTGAGGGTCTGCCTTTTGACCTTATTCTCATCGAAACGATGAACGATCTCTACGAAACGAAAGCCGCCGTTCTTGCCGCAAAGGAGAACTCCGACCTTCCGATTTTCGTCACCAACGCATACGACACCACCGGAAACCTCATGACCGGAGCCTCTCCCGAAGCCGTCGTCGCAACCCTCGAGGGACTCGGCGTGTCGGCTCTCGGCATGAACTGCTCGTTCGGTCCCGAGATGTCGCTTCCCACCGTCGAAAGACTCTGCCGCGCCGCCTCCGTTCCCGTGGTAGTAAAGCCGAACGCCGGACTTCCCGTGATGAACGGAGACGACGTGACATATGACGTCACTCCCCGTGAGTTTGCCGCCACCATGCGCAAAATCGCAAACCTCGGCGCCCAGTTTGTCGGCGGCTGCTGCGGAACGACGCCGGAGTATATCAAAAGTCTCACGGAGTCGCTTTCGGACATGACGCCGAAACCCGTCACGGAGAAGAATATCTCGTGCGCCGCATCGTATACGCACACCGTGAATTTCGGAAACGGTGAAAAGACCGTCCTCATCGGCGAAAGACTCAACCCCACCGGAAAAAAACGTCTTAAGGAAGCGTTGAAGAGCGGCGACAGCGAGTATATCCTCGGCATGGCTCTTTCTCAGGTTGACTGCGGCGCACAGATTCTTGATATAAACGTCGGACTTCCCGAGATTGACGAAGCGTCGCTTATGCCGAAAATCGTCGCCGAAGTCCAGAGCGTTACCGACGCCCCCTTGCAGATTGACACCTCAAATCCTGCCGCAATGGAGCGTGCGATGCGCATATATAACGGCAAACCCATGATAAATTCCGTCAACGGCACACGTGAGAGCATGGAGGCGGTTTTTCCGCTCGTCAAAAAATACGGCGGTCTTGTCGTCGCTCTTACCCTCGATGAAAACGGCATACCGAAAACCGCCGACGAAAGAGTGAAGATTGCCGAGAGGATATTCGCCGAAGCGGAAAAGTACGGCATAAAGAGAAAGAATATCGTCGTCGATACGCTTGCAATGACCGTGAGCGCAGATACGTCGTCGGCACTCTGCACCCTCGGCGCACTTGAAAAAATCTCCGCTATGGGCGTGAATACCGTCCTCGGCGTGTCGAATATATCGTTCGGACTTCCCGAGAGAGAGGTTCTCACCTCGACCTTTTTCGCCATGGCGATGACAAAGGGACTTTCCTCCGCAATTATGAATCCGCAGTCGGTCGAGATGATGAAAGCGTATCGCAGCTTTGCCGCACTCTCAAACCTCGACGAAAACTGCTCGGAGTATATAGCATTCACGCAGAGCGACGCCTATATCGGCTCAAAGTCCGCACCGGCTTCGCAGGGAACCACCGTCGGCGAAAAGAAACCCTCCGACAGCGGCGATAACGCAGGCGCACTTGCCGACGCAATAGTGAGAGGACTCAAAGACTCCGCATACCGCCTTGCAAAAGAGGCTCTCGAGACGAGAAAACCGCTTGACGTCATAAACGGGGATATAGTACCGGCTCTCGATAAGGTAGGACGGGGCTTTGAGAATAAGACCGTGTACCTGCCGCAGCTTCTCATGAGTGCGGAGACCGCAAAGAAAGCGTTTGATGCGGTGAAAGAGACAATGATACGTGCCGACGGCTCGCAAACCAAGGGAGAAACCTTCGTAATAGCAACCGTCAAAGGCGATATACACGATATCGGAAAGAACATAGTCAAGGTTCTTCTCGAGAATTACGGTTTCAACGTCGTTGACCTCGGACGTGACGTTCCGCCGCAGACGGTAGCCGACGCAGTGATAAAGCATTCTGCGCCGTTTCTCGGATTGAGCGCACTCATGACCACAACCGTCGGAGCTATGGCGGAAACGGTGAAGCTTGTCAAAGAGGTGTCGCCCGAAACGAAGATAGTCGTCGGAGGCGCAGTGCTTACCGAGGAGTACGCAATGTCGATAGGTGCGGACAAATATGCCGCCGACGCAATGGAGACCGTCAGATACGCACTTTCCGCAAAAGGATAAAACGGAGTATAAAATGCCACCGAAACGGTTATAATGGATAAAAAGAAGCACCGAGGCGCACGTCAATTGGTGCAAAAGTGCAAAATCGTCAAATCTTGAAAAAAATACTTGACAAACCGCACTTTTTCTGTTATAATAATCAAGCGGTGTTGAGCGAGGTTGCGCCTCGTGGCATTGACAATCCGGCGGAATAGCTCAGTTGGCTAGAGCATTCGGTTCATACCCGACAGGTCGTTGGTTCAAATCCGACTTCCGCTACCATAAGCTGTTCCGGTGATATGCTCGTCGGAACACTGTCCGGCCCGTTGGTCAAGCGGTTAAGACACGGCCCTTTCACGGCTGTAACATGGGTTCGATTCCCGTACGGGTCACCAGAAAAAAGCAACCGAAAGGTTGCTTTTTTCAACGAAATAAATCCCCTTGGGATTTGTGAAATGTTGCTTCGCAACGTGAAATTCGCCTTGCGGCGAGTGAAATGCCTGCGGGCGTGAGAGGATTTATTTCATTTCACATTTTGCGCAAGCAAAATATTTCACAATTCACGAAGTGAATTATTTCACATCGAGCGGCAGCGAGATATTTCACCATATGTTTTTTCAGCACTTCTTCGCTGCACCTTGTTGCGTTGTAAGTGCTTTTTTGATGAAGTTTGCTCTTGATAATTGAAGCAGAACTGTTTACCGCACATTCTCTGTTTTTTCGGCAGATACCGATGTGCAGGGGAGTGTATTTGGGGGGCATATGATGGCAGAATCAAAATTGCGAAATATGTCAATAGATTTTTCAGTCAAAGTGATAAAGCTTTGTGACGGCATGAAGGGGCATCATTCAATCACGAATCAGCTTGAATGCAGTGCGACGTCAATAGGAGCGAATATCCACGAGGCAAATTATGCTCAAAGCAGAAACGATTTTGTTTCCAAGCTACAAATATCACTCAAAGAGTGCTACGAGACCGAGTACTGGCTTGAAGTGCTGGTAAAGTCCGAAATACTTGACAGAGACATCGCAAGGGAGGTATACTGTGAGTGCGGCACAATCCGCAAATTGCTCATCACCTCAATCAAAACCGCCGGGCAACACTCCGCACACGACGGTATGCGGCACGGCGAAATAATATAACCCAAGGAGGCACACACAATGGACAGCGAAAAAGTAATTCTTTTCTTCGTACTCAACAAAATCGAAAAGCTCGATGAGCTTCTTCACGCACTCATGGACGCCGGAATCCGAGGCGCAACCGTTCTAAACTCTATCGGCATGGCAAGCGAGCTCGGCATGAGAAACGACGAGGACAGCCACGTAATAAGCTCCTTCCGCGCATTCTTCGTGTCCGGAAAAAGCGAGAACAGAACCATATTTACCGTCATCGACAAAGCCCTCATCCCCAAGGCGTCCGAGATAATCTCCGGCGTCGTCGGTGACCTCTCAAAACCCAATACCGGAGTGCTTTTTGCAATGCCGGCAGTCTACGTTGAGGGACTCGGTTCTTCCGAAAAAGCGGACTGACCGAAGCGTCGGAATGTTAAACAACTACTAACGATAAAAAAGAAGGTTGACCAAATGCCCGAACTCAATACGCTTATGTACCTTGCGATAATGCTTATCGGAGGTCTTATCTTCGGAAGAATAGTAAAACTCGTCAAAATGCCGAACGTCACGGGATACCTCATCTGCGGACTCATTCTCGGTCCGTCGGTGACGGGAATTGTTCCCGAAAACGTCCTTGACGGCATGAATATTATCTCGACCATCGCACTCGCCTTTATCGCCTTTACCATAGGACTCTCTTTTAAAACGAGCTACTTTAAAGAAGTCGGCGCAACGCCGGTCGTAATCGCAATTTTTGAAGCGCTTGTCGCCGTCGTCCTCGTTCAGGCGGCAGTTATGGCAAGCGGTGCGGACAGAGCCTTTTCTATAATCCTCGGTGCTATAGCCGCCGCAACAGCACCCGCCGCCACAATCATGGTAATCAAACAGTACCGTGCCAAGGGTCCTGTCACAAGTACGCTCTTGAGCGTCGTTGCAATCGATGACGCCGTCGCACTTATCGCTTTCGGCTTCTGCGTGACAATCGCAAAGGTAATTGAGGGTGGCAGCGCCGGAAACGTCGTGCTCTCAATTCTCCGTCCGTTCGGCGAGGTGCTTCTCGCACTCTTTATCGGAAGCCTCGTCGGCGTGCTTATGAAAATTCCGCTGCGCTACTTCAAAAAGAACAGCAACCGCCTCATTATACTCACCGGCTTCGTATTTTTGTCTTGCGCTCTGGCGAGTACCTTCGGCGTCTCCGAGCTTCTTGCTTGTATGATGTCCGGCGCCGTTTTCTGTAACATTTCGGAGTACAGCGATGTCATGGCGGAGCTTGCCGACAGCGTAACACCCCCTATCTTCATGCTCTTCTTCGTCGTCTCGGGTGCTGACCTCGACCTCAAGGTTCTCCCGTCAATCGGCGTTATCGGCGTAATCTACGTCTTCGTAAGAGTCATAGGCAAATGGGTCGGTGCCTTCGCCGGCGCAAAGCTTATGCACGCACCCGAAAACGTCTGCAAATACATAGGACCGACCCTTATTCCTCAGGCAGGTGTCGCAATAGGTCTCACAATAGTCGCACAGAGCGTCGTTCCGCATTATGCCGCACAGATCCGTGCAGTCGTTCTCTGCGCAACGCTCATATATGAAATGATAGGACCTATCGTCACAAAAATCACCCTCACCAAGGCGGGAGAGATAAAGCCCGAGGAACAGTAACCCTAAGGAGAACGCCATGAGTACAATTAAAGAGCTTTACGATAAATTCCGCGAAACCTGCGATAAATCAACCGAGATATTTAAGGGCCGTGTGCTTCGCCTCGTCAAGGACGATATCACGCTCCCCAACGGGCGCAAATCCGTGAGAGAGGTTATCCGCCATAAGGGCGCAGTCTGCGTCGTACCCGTCACAGATAAAGGCGAGGTGGTTATCGTAAAACAGTACCGCTACCCCTTTGACGAAGTCCTCGTCGAAATCCCGGCAGGTAAGCTCGATACGGTCGATGAAATCCCCCTCGAAGCCGCAAAGCGTGAGCTTCATGAGGAAACCGGCGCCGTTGCCGACAGCATAAAGTACCTCGGCGCATACTACGGCTCTCCGGCAATCCTCGATGAGAAAATATATATGTACCTTGCCGAAGGACTGCACTTCGGTGAGCAGGAGCTTGACGACGATGAGTTCGTCGAAACCGAGCGCATCCCCCTCGAAAAGCTCTGCACCATGATAATGAACGGCGAAGTGCCGGACGGCAAAACCCAGGCGGCAGTCCTCAGAGCGGCGGTCATGCTCGGTAAAATGCCGACGGCAGACTGAAATGGAAAAGCTGAAGATAAGTAAAACCATAGTCGTCGAGGGAAAGTACGACAAGATAAAGGTCGCCTCGGTCGCAGACGCACACATAATAGCTCTCGACGGCTTCGGTATCTTCAATAACGCCGAAAAACAGAGCCTCTTGCGAAAGCTTGCGGAATCGTCGGGACTCATAGTCATCACCGACAGCGACCCGGCAGGCGGCTTTCTTCGGGGAAAGCTCCGAGGTATGCTTCCGAAAAGCGGCGTCACAAACCTCTATACTCCGCAGATCGAGGGCAAGGAGCGACGGAAAAAAACGGCGTCGAAAGCGGGACTTCTCGGAGTCGAGGGGATGAGCGCAGAGGTTGTGCGAGAGCTTCTCACACCGTTTGCAGACGGAACACAAAGCCCCGTGCGTGCCGAAAAGCCGATAACGAAAGCCATGTTCTACGAAGCCGGTCTCTCGGGTAAAAACGACAGTGCGGCACGCCGTGATGAGCTTGCAAAACGCCTCGGACTTCCCTCCGGCATGAGCGCAAACGCACTTATCGAGGCAATGAATATCCTCGGAATAAAGCTCTCCGAATAACGGTAAATGCAACAATAAAGGACTGCATACCTTGATTGGTACACAGTCCCTCTTTTTTTGTGCGTTAACGACGGTTATCTTCGTCCGTACTGCCTCTCGGCAAGCCACATCTCGTAGTCGGTGCGCTCTTTCTCCCTGTCAAAGTCCAAACGCTCTTCCCACTGCTTGTTGTCGGCTGCCTCTTTTTCCTTTTCAAACGCAAATTCCTTTTCCCACCTTGCACGGCTTTCCTCGTCCTTGCGTCTTTCGTAGGCCTGCTCTTCACGCTGTCTCTCGTCCTCGACCGAGTCACGCTCCTTCTTGCGTGCAAACTCCGCCTCCCAGCGCCTTGTGTCCTCGTCGTTTTCCGCCTGCCTGCTTGCGTCGTTCTGCTTGTCACGCAGATAGTCGTAATACTTTTCCGCATACCACCTGTCGTTTTCGTCGCTCTGCTTCTGCTTCTCAAGCGCAAGTGCGGCGTTTTTGTATGCCCTGTCGTAGTTCTTGTCTGCAAGATCCTCGTAGTATTTACTGTTCTCGGCAATCGCCGACTGCATCTTTGCGTCGTAATCGGCAAGCAGCGACATAAGCTGTTCACGTGTGCGAAGCTCCGCCTCTATCGCCTTGCCGCCGTTGGGGTTTGCACCGCCGTTGATGAGATCCTCTCGGATAACCGATGAGTAGTTTTCCATATCCTTCTTCGCCTCGGCCTTGTAGTCGGCGAAACGCTTTCTTATGCGCCTTTCCTCGGCGGCCTTGTCAAGCCCCAGCTGTACTCTGTGCAGTGACGAACCGCTCTGCGTGCGAAGTCTCTTCTCCGAACTCTTTTCCGGCTCTTTCCACGACGAAAGCATCCGCTCACCGTACCCCGTCTTGTCCACGGAGTCGGGAGAAATGCCCATGCTCTCGGCGTTCCCGAGGTTGTAGTTGTATCCGAGCCTGTTCGCCCAGTCAACCTGACTCTTCGTATCAAGCCCCAGACTCTCACGCTCCTTGATAACGGAACGTGTGCGTGCCATTTCCGAATTGTATACGTCTGCGTTTCCGCCCCTTACGAGCTTTATGCGTTCGTCCGCCGGCAGAAGAGCGTATTTCCATTTTGACGTGCTCAAATGTCAACCCCCGCTTTCTCAAGTGCCTCGACGAGTGCGTTTATGTAGTCCTTCGTCTGATTGAACAGCGTCATAAACTGACCTCTCGCCTCTTCCTCACTTTCCGGTTCGGTAGGAAAAGCGTCCTTGTCCATAAGCCCCGTCTCCGGTGTAAATCTGAATTTTTCCATGTCCTTTTCTCCTTTCTGTCGCTTTGCCGTGTCACGACTGCTTTTTGAATATGATCTCCGCATCCGCCGCTCCGAACACTCCGTCCGTGCATTTAGCACCCACGGCAAACCTGAAGCCTGCGTTCGACGGAGTGCGGAAAAGCCGCCTTTTGAAGAATACCGCATCCCACGTGAAAGAGCCGTAACCGAAGGTGTCCCACGAAAAACGCCCTGCCGACGCCGGGTATTCGAGTATTTTTCTGCCGTCGCACAGAATGAAAATCACAACATCCGCCTTTCCGTGCGAGGTGAGCGTGAGCGATGCCCTTGCGGCTCTCTTGTAAAGTGCCGGGAAACCGACGTTGTATTCCTTCGTGCAAAAATGCGACGTTATCGGACTTCCGAAATCACGGCGGTTCTTCTCGGAAAAGAGGGTAGGAAGAGCTTCATCTTTCTTTATAAACCAAAGCTCGCCGCCCAACTCGAAAACCGCCGTTATCCCCATGCTGCCGAATACGTACCACGCAAACCTCTTGCCGAACTCACGCATCGAAATCCCGGAGTAGTACGGAGTTGCGGTGTAGTCCCAAACGTAGGCGTGCGTGCCGACAAAAAGAAAGTACTTTCCGCCGGAATCAATGCTCACGCACGCCGCAGAATCAGCCTCACTCTCCGAACGCAGTCCCCTTGCACCGTCGCCGAGTATGCACTCCGAGATGGGAACAACGTTCATCTCGTCCGAATTGTCCGTCGTGTCGATGACGTAAACGCTGCCCGAGCGGTTTGCGAATACCGTCCTGTTGTCGATAAGTGCAACGCTCCCCGGCATATCGCAGCCTATGCGTGAGTTTATTTCACGCACAGTGAAGTCCGCACCGTTCTCGTCAAAGGCGTAAACTATCCTCGCAATGCTTCTCTCGGTGAAAACGATAAGTCCGCCGTATTGCTTCGAGAATGCCGTCACACGGTCGTTTCCGTTGCCGATAATGTCGTATGCCGTGCTTTTGAAGTAGAACGGATTGAGCAGCTCGCTTCTGAAATAGTATCCCGGAAAGTCGGGATTGCCCGAGAGGAATATTCTCGTACCCTCGATTGTCGTGCCGCCGTAGCTCTCGGCAAAGGTGCAGCCGAATACCATGCCCGTGCGGCATACCTCGGAGTCCGCCTTTACCGTGTAGGTAAGCGCAAGCTTGTCTCCCGTGAGCGTGCCGGGAATGGATATGAAGCCCTCGCCGTCAAACGACGCCGACGTAACCTCGTATTCGCCGTCACGTATGAGAGTAAAGCCTGCCGCCGTGTCTGCCGGGTAGGGGAGTCTCAACGCACGCTGATTTGAAAACGACACGTACTCAACCGTTATCTTTCTGCTCAAAAGGTTGAAGTCATCTTTTGTCTTGAACGACGAAAGAGAGGTCGAGGTGTCGGTCATCACCGTCGGTACATACGGTTCGCACTCGGTCACGGAAAAATCTTTGCCGACTGACAGTATGTGTTCGTCCGACGTGTACAGATACAAAACCGACCCTATCTCGCAGAAGAAGCTTTTGCAGTCGGGCGCATTGCCGTAAATCACCCTCGGTGCGGACTTGCCGTCAAACGCAAGAATAAATCTTCCGCAGTGGTAAACCGCAGAGCCGTAAAAGCTCCGTGACGCCGCCGAATGAAACGACTCTGCCGCCGCCGAAACATCAGTCTGCGTGAAGCTCTCCTCGCCCTCGCCGAACTCCGGAAGAGCGAAGGATTCGTAAGGGTGCGACTGACCCGGGCGTGTTTTCAGCACACCGCCGACCGACCACATATTCATCATGTCAGGACACTTGCCGTCCGGGAGGAAAAGCGAACTGCCGCAAAAGTATACACCGCCGTCGGGCGCAGGTATGCCGAGCCTTATTTCACTTGCCGACGAATAACCGCCCTTTGTCATGTGCGCCATAGCCGTCACACCCCTTTCTTTCCGTAATTAAGCCTTGCCGCAAGCCTTCGGCACTTTCCGTAAAAGCTGTTTCTTCGCCTTGTTTCCGACGCCGCATTTTTTCTCAACGCCTCCGCAAAAGCGCTGTAGGACGCCGCAAGACGCATATAAAGCTCACTCGATTCCGTCGGACAAAGCTCTGCCGCACAAAGCCGTGTTATGAGTGAGAACTTTTCGTCCGAAAGGACAATAGCCGCCATGTCCTCGGAAAACGCAGGACTTTTAACCTCATATTCTATGCCGTAATTTCCGCAAAGTCCGGCGTCCGCTTCGATTAGTCCGTCCGATACCGTGAAAAGCTCCGGCGACGCCTTGTCCCCGTTGGAAAATATAACCTCACGAAGGCGTGAACAGTCGTCGGGAAGCCTTGCCGCACACTTGCCGAGAGACGGTATGTCGGTGTACGGTATGTCGTATGCCGAGTCGGAAAGACAGTAGATCGCAATTGATTTTATAACGCACTTTCCGCTGTCGTTCGGCTTTATCTCAAAAGCGTATTCGTCGTCGGGAGCCGGCAGATTTATGCGCACCTCACGGTATTCTCCCGGTTCGCTCTCGAATTCTCCGGAAACGCTCTGCGACAGCATCGCACGTGTTATCACCCTCAATCCTCCGCTTATAACGGCGTGACACGCAAACGCAGGTACATTTGCGCCGGATGTTTTTACGGGAATTGTCACCGAGTCGCCGTTGCCGAGAGTGAGATTTTCCGCCGAATAGAGAACCGGAAGCGAGGGAAGCACGAGAGCCGCACGTTTTACCTCCGGAAAATCTTTATATACCTTCGCCGCAGAGTTTCCCAGATACAGTGAAAGACGCTTTTCTGCATCGGTTCTGAAACTGCCCGCAACGGTGTCTCTTACTCCGTTGAGACTGTATTCGTCAAGAAGCTTGAATACAGCGTCCGAGAAGTCCTTGTATGTGTATGCCGTACCTGTCATTCAGCTTCACCCGGCCTTTCAGTCGTTCTCAAGATAAAGCACGGTTGCGGACGCAGTGCTTGAAGACGAGCTTGTTTTAACCAAAAGCTGTATGCCTCGGCTTATGCAGACCGCATCGCCCGTGTCAAGCACAAAACCGAGCGTTGCCGACAGATCTTCTCCGACTCCTGCCGCATACGCACTTCCGCTTTGCATTTTTACTATGGCAAAACCGCCCTTTGTGTCTATAACCTTAGGAGATGTTCCGGATAAGTTAATTGTCTCGGCTTTGGCGGGTCGCAGAAATTCATGATTCAAATATTTCATATAATGCTCCTTTCTTGTGACAGAGGGGAGTGAAACCAAACACTCCCCCAAAACTTTTGTGCCTGTACGTTATGCCGGATTCGAGAAGATGATGGGACGTCCGTCAGCAAAGCCGAAGCCGAAGTCAACGTAGCCGATGTAGTCGGTGACAAGAGGATTGTCCTGCGCCGCAATGAGAACCGTCGGCTTTGAAATGTAGACGAGCTTGAGAACCTCTCTGAGGAGCATACTGTCCGCAACCGCCCACTGCTTGGGAGCAAAGCCCGTGCCGCCGCCTCCGACAACAAGATATCTCATGCCGTATACGGGGTTCGCCGCATTTTCAGCCGCACCGAGGTCGGGGTTTTTCTCGGGAGTGATTCTCGAATTGGGACCGCATATCTCCTTCGCACGTGCCTCAAGGTCGGGGCTGACAAGGAGAAGGTCGAAGTTGCCGGCAAAGGGAAGCCCGTCGGGAGTGACAAAGCCTGCCGCCATTGTCTGCGCCTTGGTTATGGACGCCACGGAGAGCGTATCGGTTATGAGGTTGGAGTAGGTTGCGCTCTTTTCGGTGTTAATGGGGTGATTCGTCGCCGCCCACGCAACACCGTCCGCACCCTTTGTGCTGAAAGCGTTGCCGAAAAGACGGTAGAATTCGTTGAGTACCGTCATGTATGCTGAGTCGGCAAGTCTCGTTCCCACCTTTTCGGCCTCACCCGAGAGGTCAACCTTGGACTTCTTGTACGTGAGGCTTACTCTGAGTGCGTGTTCCTTGGGGGTTATGGTCGTGATGAAGCTTCTCTTCTGATCCGCACTTGTGATTGTCGAGCCGTTGTAAACAGGAAGCTCACCGTAGCCGCCGACGCCTTCGAGACGGTAGTCAATCTCGTCCTGTACGACAGTCTCCGCAACTTCGTTGATAACATCGAGTCTCTTGGCATATCTGAGGTCGAAACGCTTCTTGATGAGAGGGTAAAGGTCCTGAGGCCATGTGTAAATATCGTTCATAGTGTAGTTCCTTTCTGTATCTTACTTTGAATTTTGCTTTTCCCGGTGCTTACGCAAGGTAGTTCTTCGGTCTTATGTACGCAACGTCCTTCTTGGAGTCGCACTCAACAACGGTAAAGTAGGACTTGTCCGCCGCCGCAGTGGCAATGGAGACGTCTCCGTTCTTTATCGTGAGTCTGTCGAAGCCGGGATGAGGAACAAGGAGATATTCGTCGCCTGCGGTAACTGCCGGAGCTGTGTTGAAGTAAAGCTCAAGCTTGCCGGCAGTTGTTACCTCGTATGCGCTGATTACGTGTTCCTCACCTATCTTAATCGCATTTTTCGCAGGGTTAGAGCCGTGCTTTATGAGCTTGAGAGCAACGCCCGTGAGACTCTCGGCAACGTTGTTGAATTCGGTGGTGGTGAGGGTTATCGAGCCGTCGTTCATCGATGTCGCTGCCGTGACGGTCTTGGTGAGCGGAAGCTCGTAGACTGCGTCGGGGGAAACGTTTACGCTGACGTAAGAGGTCCCGTTTTCGGGGTTGAATTCGTCCGCCGTACACTTATAGTCACGTGCGGTTACGCCGAACATACCCGTCGTGTTCGCATCGAAGGTCGTCGAGGGGGTGTTGTCGTCCTTTATCGCAATGGGTGTGCCTTCGGCAATGTCCTTTGCTCCGAGTATGAAAAACTTCTGTATTCTCGGGAGAGAGGTGCCGTCGATTTTGCCTGCATATTTGATGTTAGCCATTTCAATCTTCCTTTCAGATGTGGATTTTACTTTATGTTTTTGTATTTTCCGCTTGCCTCAACCTGTGAGAGATAGTCGGCGTATTCCTTGAGACTCATGCCGGAATTTCTCGCAATTGCAATCTGCGACGGCGTGAGAATCGAGGTGTAGTCCTCCGCACCGCTCTTGCCCGAGGAGAAACCGGTTGACGCAAGTCCTCTGCGGAGCGCATTGCTTCTGTCACGTTCGTCACGGCGGTTTCTTTCCTCACGCTCCGTGAGAAAACCTGCGTAAAGAGCCGCAAGGCGTCCGGACCTTGCCTCTGCGTAATCGAGAAATTCCTCGTCGGAGAGGAGCGCACGTACATCAACATTCGGAAATATTGAGGCGAATTCCTCAATTTCATCTTCGACCGTGCCGCCGGTGCTTTCCTCGGGAGCGTCGCCGACCTCGTCCGTATTTGCCTTTTCCGTGTCTTCCGCCGTACCGACCCCGGAGGGAGCAAGCATTCTTTCAAGCTCCGCCGCCATGTCGGGAATGTTGCGAGAGGTAAGCACTCCCTTTTCGGCAAGACCCATTATGAGATCTCTCACCTTTCCGAGAGCTGTGCCGTTGCGTCGTTCTCTTGCCAGACGCTCACCGACTATTCTTTCAACCTGTTTTGCCGTGAAGAGCTTTTCGCCTTTTTCGGCAGTGTTCTGTGTGCTGTTATTCATCTTTTTTTGTTACCTCCATGTTGTTTTCGGCGTTTTCTTCAAAGCGTTTCTTTATGGCGTCGCAGATCTCTTTTCTCATCGGAAGTCCGATAAGCTCGATAAACGCCATTACCGTTTCGTAGTTGTCCTGCGTAATGGGAGTTTTAATGAGGTCGGTTATCGCAGAGACCGTGAACGCCTTCGAGTTTTCGAGACCGTCGCCGACGTGTATTCTTATGTCGAGAGTCGGTATGTAGGTGCTGTCGGAAACATAATCTCCGAAACGGTATACCACACTCTCACCGTTTATCGCAATCGTGCGTCCGTCGTCGTAGTATTCGAGAGCAGTCCTGTCGATAAGAGAGTATAACCTCTTAAAGCCCTCCTTTTTACCCACCTTCTTGAGCGTCGTTCTCGACTTTGCTCTCTCGTTGAGAAGGGCTATACCCGTAGCCGTCGTCACTCTTGTCGGTTCGCTTCCCTGATAGGAGTCGTAGTTGCCGGTCGTGTTCTGTATCATTTCACGCCACGCCGACGCATTTGCGATAAGTGCAGATTCGCTTCCGCCGAAGTTGCCGAGCCGCTGTACCTTGCCCATCATTCCGGGACGCAGCGTCCATACCGCACCGGGAGAGTTGTCGAGAGTGCAGCCGTCCGCAAGAGCGTTTTCCTCGGCGAGAATGATGTCGTTCGACGAGAACGCCGCATTCAGCTGAGCAAAGGCAAGCTCACGGTCAGCCGCCTCGATTATCGGGATTATCGCCTCAAGCTCGCTCTTGCCCCAGAGACTTCCGTCTTTCGGCAGACGGCTGTATACTACAAACGGAAACATTCGGCAGGCGGTCGTGTTCCAATATTTCGGAATGCGGCGCACCTCTTTGTCGCCGATGAATACCGAGAGCGCAATGTCGCCCGGCTCCCACCTGTACGCAACAGTGCTTTGCTTTCCGTCCTTGTCCGTAACTTTGATGGTTTCCTCACCGCCGCACGGCTGTCTGTACCACCATTCGGTGATTCTCACAGTGTCGCTTGCCGTGTCGTAAACACTGCTGTCAGCGTCTGCCTCAGCGTCAAAGCCGAAGCGTATGCCGTCGCCGTCGGCACGTGAAATGAGCTCGTCTATGTCCGCTCCCATTCTTGCGGCGTCCGCTTCAAAGAGCCTGCGTGCTTTCATTTTGTGCATACGGTACACATAGCCGATGTACTCGCATTCGTCAACCGAGGTTGCCGTCGGATCGGGGAAAATCTCCTCCGGCTTCGGGTTCTGTATCTCTACCTCGCCGCTTTTGCCGCCCGGTGCCTCCGCATCTGCGTTCCAGCACACTTTCCAGACGGCGGAACCCTTGATTCCGAGCCTGCGCTCGTTTACCGCATTCTTCATTTCGAGGTCCGCCGTGTCGCAGATGTAGCGCACTATAGACTCTCTCTGCTTTGCCTTGCCTGCGTCCTCGTCGCCCCTCGGCGAAAACTCAAAGTCGGGAAGCGCCGACTCAATCTGACTCTCAACCTGAATGTAGCCGTCGGTTGAGAGAGCCGCCTCAAAGGGAAGAGCGTTCTCCGCAGAAAAAGCGAGACTGTCCGCTTCGGCGTTGTGACTTCCGTCGTAGTACCTCTTCATTTTGCGCCAGTAGGCAAGAGTGTTCTCCTTTGCACGTGCGCTGTAGTCGAGAAGAAACGCAACCGTGTCCTCTCTTGCCGCTGCACTCGAATAGTCGTAGACCGACTCCGCCTTTATTCGCTTTCCTCTTCTTCCGTACTTTGGCACTCCGGTGAAGATGGAAAAAGGTGTCCTTGTTTTCATGCGTATTTTCCTTTCTGTAAGATTTTGTCCTTACCGAATCACCCTGCTTCTCTTCGAGAGCGACTCGATAAGCCTCGGTGCCGAAACACCGCCCGGCGTATGTGAGTGCGGCACACTGCTTCGGTATACCGCAAAATAACGGAGTGCGTCGGGTGCGTGAGTTATCTCGTGCGGACGTGTCGCCGCATCCTGAGGATTGTCACGGTCGTGCATGAGAAGCGGAAGACAGCGGATTATGTTCTTGCAGCTGCGGTTTACAGTAAGCTTTGCCGCCCGTGTTCCGTCCTCGTTTGTCTCGACCTTCAGCCATTCCTTGAGACACATCCATCCGTCAACTCTTTCCGAACGCACCTCTGTCAGCCATACGCCGTTTTCGCCGAAAAGCTCCGCAATGCTCTTTCCCGAGTCCTTTTGCCTGCTCCAGAGATCGGACGGTGCGATGAATACCGTCACTCCCTTCGCTTTATCGAGAATAGCCCTTGCGGCATCGCTTACAATAAGTCCCGAACGGTAAACCTCGTCGTAAACGTAAGCCGTGCCGTCGGAATATACCGCCACGAACATCGCCGCCAGCATATCAAGACCGTAGTCTATAGCGCAGTAGCGAATTGCGGCGTCTCCGGAGACGGGAGAATCCTTGACATGAACGTCGGCGTCAAATTCCGGAAAGTACTGCCCCGAAAAAGCTCCCCACTCACCGCAAAGCCACGAATTGCGAAGCTCCGCCGGAAGACTTTCGAGCTGATCGAGGTAGTCCGGGTTCGACTTTAAAAGTATCTCGTTGTCGTATACAAGCGCCTGTATGAAGCGGAAGTCGCACGCCCTTTCGCCTTTGCGGTAATCTCTGTCGATGAATAGCCGCTTTACCCACGCATGCCCAACACCGCCGGGATTGCACGTGAGATACATACGCTTCGGAAAATCGTTTGCGCCTCGCAGACACGCCTTGAGCGTCTGAAACTGATACTCCGTCAGCTGTGTCGCCTCATCTATCGCTATAACGTCGTACTCAATTCCCTGATATTGAAGCACATCCTCATCCGCATCGCAGTAGCCGAGCTTAAGTACAGAGCCGTTCACAAACTCAAAGCACTTGCGTGTGTCGGTGTACACGGCAAGCCCCGAAAGCTCGGATAAAAGTATGCGTATGTGGTTCTCACGAAGCTCAAAGTAAGTCCTTCGCACAAGAAGCGCACGAAGCCCCGGGTACTTGAGACACATGAGTATAAGCTTGCGCCTGAGCGCCCAGCTCTTTCCGCCGCCTCTCGCACCGCCGTAAGCAATGTACTTTTCACGTGCGGAAAAAAACTCCGCCTGCCTCGGCTGAGGAAGACCTGCAAGTATATGCGTCGCCGCCGAATTTTCCATGCCGTTTCTCCTTTCCTCCGTTTTCATTTTCCCACCCTGCCGCCCATTGTCCGATTACTCGCCAAGTACCGATGCCGTACCGTCGAGAGTCACCGTGATGCTCTCCGGAGAAGCGTCTTTTTCCGCCATACCGAAGCCGCACTTTAACGTGTTCATCGCCGCATTCGACGACAGCTTTCCGTTAAGAGCGTTTTCCTCGATGAACGCCTCAATTTTCAAAAGCGCACGCTTCGCAAGCTCCGCACCCTCGCCCGAACCCGATGAAAGCTCGCCGAAATCCTCCTTGGAGAGATTAGTGAAGTAGAGAAGCCCCGAAACCGTGTAAGGCTTCACAAGCTTCGATGCGTTTTCAAGGTCGCATGAGTTGAAGTAGCGTGAAAACTCACGGCTGAGCCTCGTAAGCTCCTTCTTAGTGGGATTTTTGCAGTTGATCTTTTTCTTTGACGTCATTTATCTTACCATACCTCCTTTCATTGCCGTTCAGCCGTTCAGTACGTGCGCAAACTCCGCAAGATTTTCCTCGATGTACTCTTCAAGACACTGCCTGTGAAGCAGGTCTCCGTTGGAGATTATCTCGAGTGCCGCTTCGCCCCGCACAATGGGAAAACCGCACTGAACGCATTTTTCCTCCGAACCGGAGTCGCCGCAGGCGTGCGCTTTGCCGAGAAGCTCATCCTCGAAAAACTCCGTTTCGTCGAAGCAATACTTTTTTCGTATATTTGTATCCGTATCCGTCAGTCCTTTCGTATCTGTATATTATCGAACTCCTGTTCGATTACAGGCGTATTATACCACACGATTAGCCAAATGTCAATATAAATTTAGAACATACGTTCATTTTTGTGAGCCTGAACAAAGAATTGAAAAACGGTGCACTATATTTTTTGTGGAAATTTGCGGACGCATCTGAATAAAAAAACGCCGCCTTTTGAGCGGAGTCGAAAATGTTTACAAAAATGACTATCCAAAGCAACTTTGTTGTGGTATCATGAGCTTTGATTTTGATATTTAAATTTCCGTAGGAGGAACGTGTGATGTATAAATCGTATCTGAACATAAGAGATACCCAAGAGGCAATAAAATCCTGCAAGGACTACTTTGAAAGCGAGCTTGCCAAGGCTCTCAACCTCACAAGAGTAACCGCACCTCTTTTCGTAACACCCGAGTCGGGACTCAACGACTGCTTAAACGGCGTGGAAAGACCGGTGCAGTTCGACCTTCTCGAGACTGGACGTGAGGTGCAGATTGTGCAGTCTCTTGCAAAGTGGAAGAGATACGCCCTCGGCAAATACGGCTTCCACCCCGGCGAGGGTCTTTATACGGATATGAACGCCGTCCGCCGTGACGAAGAGACCGACGCTCTTCACTCGATTTACGTCGATCAGTGGGACTGGGAAAAGGTCATCACCCGTGAGGACAGAAATATAGGAAAGCTCCGCCGTGCGGTGACGAAGATATACACCGTGCTCAAGAGTACCGAACAGCATATAGCATACGAGTTTCCCGAACTTGCAGAAACTTTCGAGTCTCATCCGCTTCCCGATCAGATAGCGTTCGTCACAACGAGCGAGCTTGAGGCAATGTACCCCACTCTCACCCGCAAGGAGCGTGAGAACGCCTATACAAAGGAACACGGTGCGGCGTGCGTTATGCAGATAGGCGGCAAGCTCTCCGACGGCAAGCCCCACGACGGCAGAAGTCCCGACTACGACGACTGGACGCTCAACTGCGATATTCTCCTTTACTATCACGTTCTCGATATGGCGTTTGAGATTTCGAGTATGGGTATCAGAGTCGATGCCGACGCTCTCTCAAAGCAGCTTGAAGAGTCCGGCTGCAACGACAGACGTGAGCTTGCTTTCCATAAGGCGGTGCTTGAGGATAAGCTTCCTTTCACCATCGGCGGCGGTATCGGTCAGTCGAGACTCTGTATGTACTTCCTCCGCAAACTCCATATCGGCGAGGTTCAGGTTTCCGTTTGGCCCGAAGAGGAGGAGAAGAAGTACAGAGAAATGGGATGCACACTGCTTTAAAATTGAGAATTGAGAGTGGGGAGTTGACGAGGTCAACTCGAGAGGAAATGTACGCTTACGCTGAGTGCTTGCGCACTCACATTTCTCTCCGCTCTCTACACAGCGTTTGTGCGTGATTGAATGGTGCGGATTTTGAGGTTGTGCGATGACGAAATAGCGGATTTTTGCAGAGGGTGTTGGTGTTTGAGGCGGTGCGGTTATTCCGAGGCTCCCTGACATTTTGTAGGGCGAGTGAACGCAGACTACGCTAGCGTAATCTCACGCCGTTACCTCCGACAATTACCGACCTCGGATAATACGCATTTTCTCAAAATTTCCTACCTAATTCTCCGCTTCTTATTCCAACAAAAAAGTGCGAATCTGCCCTTGACAAATCCGCACCGATGTGGTACAATATAAGTGAAAGAGGCGAACCTTAACGGTTATGCCGCTTAGCGCTATTTTTAGATAGCCCTAACTTTGACGGGTGGGGGCTATCTTACTATTTGTGTAAGTGACATGAAATATGTAATCACAAGCACGAGTATTATAAATACTATACTTTTGATTAACTTATTCATGGCAGTCACCTCCTCCGGTCATGCGCCACAGCCGCATGAAGAGAAGAGCAAGCTTCGCTTGCACGATGTTTCGGCTTCGCCGAAGTGAAGTTTTTGTGCTTGCGCACAAAGTGAAGTAGGCTCTCGGAGTCGGCAACATCACGATGCGAAGCATCACTTCACGTGACGAAGGCACTCTTATCGTGACGAAGTCACACTTAACTCCTATTTGCCGCCCAGTTTAAAACTGTTTCAATTCATCCTCTTTCAGCCGGGTATTCGCCCGACTTTTTTATTTTATCACAGTTT